>PMON01000038.1 GCA_003162395.1 Acidimicrobiaceae bacterium
AGGTCCCGCCCATGGTGTCGGCGATCCACCACGAGGGCAGGCGGCTCCACGAGCTCGCCCGCGAGGGGATCGAGGTCCCGCGCGCGCCGCGCCGCGTCCACGTCGAGCGCTTCGACGTCGCGCCGCTCGGCGACGGCTCGTGGTCCTTCCGCGTCGAGTGCTCGCCGGGCACGTACGTCCGATCCCTGGCCGACGACCTCGGCCGCGCGCTCGGTGGCGGCGCGCACCTCACGTCGCTTCGACGCACGGCCGTGGGCTGCTTCTCGATCGACGACGCCTGGGCGCTCGAGGCGATCCGCGACGGGTCGGCCCCGCCGCGCGAGCTGCTCATGTCGCCCCGCTCGATGGTCGAGCACCTGGGCGTGGTCACCCTCGACGCGGCCGCGGCGGCGACCCTCGCGCGCGGCGGCGCGGTGCGCCTCGATGGTCCCGTCGAGCACGTCGGCGAGGTCGCGGCCTGTGACCACGACGGCGCGCTCGTGGCAGTCGCGGTCATCGATGAAGCGGGCGAGCTGCGCCCCGAGGTCGTCGTCGCCCCGGGCGCCACGCGCGACGGGGACTAGGTTCGCCGCCGTGGAGGTGTACGCGGCCGGCGCGGTGCCTCGCGACGAGTCAAGGTCCGCGGTGACCGTCGGCGTCTACGACGGGGTCCACCTCGGGCACCGCCACGTGCTCGGCCGCCTGCTCTCGACCGCGGCGGGCCAGGGCCTCGCCTCGGCGGTCGTGACCTTCGACCCGCATCCGGCCTCTGTCGTCGCCCCCCAGCACGCACCACAACTGCTGACCACGCTCGAGCGGCGTCTCGAGCTGCTCGAGGGCCTCGGGATCGACCGCGTGGTCGTGGTCGACTTCGACGAGGCGCGGGCGACCCAGGAGCCGTCGTCGTTCGTCGAGGAGGTCCTGGTCGGCGCGCTGCGCGCGGCGACGATCGTGGTGGGGGAGAACTTCCGGTTCGGGCGCGGACGCCGCGGCGACGTCGAGTTGCTCGAGTCGATGGCGTCACCTGGCGGCTACGTGGTCGAGCCCGTCGCGCTCGACGCGAGTGGGGGCCAGCCGATCTCGTCGTCGAGGATCCGCGAGGTGGTCGCACGTGGGGACGTGGGTGACGCCGCGGCGATGCTCGGTCGGCCCCACGAGCTCGAGGGCACCGTGGTGAAGGGCGACGGCCGGGGGCGCGGGCTCGGGTTCCCGACCGCGAACCTGGCCGTGCGCGACGGGCTCGTGGTCCCCGCCGTCGGGATCTACGCGGGGACCTGGGCGCGACCGAGCGGCGAGCGCCACGCCGCGGCCATCTCGGTCGGGCGTCGCCCGACCTTCTACGACGACGCCGACGTGCTCGTCGAGGCCTACCTGCTCGACTTCGACGACCACCTGTACGGCGAGGCGGGGCGGGTCTCGTTCGTGGCGCGGCTGCGGGGCGAGGAGCGCTTCGAGTCCGTCGACGCGCTCGTGACCCAGATCGGCCACGACGTCGAGGCAACCAGGGCCGCCTTGGAGCGCTAGGCCGACATCCGCATGGCCGCGACGTCCGAGGGGGTCGCGCGATCGGCTCGACGAGGCAACCTTGGCGGCCCGCTCGCCGGCCGCCCAGCGGCACGTGGTTGCCGACTCGTGTCGAGGCGAGGCGCGCGGGCGCCTACGGCGCGAGGGCGGCGTGCGACGCGCGCTGCGCAGCCAGCAGCTCGGTCGCGTCGCTCGCGGGGACAGCGTGCGAGAAGAGGAAGCCCTGCCCGAGCTCGCAGCCGAACGACCGCAGTCGCCGGAGCTGCGCCTCGGTCTCGATGCCCTCGGCGACGACGGTCAGGCCGAGCTTGGCCCCGAGCGAGATGATCGTCTCGAGCAGCGCGTCGCTCCGCGCGCTCGGGTGGCGGGGCCGGACGAACGACTGGTCGATCTTGATGATCCGGGGGTGCAGGTGCATGAGGTAGGAGAACGAGGAGTACCCCGTGCCGAAGTCGTCGAGGGCGATCCCGATCCCGAGCCGGTCGAAGTGCTCGATGACCCTCGAGGTGACGGTGATGTCGCTGAGCGCGACGCTCTCGGTGATCTCGATGATGAGGCGGCCAGGCGCGAGCCCGCTCAGCTCGAGGGCCTCGTCGACCTTGGCGACGAGGCCCGGGTCATGTAACTGCCGGGCGGACAGGTTGACCCCGATGTACGGCGCGACGTCGGGTCCCGTCGTTCGCACCCAGTCGCCCGCGACGCACGCGGCCTCGTTGAGCGCGAACGAGCCCAGGACGTAGATGAGCTCGTTCTGCTCTGCGAGCGGGATGAACGTCGTCGGTGGCACCCAGCCGCGATCTGGGTGCTGCCAGCGCATCAGTGCCTCGAAGCCGATGATGCCGAGCGTCGAGAGGTCGACCACCGGCTGGTAGTGCATCGCGAGGTCGCGGCCACCGATGGACGAGCGGAGCTCGTGGAGCAGCGTGAACTGTCTCGCGACCTGCTGGTGCATCATCGGGGTGAAGACCACGTGGTGGCCCTTGGTCTCGCGCTTTGCCTCGAACATCGCGACGTCGGCGTCTCGAATGAGCTCTGCGTGGTCGCTGCTCGTCCCGTCGAAGACGACGACGCCGACGCTCGCGTGGGGCTCAAGCAGCAGGCCGTCGATCGAGATCGGCTCTGCGAGGGTGTGCAGGATGCGCGACGCGATCTCCTCGGCCTCGCTCGTCGACGAGAGGCGCTCGGCGAGGTAGAGGAACTCGTCGCCCCCGAATCGGCTGAGCGTGTCCGACGTGCGGGTCACCTTCTCGAACCTCCGGGCGATGGCGACGAGCAGCTGGTCGCCAATGAGGTGCCCAAGGGTGTCGTTCACGCTCTTGAAGTCGTCGAGGTCGAGCAGCAGCACCGCGCCGAGCCCCCCGTCGCGCGCGACGCGCGCGTGGGCCTGGGACAGTCGGTCCTCGAAGAGCAGGCGGTTCGGCAGCCCGGTGAGCGGGTCGTGGAGCGCCTGGTGGGAGAGCTGGGCTGTCAGGGCCCGCTCGTCGGTGATGTCGCGCTCCGAGACGATGAAGTAGAGGAGGTTGCCCGCGACGTCTCGGGCGGGGGACTTCGACACCTCCGCGACGATCACGCGGCCGTCCTTGTGGAGGTAGCGCTTCACGTAGCTGACCTTGTCGATCTCGCCGGACATGAGGCGCGTGTGGGCCTCTTCGGTGATGCCCACGTCGTCGGGGTGCGTGAATGCGTTGAGGTCCGGCCCGAAGAACGCCTCCTTCGGGCGCCCGAGCATGCTGCAGAACGCGTCGTTGACCGCGAGCACCTTGTCGTCGAGGCCGGTGAAGAGCATCGGCGCCATGTTCTCCTCGAATGCCTAGCGGAAGTGGTGCTCGCTCTCCGCGAGCGCCTCGGTGGCAGCCCGGGTCCGCGCAAGCTCGTTGGTTCGCTCGCCCAACAGGCGCTCCAGCTCGCCGTTCAGGTGCGCGACGGCGTCCTCGGCCGCGCGATGCGCCGCGTCGCTGACGAACTGGTCGAGGATGAAGCTGACGTTGTTCGCCATCTGCTCGAGTACCGATCGGAGCCGGGGGTCGAAGATCCTCGGCTCTCGCGCCACGAGGGACAGCACCCCGACAGGGGTGCCGCCTTGGCGGAGCGGGACGAACGCGCTGGAGCCGATCGAGGTCTGGCGGGCGATGTCGTGCCACGGCGCGGTCGAGGGATCGCTCGTGAAGTCGTCGACGAAGACCGCAGCGCCCTCACGCAGCGCGATGCCGGTGGGCGTGCGCCCCTCGGCGAAGGAGCTGTCGACCTCGCGAATCCGCGCCGCGATCCCCTCGGGCGTAAAGGGCCCCGAGCTTGCGACGATCTCGAGGAGGGCGTCAGGAGCGGACGTGACGCCGATCCAGGCGCCGAGGAACCCGCCGTGCTCGACGGCGATGCGACAGATCGCCTCGAAGATCGACGCCGCGTCTTCCATCCGCAGGATCGCCTCGTTCGTGGCAGCGAGCATCTCGTAGGCGCGCCCGAGTTTGTCGTGCCCGGTCACGTCCCGCCCGTTCACGATGACGCCCGAGATCGCGGGATTGTCGAGGCAGTTGGTCGTCACGGTCTCGATCGTCCGGACGCCGTCGGAGGGCGACACGATCCGCACCGTGTCGGTGATCGACGCACCGGGCGTCGCGAGGAGCTCGACGAACCTGGTCATGGCGCGCTCGACGTCGTCGGGGTGGAGGTGGGCGAGCACCGAGCCCCCAACGGCGTCGTGCGGCTCGACGCCGAATGCCGCCGCGGCGACCGGATTCGCGTAGATGATCGTGCCCGCACGATTGACGAGCACGTGGAAGTCACCGGAGTGCTGGGCGACGGCCGCCATGGCTGACGGGAACGTGCCAGCGTCAGGGTCGCCACCGGCCCGCACGAGGTGGGCGAGTTCGGTATCGAGCGTCATCTGGGTGACCCCGGGGTTCTAAGTGGGCGCGTTGTCGGCTCCGCGAGGGCAAGGGTCGCAGGAGACCCTCCACGCGCCCTCAACCGCGGCGCAATGTGGCCACAACCAGCGGCACCGCTGGCCCGGGCTTGGAGTCGAGGACGCGGGTCATGGATCACGTCGGCTGCTACCCTTTATCTCCGGACGGCTGACGCCGTCCCCCGCGCGCCGCTGGCGCGACGTCGGGCTCTCACTGAGGTACCACCACGTCATGGCTGAGAAGGCTGCGATCATCGAGGAGCATCGGAAGCACGAGACGGACACGGGCTCGCCCGAGGTCCAGATCGCGCTGCTCACCGAGCGCATCAACCACCTCACCGAGCATCTGAAGGCGCACAAGGGAGATCACCACACCCGTCGCGGCCTCATGATGATCATCGGCCAGCGTCGTCGCCTGCTCAACTACGTGCAGCGCAACGACGTCGAGCGGTACCGCACGATCATCGGGAAGCTCGGCATCCGCCGCTAGCGCGGTACACAGTGCCGGATCGTCCGGCGCACTAGACGGCACCCGAGCTTGTCGGCTGCCAGTGGCGGGCTCCCGAGTCCTCGGAGGTCCGCCACTGGGATCCGGCGGCGTGGTGCCCACAACATAAGGAGCACCAATGTCCGACGCGATCCGCGTCAGCGGTCCCATCACCGGGACCGACCGAAGCCTGTCCTTTGAGGCCGGCAAGCTTGCACAACTGGCCGACGGCGCGGTCGTCGCCCAGATCGGCGACACCGTCGTGCTCGTCACGGCGACCGCCGCGCGCACCGTGCGCGAGGGGGTCGACTTCTTCCCGCTCACCGTCGACATCGAAGAGCGCGCGTACGCGGCGGGCAAGATCCCCGGGGCGTTCTTCCGCCGCGAGGGCAAGGCCTCGGACCAGGCAATCCTGATCTGCCGGCTGACAGACCGCCCGCTGCGCCCGAGCTTCCCGAAGGGGTTCCGCAACGAGACCCAGGTTGTCGGCACCGTGTTCGCCGCCGACCAGGTGAACCCCCACGACGTCCTGATCATCAACGCGGCGTCCGCGGCGCTCATGATCTCGCCCATCCCCTTCACGGGCCCCATCGGCGCGGTTCGGGTCGCCTTTACGACCGAGGGCGGCTGGGTGCCGCACCCGACGTACCAGGAGGGCGATGAGTCGACCTTCGAGCTCGTCGTCGCCGGCCGTGCGCTGACAGAGGACCGCGACGCCGAGATCGCGATCATGATGGTCGAGGCGGGTGGCACCGAGGGGAGCTTCGAGAAGTTCGCCGACGGCGCGCCCAAGGTGACCGAGGAGGTCCTGGCTGCGGGACTCGAGGCCGCGAAGACCTGGATCAGAGACTCGATAAACCTCCAGCGCGACCTGGTCGACGCGTTCGTCGCCCAGCGCGGCCCGATCGTCGACATCGAGTTCGACGCGAAGGCCGACTACGGCGACGACGTCTACGCCCGCGTCGAGGCGATCGGGGCCGGCCCTCTCGCCGCGGCGAACAAGGTCGCGGGCAAGGCGGAGCGCGCCGTCGCGACCGACACGGTGTCCAAGTCGATCACCGAGCAGCTCGCCGGCGAGTTCCCCGAGCGCCTCCACGAGCTCAAGCCCGCGATCCGCTCGCTGACCAAGAAGGTCGTCCGGGAACGGATCGTGACCGAGGGCGTGCGCATCGACGGTCGCACGACCGAGGAGATCCGCCCGCTCACCGCCGAGATCGACCTGCTCCCGACGGTGCACGGCTCGGCGCTGTTCCAGCGCGGCGAGACCCAGGTCGTGAACGTGACGACCCTCGGCATGCCGCGCATGAACCAGCTCATCGACTCGATCACGCCGGACACCCACAAGCGCTACATGCACCACTACAACTTCCCGCCGTACTCGACGGGCGAGACCGGCAGGGTCGGGGCGCCAAAGCGCCGCGAGGTCGGCCACGGCATGCTCGCCGAGCGCGCCCTCATCCCGGTGCTCCCGTCCCAAGAGGAGTTCCCCTACACGCTGCGAGTGGTCTCGGACGTCATGGCTTCCAACGGCTCGACGTCGATGGCGTCGGTCTGCGGCTCGACCCTGTCGCTCATGGCCGCTGGCGTGCCGATCAAGGCGGCCGTCGCGGGGATCGCGATGGGACTCGTGTTCGAGAACGGCAACTACGTGACCCTGACCGACATCTTGGGGGCGGAGGACGCCTTCGGCGACATGGACTTCAANNTCAAGGTCGCCGGCACCGCCGACACCGTGACCGCGCTCCAGCTCGACACCAAGATCGACGGGCTCCCCTCCGAGGTGCTCGCCAAGGCTCTCGACCAGGCGAAGGTCGCGCGGCTCCGGATCCTCGACGTGATCACCGCGGCGATCGCCGAGCCTCGCGACGAGGTCGCCGACGGGGCGCCGAAGATCATCAGCTTCGAGATCCCGATCGACAAGATCGGCGAGGTCATCGGTCCGAAGGGCAAGGTCATCAACACACTGCAGCAAGAGACTGGTGCGGACATCGCCGTCGACGACGACGGGATGGTCGGGACGGTCACGATCGGTGCGAAGGACGGCCTCGCGGTGACGGAGGCCAAGCGTCGCATCGAGATGATCCTCGACCCGCCGACCGCGGACGTTGGTGCGGTCTACACCGGTCGGGTCGTGAACCTCACCAAGTTCGGCGCCTTCGTGAACATCCTCCCGGGTCGCGACGGGCTGCTGCACATCTCCAAGCTGTCCTCGCTCGCCGGGGGCAAGCGGGTCAACCAGGTGGAGGACGTCTTGGCGCTCGGCCAGTCGATCGACGTCAAGGTCGACGACATCGATCCGCAGGGCAAGGTCTCGCTCTCGATCGCCGGTGACGTCTCGAGCGACGGCGCGCCGTCCGCCCCGAGGCCCTCGGCCCCGCGCGCCGAGTCGCGCCCGCCGCGGACCGAGAGTGCCCCGCGCGCCGCCTCGACGAGCGACGCCCCGCGCGCCGCCTCGTTCGAGGAGTCCTTCGAGGCCCAGCTCGCCGGCGAGCTCGGCGACCTTGGCCCCGCAAGCCAGCCGTTCACCGAGGACGAGGGGGCTCGGCGCCCGAGGAACCCCCGCCGCCGCAGGTAGTCCGCGTCGTGGGGGCCGCGACAGGTGCGGTCACGGAGCGGCTCGACAACGGGTGTCGCGTCGTGACCGAGGTCGTCGACGGTGCGCGCTCGGCGTCGCTCGGCGTCTTCGTGGCCGTCGGCTCGCGCCACGAGCCCACGGCAGTGGCCGGCTCGTCGCACTTCTTGGAGCACCTGCTCTTCAAGGGGACGGACCGGCTCGACGCGGTGACCATCGCCGAGTCGCTCGACCGCGTCGGCGGCCAGTCCAACGCCTTCACGGCCCGCGAGCAGACGTGCTTTTGGATACGACTCCTTGGTGAGGACATCGCGGTCGGATTGTCCATCCTCGGCGAGATCGTGAGCGACCCCGCGCTGCGCGAGGTCGACGTCAACGCGGAGCGAACCGTCATCGAAGACGAGATCCTCGGTGCCCACGACGACCCCGGCAGTGTGGCCGCGGAGCGCTTCTTCGAACTCGTGTTCCCCGATCACCCGCTCGGACGCGATCCGCTTGGCACGCTCGAGAGCGTTCGGCGGATCCGTACCGATGACGTGCAGCGCTTCTTCGCGAGCCACTACGGGCCCGAGAACCTCGTCGTGGCCGCAGCCGGGGACGTCGAGCACGCCGCGGTCGTCAAGGCAGTGTCGATGTGGCCAACGAGGGCGGCGGCGGAGCGCGACGACGGCGATGCGCCGGCACCTGCGCTGGCGCGCCGCGAGGTGCTGCACGCGTCGACCGAGCAGTCCCAGGTCATGATCGGCGTGCGCATCCCGCCTCGCAACGATCCGTCGCGCGACGCGTACCGCGTCTACGACCAGCTGCTGGGCGGGGGGCTGTCGTCGCGCCTCTTCACGTCCATCCGCGAGCGCCACGGCCTCGCGTACCAGGTGTACTCCGAGCGCGCGCAGTTCACCGACGCGGGATGCCTCTGCGTCGTGGCCGGCACCGCGCCCGAGCACACCGAGCGCGTCGTCGAGCTCGTCGGCATCGAGGTCGACGACCTCGCGGGCGGCGGGGCGACCGCGCGAGAGGTCGACATCGCCCGCCAGTCCCTCCGAGCCGACGCACTCCTCGCCGTCGAGGACTCGAGCCACGTCATGTCGCGGATCGGCGGCTCGCTCATCCTCGACCATGGGGTCCGCACCTTGGACGAGACCCTGGAGCGGATCGCGTCGGTGACGCGCGCGGACGTCGAGCGAGTCGCCCAGCACGTGGCTGGGAGCCCACGAACCCTCGTCGTCGTCGGGCCCATCGACGACGTCGCCGACGGTGTCCGCCTCGAGGGCCCAGGGTGGCGCTGAGCGCCTGAGCGCGAGGCGAACCACGAGGACCCGCGGGGCCGTTCGGTAGTGTCCGAACGTGCGACGCGTGGGCGTGGTGGGCGCCGCTGGGAAGATGGGGACCGCCGCGGTCGCGGCGATCCGGGCGGCCGACGGCCTCCAGCTCACCGCGGTCGTCACGCGAGACGACGCCCTGGTGCTCGAGGGCGTGGTTCGATCGCCCACGATCGAGGCGCTGGACGCGGGCCTCGTCGACGTGATCGTCGACCTCACCGTCGCCGACGTCGCCCGGCGGACGATCGCCTGGGCGTGCGAGCACGGCGTCGACGCGGTGATCGGCACGAGCGGGCTCACCGACGAGGACCTGGAGCAGGCGGCCGACGCGGCGGGGGCGACGAGGATCCTCGTCGTGCCGAACTTCTCGATCGGCGCGGTGCTGCTGGTCGCGTTTGCAGCCCAGGCCGCGAGCTATTTCGACAGCGTCGAGGTCATCGAGCTGCACCACGACCACAAGCCCGACGCCCCCTCGGGCACCTCGATCGCCACGGCGAGGGCGCTCGCGGCATCCCGTGCCGCACGGGGCATGCCCGACCTCGTGGACCCCACGCGGACCGAGACGATCCCCGGCTCAAGAGGGGCCGTGGGCCCAGGCGGCGTGCGCGTGCACAGCGTGCGGCTCCCCGGGCTCCTCGCCCACGAAGAGGTCCACTTCGGCTCGCCGGGCGAGGGCCTCGTGCTGCGCCACGACAGCTACGACCGTGCGAGCTTCATGCACGGCCTCGTGCTCGCGCTTGGCCGCATCGACCGGATTGCTGGCGTCCAGGTCGGCCTCGACCACGTGCTGGGCGAGTGAGCGCCCCAGCGCGTCTCGAGGTGCGCGAGCGCATCTTGGAGGGCACGAGCCGCGCGATCTGCGTCAGCGGCGTGCGCCACACCTCGCTCACCGAGATCGCCCGGGAGTCGGCCTGCTCGCGCGCGACGATCTACCGGCACTTCCCCGGCGGCCGCGACGAGCTCTTGGACGCCCTCGTCGACTTCGAGCACCGCCGCTTCTTCGTCCGCCTGGCCCAGGCCGTGGAAAGCGCGACGACGCTCGAAGAGGTCGTCGAGCGAGGGCTCATGGTCGCGCACCGCGCGCTCATCGAGCTCGAGGTGCTCCAGATCGTGCTTCGCGAGCAGCCCGAGCTGCTCGAGCCGACGCTCGTTCGCGCGAGCCAGCCGACGCTGCGCCTGATCGCGGACTTCCTCACCCCGTACCTCGAGGCGCACGGCGTGCTCGACGAGGCCACGCGCGCCGCGCACGCCGACTACCTCGCGCGCATGGTGCTGAGCTACATCTCGGCTCCCGGGAGGTTCGACCTCACCGACCCAGACCAGGTGCGCGAGCTCGTGCGCTGCGAGCTGCTCGCGGGGCTCCAGGTGCACGCGGCGTGAGCGCAGGGAGCGACACGAGCGCTGCCAGCACCCGCGAGCGGGTCGTCGCCGCGACGCTGCGCTGCCTCGCGGCCCACGGACTGCGGCACACGACCGTCGACGACGTGGCCATCGAGGCGGGCATCTCGCGCGCGACGCTCTACCGGGCGTTCCCCGGCGGCCGCGACACGATCGTCGCGGCGGTCGTCGACGCCGAGCTCGAGCAGCTGACGTCGACGATCGAGCGAGCGGTGGCGGGGTCCGACGACGTGCGCGGGGCGCTCGTGAGCGCGATCAGCGCGGCGGCGGTCTGGCTCACGGCCAACGAGGCGATCGCGACGCTCATGTTCGACGAGCCCGCGGTCCTGCTCACGCACCTCGAGTTCGAGCGGATGGACCGCACCCTGGCGATCGCGGGCTCCCGGCTGGCGCGGCTGCTCAGCCGCCACCTCGACCCCGAGACCGCCGGGCGGGTGGGGGAGTGGGTGACGAGGCTCGTCGTCTCGTACTTGCTGTTCCCCTCCGACGAGATCGACCTGTGCGACCCCGCGGGCGCGGGAATCCTCGTCGATCGCCACGTGCTGGCTGCCCTCGACGCCCTGCACGCCCCGGTGGCGGGCTGAGACACTCTCGACAAAACTGTCTTAGACCTGCAAGACTGCCCGGAACGCGAGGAGGGGCAATGACCGTCACGGACAGCTCTGACACGAGGAAGTCGAACCTCGAGCTCATCGGTCGCGACGGGGTCAACGACCACGTCGAGATCTACTCGTTGATCGGAACCGAAGAGGCGGACAAGCGCCACGCGGTCGAGGACAACTGCAAGGCGGAGTTCACCTGGGACTACACCAAGGGCGCCCGTCCGAAGCTCGACAAGCTCTACGAGAAGGCCAAGGGCGCGCAGTGGAACGGCCGCACGGACCTCCCCTGGGAGACCGAGGTCGACCAGGAGCGACTCGCCTACGAGATCTTCAAGGAGGGCGGGAAGGGCAACATGGCCAACCCGGACCTCACGGGCACCTCGCTCGCCAAGTGGGGCGAGAAGGAGTGGGTGCGGTTCAACATCGAGCAGCAGAACTGGACCCTCAGCCAGTTCATGCACGGCGAGCAGGGCGCGCTCATGTGCACCGCGAAGATCGTCGAGACCGTCCCGTGGATCGACGCGAAGTACTACGCAGCGACCCAGGTCGTCGACGAGGCCCGCCACGTCGAGGTCTTCAGCCGCTACCTCCAGGAGAAGTGCTCGGGCCACTACCAGGTGAACGGCCACTTGTCGCTGCTCTTGGACGACATCATCCGCGACGAGCGCTGGGACATGACCTACCTCGGGATGCAGGTGATGGTCGAGGGCCTCGCGCTCGCGGCGTTCAGCTTCATGCACCAGCTCACCCCCGAGCCGTTGCTGAAGAAGCTGCTGCGCTACGTCATGGCCGACGAGGCCCGCCACGTGGCCTTCGGCGTGCTCAGCCTCTCGGAGGTCTACGAGCAGCTGAGCGCGCCCGAGATCCGCGAGCGCCAGGAGTTCGCCTATGAGGCAGCAGTGCGCATGCGCGACCGCATGGCGGGCCAGGAGGTCTGGGACCGGCTCGGCATCTCGCCGACCGAGGCGGCGAAGCTGGCCGCCCAGGACCCCCAGCGCGGCGAGTTCTCGACGGTGCTGTTCTCCAAGATCGTGCCGAACTGCAAGAAGCTCGGGCTGCTCGACGCCGCCGACGGCTGGCTGCGGACGAAGTTCACCGAGATGGGCGTCATCGCCTTCGAGGACTACGTGGACACGACGCTCGAGATGGACCAGGCCTCCGACGGCAGCCCCGCGGTGAGGGACGACCTCTAGTAGCCGCTGGTAGGTTCGGCCGATGAGCGATGCGCGGTTCGGCAGGCTGCTGACCGCGATGGTGACGCCGTTCGACGACGACCTCGACCTCGACTTGGACGCGGCGCGCGACCTCGCGAGGTGGCTCTGCGCCCATGGCTCAGAGGGGCTCGTGGTCGCGGGCACGACCGGCGAGGGCCCGGTCCTCACCGACGCCGAGAAGCTCGACCTGTTCGCCGCGGTCGCGGACGCCGTCGACGCGCCGGTGATCGCGGGGACCACGGGCAACAACACCGCGCACGACGTCGAGTTGACCGCCAAGGCGGCCGAGACCGGCGTGGCGGGCGTGCTCGCCTTGTGCCCCTACTACTCGCGACCCTCCCAGGCAGGCATCGCCGCGCACCTGGGTGCGATCGCCGAGGCGACCGAGCTCCCGGTCATGGTCTACGACATCCCGGTGCGAACGGGCCGGCGCATCGACCCGGCCACGCTGCTCGGGCTCGCCCGCGACCACCGCAACGTCGTGGCGGTCAAGGACTCGACCGTCGACCTCGTGAGCGCGGCGCGGATCGTGGCCGGAGCGCCCAACGGGTTCGAGGTCTACTCGGGCGACGATGCCCTGGTGCTCCCGTACCTCTCGATCGGGGCGGTCGGGCTCATCTCGGTTGCCGCGCACTGGTGCGGGACCGAGCTTTCCCAGGTGATCTCGCTGTTCGAGAAGGGCGACCACGACGCCGCGGTCGCCCAGCAGGCGCCGCTGCTCGACTCGTTCGCCTTCATGAGCACCGAGCGCTGGCCCAATCCGCTGCCGGCCAAGGCGGTCCTTCGGGCCATCGGGCTGCAGGTCGGGCAGTGCCGCCTCCCCCTCGGACCTTCGGACGACTCGCTCGACGCCGCCGCGGCCTCGATCGCCGCGGGGTTCCCCGCGCTCCATGCCTGACGCGCCGGTCCGCGTCACGTTCCTCGGCGGGCTGGGAGAGATCGGGCGGAACTGCTGCGCGGTCGAGGTGAACGGCCGGCTGCTCGTGATCGACGTCGGGCTCATGTTCCCCGAGCCGGACATGTACGGCGTCGACATCATCCTGCCGGAGTTCACCTGGCTGCTTGAGAACCGCGACCGCGTGGACGCGATTCTCCTCACCCACGGCCACGAGGATCACACCGGCGCGCTGCGCTACCTGCTCGGCGACCTCCGGGTCCCCGTCTACGGCTCGGCGCTGACGCTCGGGTTCGCGACCCACCGCCTCGACGAGGGGGGGCTGGCCAAGGACACCGAGTTCATCGAGGTCGCCGACAACGAGCGCCGCCGGATCGGGCCGTGCGACGTCGAGTTCATCCCCGTCACGCACTCGGTGCCGAGCGCCTTCGCGCTCGCGCTGCACACGCCCCAGGGCATCGTCGTGCACTCGGGGGACTTCAAGCTCGATCAGCTCCCGATCGACGGCCGTCGCACCAACCTCGCACGGCTGGCCGCCCTCGGCGACGAGGGCGTGGCCCTCTTGCTCAGCGACTCGACCAACGCCGAGGAGCCCGGCTTCACCGACTCGGAGTCGTCGGTCGGGCCCGCCTTGCGCCGCCTCTTCTTGGAGCGTCCCGAGCGTCGGCTCATCGTCGCGTGCTTCGCGTCGCACCTCCACCGCATCCAGCAGGTCCTCGACGCCGCGACCGCCCAGGACCGCACCGTCGTGCTGCTTGGCCGCTCGATGCTGAAGAACGTCGAGCTCGGTCGTCGACTCGGGGTGCTGCGCGTCGAGGGGACGAGGTTCGCCGACGCCGCCGCGCTCGACCGGCTGGCCCCCTCCGAGGTGCTCGTCGTGTGCACCGGCTCGCAGGGCGAGCCGCTCTCGGCGCTGTCGAGGCTCGCGTCCGGCGACATGCGCTCGCTCGACCTCGGCCCCGACGACACCGTCGTGCTCTCCTCGCACCCGATCCCTGGCAACGAGTTCTCCGTGGGCCGGGTGATCGACGACCTGCACCGTCGCGGGGCCGAGGTGCTGCACTCGGCCCATGAGCGGGTCCACGTCTCGGGCCACGCGCGCCAGGGCGAGTTGCGCACGTTTCTGCAGCTCATCCGACCCGCGGCGTTCATCCCGGTGCACGGCGAGTATCGCCACCTCGTGCACCACGCGGCGATCGCCCGGCGCATGGGCGTGCCCGACGAGGGAGTGCTGCTCTGCGAGGACGGCGACTCGGTCGTGCTCGACGAGACGGGGCTCACGCGCGGGCCCGAGGTGCCCGCAGGATTCCACTACGTCGACGGGCACACCGGCGACGTCGACGAGCGACCCTTGGAGGACCGACGCATGCTCGCCAACGAGGGCGTGGTGCTCGTCGCAGCTGGCGTGGACGCGGAGAACTCGAAGCTCGTGGCGTGGCCGACCGTGTCGACGAGGGGCTGGTTCGACGGCGAGCAGGAAGCGACGCTGCGCGCACGGTGCGCCGAGCTGGTCGCCAAGGCGATCGAGGACGCGCTCGCGTCCGGCGTGCACGACGCCGACTCGCTCAACCGGGTCGCGAAGCGGACCGTCGGGCGGTTCATCGGGCAGTCCACCCGGCGCAAGCCCGTCATCCTCTGCGCGGTGGTCTCACTCTGAGCGGGCTGCCTCCTCGCGCATCGGCTCGCCGTTCGACTCGTTGGCGCGGTCCTTGCGCCAGTAGGGCTTGGAGGCGATCCGAGCGGGGTCGATCCCCTGGTCGGCCAGATCCGCGACGATCTCGCGAGTGAGGGCGAGCTCGCCGAAGACGTAGGCGGCGATCGGCTTCTCCTCGAGGTGCGTGACCGTCAGGTTGAGTGCCGAGAGGATCATCGGCATTCGGTCGTCCATGAAGACGTGGGGGAGCAGCGGGACGCCCTCGGCGCACAGCGGCGCGATGGCGGTGCTGAGCTCGATCCCGGGCACCGGCGGCATGAGCGCGAAGGTCGCGACGAGCGCGGGTTCGACGACCCCCTCGGCCATCGCGCACATTGCGGCAACGCCGGACGGGTCGACGACGAACAGGTGGGTCGCCGCTCCTTGGTCGAGCGTGACCTTGCCACGAGGTCCGACCGCCTCGACGTGGTCGCCGACCTCGGCGTTGCTCGCCCAGGTGGCGCCGGGCCCGTCGGTGTCCGTGGTCACCCACAGGTCGATCGTCGAGGACGTCGGGTCGATCCGGCGCACGGTGTAGCGGCGCCAGCGCGCCGTGTCGTCACTGCGCGGGACCGAGACCATGAGATCCTGGCCCGGCCACGGCGAGAAGCCCGCGAGGTCGCCCTCCAAGGTGAGCTCGAGGATGCCCTTGGTGACCCCGTAGGTCTCGACGACGGCGAGGTCGAGTGCGACGGCGCCCTCGAGACGTGCGGCGATCGTGGTTGCGCGCTCTGACGGCGGTGCCATAGGGGCGCGAGCATACGGCGATGCCACCGCTCCAACGGCTCGCACCGGTAGGTTGGGAGGGTTGTGGCGACCTCGAAGCGCACCCACAGCGCCGCTCGCAGACGCCCCGATCCACCCTCGAAGGGGACGCGGCGCCGGGCTGGTGGCGCCGATGATGCCGAGGCGGGCCTCTTCGCCAGACACCGACGCGACCTGTGGATCGTGGCGATCGCCACAGTCGGCGCCCTGCTGGCGCTCGCCGTCTGGTTCGACGCGCTCGGTCTCATCGGTCGAGGCACGGACACAGGGCTCGCCTACCTGATCGGGTGGGCACGGTTCCTCGTCCCCCTCGGCTTGCTGGCCGCGGCCGGCGTGCTCCTCACCGGTCGAAAGGACCTCGACGCGCGCCGCGTGTCGATCGGCGGCGGGTTTGTCCTGCTCGCGGTGTGCGGGCTGTGCGACCTCGCCGACGCCCGGCCCGGGCTTGGCGCGTCGCACGCTGTCCTGGCCGCGGGCGGCGGCTGGCTCGGCGTGGCGATCGGCGGCGGGCTCGCGAGCCTGATCGGCGCCGCGGGCGCGACGGTCATCCTGCTCGCCGCCGCCGTGCTCGGGACCGTGCTGCTCACGGGCGTCACGCTGCGCGGCCTGTATCACGGCGTGGCAACTGGGGCGAGCGGGGGCGCTCGGCACTTCGCGCGGTGGTGGGCGGGCGGCACGCTCTTCCGGCGTCCCCAGGCGCAGCGCGGAGACGAGGTCAACGACGAGGTCGACGGCGACGACGAGTACGAGTACGTCGACGACGAGGTCGAGGACGAGGTCGCCGACGACGAGGACGCCGACGACGAGGAGGTCGACGAGGTCGAGCCGACCAGTGAGGTGCGCGTGCAGTCGCCGCCCCGAGCGCGTCCCGTGCCTGTCGGCGCAGAGGTCCACGTGGGGGACTGGGTCCTGCCGGACTTGGCGCTCCTCGCGCGGACCAAGACGCTCCGGCTGGACCAGCGCGCCGTCGAGGCAGCAGGCCGGGACCTGGTCGACGCCCTGGCCGCCCACGGCGTCGAGACCCAGCTCGTGGGCTACACCGTCGGGCCGACCGTGACGCGCTTCGAGCTCGAGCTGGGCGCGGGGGTCAAGGTGGCCCGGGTCACCTCGCTCGCAAAGGACATTGCCTACGCCATGGCGTCCCCCGACGTGCGCATCCTCGCGCCCATTCCCGGTCGCTCGGCGATCGGTGTCGAGGTGCCGAACCAGCGCCGCGCGCTCGTGACCCTCGGCGACCTCTTGTCGACCCCCGAGGCCGCGGCCGCGACGCACCCACTCGACGTCGCGCTCGGCCGCGACATCGCCGGGCGACCCGTCTTCGTGAACCTCGCCGAGATGCCCCACGTGCTCATCTCGGGGGCGACCGGCGCGGGGAAGAGCTCGTGCATCAACGCGCTCGTGACCTCGCTCGTGATGCGCGCGACGCCCGAGGAGGTCCGTCTCATACTCGTGGACCCGAAGCGAGTCGAGCTCGGCAACTACAACGACCTCCCGCACCTGCTGAGCCCCGTCGTGATCGACCCGAAGAAGGCCGCCGGCGCGCTGAGCTGGGCGGTCCACGAGATGGAGCGGCGCTATGACCTGCTGGCCGAGCACGGCGTGCGCGACCTGGCGGGCTACAACGAGGCACTCGCACGCGGCGACCTCGCCCGACCGGGCCGTGCGCCGGTCGCCGAGGTCGTGGCCGAGCTCGTGGCCAGCACCTCGAGCGCAGGGACGGGCGAGGACGCCGAGCCCCCGTGGCAGCCCGAGGCGCTGCCCTTCATCGTGATCGTGGTCGACGAGCTCAACGACCTCATGATGGTCGCGGCCCGCGACGTCGAGGAGTCCGTCGTGCGGATCGCCCAGATGGCCCGAGCAGTCGGCATCCACCTCGTCTTGGCCACCCAGCGCCCGAGTGTCGACGTGATCACCGGGGTCATCAAGGCCAACATCCCGAGTCGCATGGCCTTCGCCGTCTCCTCGCTCGCCGACAGCCGTGTCATCCTCGACCAGCAAGGCGCGGAGCGACTCATCGGCAAGGGCGACATGCTGCTGCTCACGGCGAACTCGAACGTCACCCGACGGATCCAGTCGCCGTGGGTCTCCGAAGACGAGGTCCGCTCCGTCGTCGCGGCATGGCGTCGTCAGGGCCGCGTCAACGAGCCGGTGGTCGCCGCGGACATCGCCGCGACCCAGGAGTACCACGCGACGAGCGGCGACGAGGACGACGACGAGCTGCTTCGCCAGGCGAGGGACCTCGTCGTGCGGAGCCAGCTCGGCTCGACGTCGATGCTCCAGCGCAAGCTCCGCGTGGGCTTCGCGAGGGCCGGGCGGCTGATGGACCTCCTCGAGCGCGAGGGCACGGTTGGCCCTTCGGAGGGATCCAAGGCTCGCGCGGTGCTCATGCACCCCGACGAGCTCGACAGCACCCGC
The DNA here is from genome assembly GCA_003162395.1 of Acidimicrobiaceae bacterium. GTDB lineage: Bacteria > Actinomycetota > Acidimicrobiia > Acidimicrobiales > RAAP-2 > Palsa-459. Next base: position 17,766 of record PMON01000038.1, read on the forward strand.
TGAGCGATGGCGCAGCACCGCCGACGGCACCGCACCCCCTCGCACCGCGCCGCGATGGCCGCGGGCGCCGTCATCGGACTCGTGCTCGGGGGCGCGCTCATCGCCGCGGCCGCGGTGCCCCTCGCGTCGGACGCACCGTCACTGCGCTTGCGACTGGTGCTGTCGAGCGCCACGGGGCCAACGCCCAAGGTGCCGTTCCCCTCGCAGGGTGAGTCGGCCGTGACGATCCCGACGTTCGGCTTCGAGGCCGAGACCCCCAACCAGCACGCCCAGCCCATCGCGAGCCTCACCAAGCTCATGACCGCCTACGTCACCCTGCACCAGCTGCCGCTTGGCCCGAACGGCTCGGGGCCGAGCATCCAGGTGAGCTCAGCCGACATGGTCGTCTACCGCGGCGACGTGCGCACCAACCAGTCGAACGCGAAGGTGGCCGAGGGCGAGGTCCTGACCGAGCGACAGCTGCTCGAGGGACTGCTCGTGCCCTCCGCCAACAACTTCGCCGTCCTGCTCGCGGAGATGGTCGCGGGCTCGGAGTCCGCGATGGTGACCGACATGAACGCCGTCGCGCTCAAGCTCGGCCTGCACTCGACGACCTATGCCGACGTGTCGGGGTACGACCCGGCCACCCAGTCGAGCGCGATCGACCAGCTGCATCTCGCTGAGCTCTTGATGCGTGACCCGACATTCGCGAGGATCGTCCGCCTGCACTCGGTCTGGCTCCCGGTCGCTGGGATCGTGCTGTCGTACACGCCGTTCCTCACCCAGCGGGGCGTCGTCGGCGTCAAGTCCGGCTACACCTCGGAGGCCGGCGCGTGCGACGTGATGGCCTACGACGCGACCGTCGGACTCCACGAGGTCCAGGTGCTCTCCGTCGTCCTCGGCCAGTTCTCCGAGATCAGCGGTTGGACCAACCTGATGGCCGCGGGTCACGCCGCGTTCGTCCTGGCGACCGGCAGTGTCGAGCACCTGCGCGCGTGGAACCTCGTGACCGCGCACCGCGAGGTCGGGACGATCGGCTGGGGCTCGCACACCGTGCCCGTGCTCGCCTCGTCGACCTTGAACGTGCCGGTGTTCTCGAGCGTCGACGCGAGCGCGAGGCTGCGTGAGGAGCCGTGGCCCGCGAGCAGGGTGCGGGCGGGCCGGACCGTCGCGACGGTGTTCGTCACCAGTGGTGCCTACCGAGAGGTCACGACGCTCGTCGCCGGGGCGACGCTCACCAGAGCGTCACTCTGGCAACGCCTACGCTGACGCGGTGCTGGCACGCGCACCCGCATCCAGCGCGAACCTCGGGCCCGGGTTCGACGCCGTCGCGCTCGCGCTCGCCCTCTACGTCGAAGTCGAGGTCAAAGAGGCGCCGTCGCTGCGCGTGACGCTCGTCGGCGCGGGGGCGTCGCTGCCGGCTGACGCGACGAACCTCGCCGTCGAGGTTGCCTGCAAGGTGGCTGGGCACGACCGCCTCGCGATCGCGGTGCGCTCTGACATCCCGCCCGCGCGCGGCCTCGGCTCGTCCGCCGCCGTGGCGCTCGCGGCGGCTGCTGCCGCGGGTGCAGAGGACCCGCTCGCCGTCGCGGTCGGCATCGAGGGGCATCCCGAGAACGCCGCGGCGTCGCTGAGGGGCGGCCTCGTGGCGGCCGCGGTGTGCGAGGGGGCGGTGCGGACCGCCTCGCTCGCACTCGACCCCGCGCTGCGCGTGGTGGTCGTGGTCCCCGACACCGAGCTCGCCACCGCCGACGCGCGGGGCGTGCTGCCCGACTCGATCGCACGCGGTGACGCAGTCTTCAACCTCCAGCACCTGGCGCTCCTCTTGGCCGGGCTCGCGGACCTCGGCGGCTTCGATGCCCACGCGATGGACGACCAGCTGCACCAGCAGCGGCGGACGTCCCTCTTCCCCGAGGCGACGGCCATCGCCGACCACCTTCGCGGCGCCGGCGCGCTCGGGGCGTGCTGGTCCGGGGCCGGGCCGAGCATCCTCGCGATCGTCACCCCGACCACCTCGGGCATCGTCGCGGACGCCGGACGCAGGGTGCTTCGCACGACAGGGCTCACCGGGACGGTGCTCGAGCTCGCGCCGGACCACCGGGGCCTTGTCGTGGGGTGACCGACCGGCGCGGTCGCGACACGACGCTGGGCGCCGCCTGCGTGCTCGGCGGCGCGACGGCGATCCAGTCCGCGGCGGCGATCGGAGTCCCGTGCTTCGCGGTGATCGGCGCCGCCGCGACGAGCGGTCTGCGCTTCTTGTTCGGCGCGCTGGTCCTCACGACGGTCGCTCGGCCGAGCCTGCGAGGTCGCACGCGCGAGGGGTGGCTCGGCATCGCCGCGTTCGGGATCGCGGTCGCCGCGATGAACCTCTGCTTCTTCCAGGCCATCGCACGCCTGCCGCTCGGCACCGCGGTGTCGATCGAGTTCCTCGGTCCGTTCACCTTGGCCGTCGTCACGGGCTCGGGACGGCGCCACGGGCTCTTTGCCGTGCTGGGGCTCGTCGGGGTGGTCCTGCTCGCGCGCCCGGGCGGCGGCGTCACCCTTCTCGGCGCGCTCTTCGCCCTCGGGGCCGCTGCCGGCTGGGCGTCCTACACGCTCGCGTCCCAGCGACTGGGCGCGGTCACCGAGGGCATCGACGGCCTCGCGCTCGCGATCTGCGTCGCCGCGGTGCTGACGGTCGGCTTCAGCATCCCGGCGCTCACGTCGCTCACCTGGACGCTGCTCGCGCGACTCGTCTCGATGGCGGTCCTCGGCGTCGTCATCGGCTTCTCGCTCGAGCTCGCCGCGCTCCGTCGACTCGCCGCGGCCCACGTCGCGGTGCTGTTCAGCCTCAATCCAGCGATCGCGTTCGCGGTCGGCTGGCTCGTGCTCGGCCAGCACGTGCACCTCACCGCGCTCGCCGGGGGCCTGTGCGTCGTCGGGGCCGGGATCGCGGTCACGAGCGACGCGAGGCGCCAGGCCCTCACGCTGCCACCCGGGTAGGGGCACCGACACGTCCACTTCTAGACTCGCCCGCGTGGCGGCGCCGAGGTCCTTCGTGATCAAGACCTACGGCTGCCAGATGAACGAGCACGACTCCGAGCGGCTCGCGGGGCTGCTGGTCGCAGACGGCATGGTGCCCGCCGAGTCCCTCGAGACCGCGGACCTCGTCGTGCTCAACACCTGCTGCATCCGCGAGAACGCCGACAACCGCCTCTACGGGCACCTCGGAGACCTCAAGGCGCTGCGCGAGCACAATCCCGACCTGCAGATCGCCGTCGGCGGGTGCCTCGCACAGAAGGACCGCGCTCTCGTGCTCGAGCGCGCGGACCACGTCGACGTCGTCTTCGGGACCCACAACCTCGCCGCGGCACCGTCGCTGCTTCGCCGGGCGCGCACGGAGGGCCCGATCGTCGAGATCCTCGACGCGCCCGAGCCGACCGCGTCGGGCGACCAGGCACCCGCCCTCACCGCCGTGCGCGACCTGCCGTGGGCCGCGTGGATGACGATCCAGACGGGCTGTGACAACTCGTGCTCGTTCTGCATCGTCCCGTCGGTCCGCGGCAAGGAGGTCAGCCGACCCATGGACGCGCTCATGGACGAGGCGCGCGGCCTCGCCAAGCGCGGCGTGGTCGAGCTCACCGTCCTCGGCCAGAACGTCAACTCCTACGGGCGGGACCTGACGCGGCGCGGGCCGCTGTTCGCCTCGCTCCTTCGCGAGCTCGGCCACGTGGAGGGCATCGAGCGGCTGCGCTTCACGAGCCCGCACCCAAAGGACCTCCGCGACGAGACGATCGAGGCGATGGCCGAGACCACGGCGGTCTGCGAGCAGCTGCACCTGCCCTTGCAGTCCGGCAGCGACCGGGTGCTCGCCGCGATGCGCCGCGGCTACCGAGCGGAGCGCTACCTCGCGCGACTCGCCGCGGCGAGGGCGGCGATCAAGGACCTCGCGGTCACGACGGACCTCATCGTCGGCTTCCCAGGCGAGACCGACCGCGACTTCGACGACACGCTCGAGGTCGTCGCCGCGGCGGAGTTCGACAGCGCCTTCACGTTCGTGTTCTCCCCGCGCCCGGGCACGCGCGCCGCGGCGATGCCCGACTCGTTCATCCCCCCCGAGGTCATCAAGGAGCGCTTCGCGCGACTGGTCGCGGTGATCGAGCGCTCCGCGCTGCGCCACAACGAGGCACGCGTCGGCCTCGTCGAAGAGGTCCTGGTCGAAGGGACGTCCAAGAAGGACCCGAGCCGCCTGACCGCACGGACCCGGCAGGGAAAGCCGGTCCACTTCGAGGCCTCGAGCGAGGACGTTGCGCCCGGCTCCTTCGCCCGCGTCGCGATCACCCACGGCGCGCCGCACCACCTGCTCGGCGACCTCGTGGACGTGACGGCTCGGCCGAGGTTCCGATCGAGGATCCCGATCGCCGCACGATGACGGCGCCGACGGTCGCGCTCGTCGGCGCGACCGCCTCGGGCAAGTCGCTCGCCGCGCACCGCGCGGCGCGGGCGACAGGCGCCACCGAGATCGTCGCCCTCGACGCGCTCACCGCGTACCGCGGGATGGACCTCGGCACCGCCAAGCCGACCATGATCGAGCGCGCCGAGGTGCGCTACCACCTGCTCGACGTCCTCGCACCGAGCGAGGAGCTCTCGGTGCGGCGCTACCAGTCGATGTGCGCCGAGGCGATGGCGGCGATCGCGGCCCGCGGCGACGCCGCGCTGCTGGTCGGCGGCTCGGGCCTCTACCACCGCGCCGTCGTCGACGCCCTCGTGATCCCGCCGCGCGACGAGGCCGTCCGAGGCGAGCTCGCCGCCGCCGCGTCGCGGCCAGGCGGCCTCGCGGCGCTCTACGGCGAGCTCACCGCACTCGACCCCCTCGCGGCGTCGCGCATCGAGCCTCGCAACGAGCGGCGGGTCGTGCGCGCCCTCGAGGTGATCCGGATCACGTCGCGGCCGTTCTCGTCGTTCGGCGACGGGCTCGAGCGCTACGAGGACCGTGGCGTCGCCCAGGTCGGGATCCGCTTTGATCCCGAGCGCGCCGACGCGGCCATCGCCACGCGCTTCCATGCGTGGCTGGACGCGGGACTCCTCGACGAGCTGCGCGGGCTGCTGGCGGCCCCTGGCGGGCTCTCGCGGACCGCGCGGCAGGCCGCGGGGTACCGCCAGCTGCTCGAGCACCTCGAGGGGGGGACCTCGCTGCACGACGCGGTCGCGAACGCGATCGCCGCGACGAGGCGGCTCGCGCGACGCCAGTGGCGGTGGTTCCGCAGAGACCCGCGGATCTGCTGGGTCGAGGGGCCCGACGAGGCAGCCAGCGCGCTCGCCGGGCGACTGGCGGCACGATCCGAGGGGTGAACTGGAAGACTGTCGGTCCCATGGGTGACGCGCGACAGCCCCACTTCCTCGAGAAGTGGCACGGCGCGGGCAACGACTTCCTCGTCGCGGTCCGCGAGCGCGGCCCCGCGCGGCTCGACGCGGCCAGGGCCGTGCGGTGGTGCGACCGGCACACCGGCATCGGGGCCGACGGGCTGCTCGAGGGCTACTTCACCCACGAAGGCTTCGCGATGCGGCTGCACAACGCCGACGGCTCGAGCGCCGAGCTCTCCGGCAACGGGCTGCGCTGCCTCGTCGCGGCGGCGGCTTCCCACGGGCTCGTGCCCGAGGGCACCCTCGACGTCCGCACCGACGCGGGGACCCGGCGCGTCACGATCGCGCTCGACCCGAGCGGGGCGACGGCGTGGGGCTCGGTCGACATGGGCGAGGTCGAGGTCAAGGGCGGGACGCTCGAGTCCGGCGTGATCGCCGTCGTCGGCAACCCGCACGTGGTCGTCACCGACGACGGCATGCCGGCGTCAGCGCTCGTCGCCCGCGCGCGGGACCTCGCGGGCCCGCTCGCGTCGGGCGCGAACGTCGAGTTCGTCACGGTGCTGGCGGAGGACCACCTCTCGATCCGGGTGGTGGAGCGAGGTGCCGGCCTCACCCTCGCGTGCGGGACGGGCTCGTGCGCGGTCGCCGCGGTCGCCCACGGCCTCGGTCTCGTGGCCGCGCAGGTCACGGTGACGAACCCTGGCGGCGACCTCCACGTGACCCTCCGCGACGGCGCCGCGACCCTCGCGGGCCCCGCCCAGCGGATCGCCGCGATCACCGTGGATGGGCCCTGGTGACCTACGTCCCCACCTCGCTCATCGAGCGGACCATCCGTGAGCGCATCGTGCTCGTCGGTGTCACGCTCGCGGGCGCGGACCCCGACGACGTCGAGGCCGGGCTCGACGAGCTCGCGCTGCTCGTCGACACCGCCGGGGCGGACGTCGCGGCACGCCTGGTCCAGCGGCGTGACGCGCCCGATCCCGCGACCTACCTCGGCAAGGGCAAGGTCCACGAGCTCTTGGAGCTGTGCCTCGCCGTCGACGCCGACACGGTCGTCTTCGACCAGTCCCTGACGCCCGCCCAGCAGCGCAATCTCGAGAAGCTGCTGGGCCGCACCGCGATCGACCGCACCGCGGTCATCCTCGACATCTTCGCGCAGAACGCCCGCAGCCCCGAGGGCAAGGCCCAGGTCGAGCTCGCGCTCCTTCGCTACCGGCTGCCGCGCCTGCGGGGCCGGGGCGTCTCGCTCAGCCAGCAGGCCGGTGGCATCGGCCGTCGGGGACCGGGCGAGACCCAGCTCGAGGTCGATCGACGACGCCTCGTGCGCCGCATGCACCGCCTCGAGGCCGAGCTGAAGGACCTCGACCGGCACCGGAGCACGCAGCGCGCCGCGCGCGGTCGCGGACGGCACCGCGAGGTCGCGCTCGTCGGGTATACCAACGCGGGCAAGTCGTCGCTGCTGAACGCGCTCACCGTCGCCGGGGCAGACGTCGAGGACCGCCTGTTCGTCACGCTCGACCCGAGGACTCGCCAGCATCGCCTCGCGGGCGGCGAGACCATCCTCATCACCGACACCGTCGGCTTCGTGCGCAACCTGCCGCACGAGCTGGTCGAGGCCTTCCGCTCGACCCTCGACTCGGTCCGCCTCGCCGACGTCCTCGTCCACGTGGTGGACGCGTCGGCCCCGGACCCGGTGGGCCAGATCGACGCGGTCCGCGCGGTGCTGGACGTCATCGGCGCGGGCGAGGTCGACGAGGTGCTCGCCATCAACAAGGCCGACCTCGCCCCGGTCGCGGCCGCCCGGCTCGCGCTCGCCAATCCCGGCTCGGTGGCGATCTCGGCCGCGACGGGCGAGAACCTGTCCGAGCTCGTCGACGTCGTGGCCGCGAACCTGCACCAGTCCGACCGGGTGGTCGCCCTGCGGGTCCCCTGGGCGCGCGGCGACGTGCTGGCAGCCGCGCACCGCGAGGGCGAGGTCCTCGAGACCACCGACGACGGGGACTTCGCCCAGATCCGCGTCGTGCTCGACCCGACCGGACGCGCCCGCTTCAGCGAGTGGGTGGCGTCCTGAGCGGACCCCGCGGCTTCGTGCCGCCGCCGTACCCCTACGACCGGCTCGTCGAGCTGCGCGAGGCCTGCGCGCGCCACGACGGCGGGGTCGTGGACTGCTCGGTCGGCACCCCGTGCGACCCCGCCGCACCCGAGGTGCTCGATGCCATGGCGACGAGCGGCGCCGAGCACGGCTACCCGACGTCGGCGGGCTCGGAGTCCTACCGCACGTCGGCGTGCGAGATGCTGGCGCGCTGCTACCACGTCGACGTGGCGATGAGCGAGCTCGCCGCGTGCGTCGGCACGAAGGAGTTCGTCGCCTCGCTCGCCGGCTACCTAAAACTGCGCGACCCGTCCCGCGACACGGTGCTGTACCCCGCCATCGCGTACCCCACCTACGCGGTCTCCGCCCAGCTCGCCCGGTGTCGCGGCGTGGCCGTCGCGGTCACCGACGGGCGCCTCGACCTCGACGGGATCGACGAGGCGACGGCGCGTCGAGCCCTCGTGCTCTGGGTGAACTCGCCGTCCAACCCCACCGGGCGGCTCGACGACCTCGGACGTGCCGCCGAGTTCGGACGCCGCTATGGCGTGCTCGTGTGCTCCGACGAGTGCTACGCGGACTACACGTGGTCCGAGCCGCGAGCGACGGTGCTCCAGCACGGCAGCGACGGCGTGCTCGCCGTGCACTCGCTGTCGAAGCGCTCCAACCTCGCGGGCGTGCGCGCGGGCTTCTACGCGGGCGACGCCGAGGTCGTCGCGTACCTGCGGCTCGTCCGCCAGCACGCGGGGCTGATCGTCGCCGGCCCCGTCCAGGCGGGCGCGGCGGTCGCCTGGGGCGACGACGAGCACGTGGTCGCCCAGCGCGGACGCTACGAGCACCGCCTCGCGATGCTGCGCACGGCGCTCCTGGCCGCGGGCCTCGAGGTGCCACGGCCCGAGGGGTCCTTCTATCTGTGGGCTTCCAAGGAGGGCCACGACGACGGCTGGCGGATCGCCGCGATGCTCGCGGAGGCCGCGGGACTGCTCGTCAGCCCGGGCGAGCTCTACGGCGAGGACGCTCGGCGCCACGTCCGCGTCGCGGTCGTCCAGCCTGACGAGCGACTCGAGCTCGCGTGCCACCGGCTCGCCGCTGCCGGCACGCTGGACTAGCGCTCAGCCGGTCGCGGCGGCGCTCGCAAGGAGGAGCCCGAGCGAGCGGCGTCGCGAATCGAGCCCCGCGTCGTCCCGCAGTGCCCGCGCGTCGTGGCGGACCTCCCACCCGCAGCGCGCAAGCAGATTGACGCCGTCGTCGGGACCGAGGGTCGTGAGGACGGGCTCGCCCATCGCCCCGACGCGCGCGCGAAAGGCCGCCGCCTGGCCAGCGGCCTCGGCGTCGTCGTCGGCCCGCCGCTCGATGCCGACGCTGATCGCGAAGAGCGAGCCATCCGCGGCAACTCGTCGCATCGTCGTGCACAGAGCGGCGAGGACGTCAGCGTGCAGGTAGGGCACCACGCCCTCGAGGACGAACAGCGACGGTGACGCCACGTCGAGCCCCGCGTCGACGAGGCGCTCGTCGACGCGGTCAGCGGCGAAGTCCGCCGACAGGTAGGTGACCGCCGCGATTGACGCGCCGAGGCGTGCGAGGCGCTCGAGCTTGTCGAGCTGCGTGCCGGCCAGGTCGACCTCGAAGAAGCGCACGCCGGCACGGGCGTAGCGCAGCGACCTCGCGTCGTAGCCGGCACCGAGGATGACGACCTGTCGAAACCCGGCGTCGAGCGCGCCGACGAGGACGGCGTCGAAGAACGTCGTGCGGCTCGAGAGGTACTGGCGCAGGCGGCTCTCCTCGACCAGCGTGACGCCGGCGACGTCGCGAGCGAGCGCCTCGTCGTCGAGGGGTTGCCCGGAGCTCGACGCGAGGCGCGTGAAGGTGAGGCGGTGCGCCGCGACGCGCTGCGCGGTCATCGACGGGCCGAGATGCTGCACGTCGTCGAGCGTACCGAGGCGCAGAGTCGGGGATCGCGGGCACTCGTTGGTACCATCGCGCGGTGAGCTCGCTCGAACAGCGTGTCGACGAGCTCTACGCGAGCCTGGGCCAGCTGACCGTCAAGGACCGCGAGGCTCGCGAGGTCATCGAGACGGCGATCGGCATGCTGGACGACGGATCGGCGCGGGTCGCCGAGATCGACGCGTCCGGCGACGTCGTGGTACACGAGTGGCTGAAGCGGGCGATTCTGTGCCTGTTCAGGCTGCGAGGCATCACGACCGAGACCGTCGGACCGTTTGAGTACGCCGACCGCATGCCGCTCAAGCACGGCTACGAGGCGGCCGGCGTCCGCGTGGTGCCGGGCGCCTCGGCGCGGTGGGGGAGCTACCTCGCCCCTGGTGTCATCTTGATGCCGAGCTACGTGAACATCGGCGCGAGGGTGGGGGCCCGCACCCTCGTCGACACCTGGGCGACGGTCGGGAGCTGCGCGCAGATCGGCGAGGGCGTGCACCTCTCGGGCGGGGTCGGGATCGGCGGNNNNGACGGCGCGATGATCGGCAGCCGTTCGATGGTCGTCAATGGTGCGCGCGTCGGCCGCGACACGGTCCTCGGCTCGGGCACGATCCTCACCGGGTCGATCCCGGTGATCGACGCGGCAACCGGCGAGGAGCTCTCGCGGGGTCACGTGCCGGACCGATGCGTGGCCATCGGGGCGTCGCGGCGTCGCGCGTACGCCGGCGGGGAGTTCTTCGTGTCGTGCGTGCTCGTCGTGCGGCGCTTGAAGGAAGGCGAGCGACACGACGCCACCGTGCTCAACGAGGTGCTGCGAGACCACGGCATCGCGACGTGAGCGACCTGCTCGCGCGCACCGCGAGGTACGTCTCGATCCCCTCGGTGAGCGGGAACGAGCGGGCGCTCGCCGACGAGGTCGAAGAGGCTCTGCGGCCGGTGTCGAGCATCGAGGTCGTGCGCATCGGGGACAACGTGCTCGCGCGCACGACGGGCTCGCGCACCAGCCGGGTCATGCTCGCCGGTCACCTCGACACGGTGCCCGGTGACGCGAGCGCGATGCAGGTCACCGACGAGGCGATCGTCGGGCTCGGCGCGTGCGACATGAAGGGCTCCGTCGCGGTCATGGTGGAGCTCGCGCTGCGCGGCGACGGCGACCTCGCCTCGGAGGTCACGTGGTGCTTCTTCGCTCGAGAGGAGATCAGCCGGGCGTACAGCGGGCTCCTCGAGATCGCCGCGGTCGATCCGGACCTGCTCGCCGCCGACGTGGCGATCCTGTGTGAGCCGACGAGCTGCGTCGTCGAGGCCGGCTGCCAGGGCACCACTCGCGTGGAAGTCGTCCTTCGCGGCGCGCGCGCACACACGGCCCGGCCGTGGCGGGGCCGCAACGCGATCCACCGCCTGCTTGGCCCGCTCGAGGCGGTCCGTGCCTACGTGCCGAGAGCCGTGACGATCGACGGGGTCACCTACACCGAGCAGTGCCAGGCGGTCGGGGTCGCCGGTGGCGTGAGCGGGAACGTGGTGCCCGACGAGGCCAGGCTCACGATCAACCAGCGCGTCGCGCCTGACCGTGGCACCCGCGACGCGGTTGCAGAGCTGCGAGCCCTGCTCGCGCCGTTCCTCGAGGACACCGACAGCTTCGAGGTGCTCGACGCCGCGGAGCCGGCGCCCCCGCAGCTCACCCATCCCGTGATCGCGCGACTCGTCGAGCTGAGCGGTGCGCCGCCGCGCGCGAAGCTCGGCTACACCGACGTCGCGACGTTCGCCACCTTTGGTGTCCCCGCGGTGAACTTCGGGGCAGGGGATCCCGAGCTCGCGCACCATGCTGGCGAGCTCGTGAGCTCGGACGACCTGACCACGTGCCTGGACGTGCTGGGCCGCCTGCTCAGCGATCGCTAGAGGCGGCGCAAGACCGAGAGCACCTTGCCGTAGATGGCGACGTCCTCTGGATCGAACACCAGGTCTTCATAGCTCGGGTTCGCGGGCTCCAAGATGACCTTGGGGCCCTTTTGCTTCAGGAACTTGACCGTCGCCTCTTCGCCGGGGATGCCCGCGACGACGGTGTCGCCGATCTCGGCGTCAGGCTGGCGGCGCACGACGACGAAGTCGCCGTCGAGGATCGCCGCGTCGATCATCGAGTCGCCTCGGACGCGCAGCATGAAGCTCTGCTCGGTGCCCGCGAAGCGCTCCGGCAGCGGCAGCAGCTCTTCGAGTTCCTGGCCTGCGAGCAGCCCGGTCCCGGCCGCCACGTCGCCGATCAACGGGACGTTGCGGACGCGCTCGGCGCTCACCGCGGTCGACGAGGTGGGCTCGTAGCGCACCTGGAGGGCGCGCGGCTTCGAGGGGTCCTTCACGAGGAAGCCGCCCTCTGCCAGCCGGTCAATGTGGTCGTGGACCGTTGCCGACGACGTGAGTCCCACGGATCGACCGATCTCTCGCACCGAGGGCGGGTACCCGTGCTCTCGCTGGAACGTGATGATGAAGTCGAGGATCTGGCGGCGCTTCTCGGTGAGGACTTCTGCCATGGTGCCTCCAAGGTTGGGCGAACGCGCGTTCGTCAGCCTACCGGCACGGGGGTCCCGAGGCAAACATCTGTTCGGTCGTGCCCGTTCGGGATCGGGACCGCCCGTTGTGCGCCGAGGAGGTGCCATGGGACGCGACTCGCTGCCGGGGTGCTGGAGGGACTTCGCCGACGCGCTTGACGCGGGGATCGACCGCATCGTGCTCTACGGCCCGTCGGGCACCGGCAAGACCTACGCGGCGCTTCGAGACGGTGTGGGTCCCTCGGGTGCGCACCGGCTCGTGTGCACCGAGGACATGACCGCCGCGGACGTGACCGGGTGCTGGATGCCGACCGCCGCAGGGCAGTTCGAGTGGCTGGACGGCGCCGCGGTCCGCGCGTGGCGGGGCGACGGGGAGCGGGGCGGCCGCCTGGTGGTCGACGAGGCGGACCGTGCTGCCGGCGACGTGCTCGCGCTGTTGCTCGCGGTGTGCGACACCGACGGGTCCGCGCGATTCGACCACCCCGCGACCGGCGCCGCCATCGTGCCGCTCCCGGGCTTCTCGGTCGTGATGACGACCAACCTCGAGCATCCCGAGGAGCTGCCGAGCGCGCTGCGAGACCGCTTCCCCGTCGCGATCGAGATCGACGAGCCGCATCCCGACGCGGTCGAGTTGCTCCCCGAGGACCTTCGCGACGCCGCGGTCGCCACGTCGGTCGCACCCGCGCCACGACGTGCGTCGCTGCGGGCGTTCTACGCCTACGCGAGGCTCCGAGAGACCCTCGAGCCCGAGCGAGCCGCCCGGCTGGCCTTCGGCGCGTCCCGTGGTCGCGAGATCACCGACGCGCTCGCGATCGACGCGGCCGAGCTGCGCGGGTGACGGGAGGGCCCGCACCCGAGTTCCTCATCTCGCGCGCGGACCGAACCGGGCCTGTTCGGTGGCGCGTCGAGCGCGGCGCCCCGCGTCGAGGCGAGGCGTGGACCGATCTTGCAGGGTGCGCCATGCGCGTCCCGTTCGACGGCGGGGAGCACGGGCGGCTGGTCCGAGCCCACGAACTGATGCACGCGAGGGTGAGCCCCCTCGGCGCGGGTGCCTTCGAGCACTGGCCGCTCCCGGCGAGATCGGTCGAGTGCGCCGAGGAGTTCCGCGTCAACCACGTGCTCGGACGAGTGGGCTTCGACCTCGCCGAGCTGCGCGACGGCTCCGAGCGCCTCACCGGGACCCGGCTCGCCGAGGCAGGGGAGTGGGACGAGACCATCTGGTTCGCCGCCGCGGTGAGCGGCACGCGCGCGCTGCGCGACGTGGTCGCCGGCGTGCGGCGCGTGCGTCCAGCCTGGGCAGACGCGTGCCGTGGCTTGGAGCGGGCGCTGCTCGCCGCGGCGCGACTGGCGTCGACGGCATCCCTCGCCTCGACGAGGCCCGGTGAGCACGAGCTGCCGCTCGGCTACGCCGAGTACACGCGCGCCTTTGCCGAGCTCATCACCACCCACGTCGATCGCGGCCCGGGTGGCTCGGGGCGTGGCCGCGCCGCGAGACGCGGCCAGCGACCTGCTGCGACCGGGGCGTTCGCCCCGCTTGTCCTCGACCGCTCGGTCGCGCTCGACCGGCGCGTCACGGGCGCCGTGGCCCCGCGACGCGCACCCTCGGCCATCGGGCGTCGCGTCGTGCGTCCCGACCGGCTTGTCACGGATCCAGCGCGCCGGCTCTTCGACCGAGCCTCGAAGGCAAGCGGCGGGGTCGTCGTCGTGGACCAGTCGGGCTCGATGGCGCTCTCGAGCGACGACCTCGAGCGGCTCCTCGCTGCTGCCCCGGGCGCCTTCGTGCTCGGGTACTCGCACGCCCCGGGCTCGGCGGGGGTGCCCAACGGGTGGGTGCTCGCCCAGCGCGGCCGTGCCGCCTCGACGGTCAGAGCGGGCAACGTCGGCAACGGCGTGGACGGGCCGGCCCTGCGCTTCGCGCTGTCGCGCCGTCGAGGTGGCGAAGGTGTGGTCTGGATCTGCGACGGGCAGGTCACCGACTCGGGCGACCACGCTGACACGGGCCTGGCAGAAGAGTGCGCGCGGCTGGTGGTCCGCCACGGCATACGCATGGCCTCAAGCGTCGACGAGGCCCTGGGGCTCCTCAGTTCGCGGCGCGCGCCGGTGGGCGGGACCGGGGCCCTTGGCCGGGTCGGGGCGTGTGTCGCACCCTCCTCGTAGAACGTCGTCCATGAGTTGACCCGAACAGGTGTTCGTGCTCTAATGGAGCGAACACCTGTTCGGCCACGTTGGACCAGGAGGCACGAGATGGCGATCGCACCGTTCGAGGAGACCGGCGGGACCACGAGGCGAGCGAAGGGGCCCGCGCTGCGGGTCGTCCCTGGCGGGCGCCAGGCAGGCGCGCCCCCGCGCCGCACCGCGGTCCATGCGGTCCCGGTGACGCGGGAGGTTCCCAGTCGCTCGAGGGACGCGCACCCGAGCGCGCAACGAGCGATCTCGAGGCCCCGCGCCGAGCGCCACCTCGGACTCGGTGACATGGTCGACCCGCGCGGCCTGTCGGCGCGTGGCCGCCCCGTCGCGGTCAGTGCGGCCACCCGGCGTCGGCGAGCCGCGGGCGCCGCGGTCACCCTTGTCGCCATTGTCCTTCTGGCACTTCCCATTCGCGCGCTGGGAGCGGTCACGGTCGCAGGACAAGACACACCTGGCGGTGTCCCCGCGGGCCTCGCGCCCGGGTCGACGATCGTGGTGCAGCCCGGCGAGACGATCCGCTCGGTGGCCGTCGACGTCAACGCGAATGACGCCGCGAAGATCGCCCGCGCACTCGCCGCCGAGGTCGGCTCGAGCACGCTCGTTCCGGGCGAGCACGTCGTGATTCCCTGAGCGACCGCGGCGACGGGCAGGGTCTAGCGTGCACGTGTGCGGTGCCCCTTCTGCTCGAGCGACGACGACAAGGTCGTCGATTCGCGCCTCGCAGAGGACGGCGCGGCCATTCGGCGGCGGCGCGAGTGCGTCTCGTGCGCGCAGCGGTTCACGACGTTCGAGCGCATCGAAGAGGTCCCCTTGATCGTGGTCAAGCGGTCCGGTACCCGTGAGCCGTTCGACAGGACCAAGCTGATCGCCGGGCTTCGTGCGGCCTGCAAGAACCGGCCGGTCTCGGATCTCGTCCTCGACGAGCTGTGCGACGCTGTCGAAGAGTCGTTGCGACTGCGCCCTGAGGACATCTCGAGCGAAGAGGTCGGGCGCGCGGTCCTCGAACGGCTCCGCGACGTCGACGAGGTGGGCTACGTGCGCTTCGCGTCGGTCTACAAGGGCTTCGAGGGTCTCGGCGACTTCGAGCGCGAGGTCGGCCTGCTCATCAAGACCACCGCACCAAAGACGCGGGGCTGAGGTGACGCAGCTCTTCGGGACGGTGCCGAGTCGCGCACTCGCCGTCTACGCCCACCCAGACGACGCGGACGTCGCGTGCGGCGGGACGCTCGCCACCTGGTCCAAGCTCGGCGCGAAGGTCTGGCTGCTCGTGCTCGCCGACGGCGCGAAGGGGACGACGGACCCTGGCGTCACGTCGCTCGCGGCGCGACGCGCGGGCGAGCTGCACGACGCCGCCGGTGCGCTCGGGATCGCAGGCGTGGAGCAGCTCGGGATCCCCGACGGGGAGGTCGAGAACTCCCTCGAGACGCGGCGAGCGATCGTCGAAGCGATCCGGCGCCTCCGGCCGAGCACGGTCCTCGCGCCCGACCCGACCGCCGCGTTCTTCGGCGGGGTCTACGTGAACCACCATGACCACCGCGAGACCGGGTGGGCCGTGCTCGACGCCGTCGCACCCGCCGCCGGCATGCCCCTTTACTTCCCTGAGGCCGGTCCGCCCCACCACGTCGATGGACTGCTGCTCTCGGGGACCCTCGAGCCCGACGTCGTCGTGGACATCGACGGCACCTTGGACGCCAAGGTCACCGCGGTCCTGTCGCACCGCTCCCAGCTGGACGGGGACGACGAGTGGGCACGCACCGCCGTCGTGGCGCGTGCGGTCCAGGCCGGGCGCCTCGTCGGGCTCGCCCACGGAGAGGCCTTCCGCCACGTCGCGCTCGACGGCTGACGACCGCTCCTCGGCGCTGCGCCCGGCGATCCTGCACGTCGACCTCGACGCCTTCTTCGCCTCCGTCGAGGTGCTCGACGAGCCCTCGCTGCGAGGACGGCCTGTCATCGTCGGCGGCGACGGCGCGCGGGGCGTCGTCGCAAGCTGCACCTACGAGGCGCGGCAGCGCGGCGTGCACTCGGCGATGTCATCGATCGAGGCCAAGCGCCGGTGCCCTGACGCGGTCTTCGTGCACGGCCGGTTCTCGCGCTACGAGGAGATCTCCACCCGCTTTTTCGAGCTGCTCGTCGCCGCTACGCCGCTCGTCGAGCCGCTGGGCCTCGACGAGGCGTTTTTGGACGTCACCGGGTCGATGGCGCTGCTCGGCAGCCCCGAGGAGATCGCGTGGGCGCTGCGCGAGCGCGTGGCCGCCGAGCTGGCGCTGTCGTGCTGCATCGGGATCGCGCACAACAAGCTCTTCGCGAAGATCGCGAGCCGCAGGGCCAAGCCCGTGGCCACGCCCGCGCGCGTGGAAGACGGCCACGGCGTCGTCGTGACGATGCCCGAGGACGAGGCTGGCGTGCTCGCATTGCTGCGGCTGCGGGACCTCTGGGGGGTCGGCCCCGCCACGGCCGCGCGGCTCGAGCGGCTGGGCATCGGCTCGGTCGCCGAGCTCGCCGACCTCGACGTGGAGCTCTTGGTCGGTCACCTCGGGCGTGCGACGGCGGAGCGGTTGACCGAGCTCGCACGCGGCATCGACGACCGTCCGGTGAGCGCGAGCGCCCAGACCAAGTCGATCGGGCACGAAGAGACGTTCGCGGTCTCGGTGACCGCGCGAGCCGAGCTCGTCCGTCACGCGCGTCGGATGGGCGGTGCGGTCGCCCGAGGGCTTCGTGGCGCGCAGCTCCGGGCGCGGTGCGTGACGCTGAAGGTGAAGTTCGACGACTTCTCCATCTGCTCGAGGAGCCACACCGTCGACTTCGGCATCGACGACGATGAGGCGGTCGCCGCCATCGCGTCGCTGCTCGTCCCCGACGTCCCCGAGCGCGGCGGGGTGCGGCTCTTGGGCGTCGCCTGCTCGTCGCTCGAGGCAGGCGAGTCGGCCGTCCAGCTCGCCTTCGAGCTGTCCGACCCCGTCGAGGCGCGCCGCGCGGTCGACGTGGCGGCGCGGCACCGACAAGGCGACCTCATCGCGCTGCGCGCCGCGGTCGACGAGCTGCGTCGTCGCCACGGCCCGTCGGCGATTGCGACCGCAGCAGAGCTGTCCGAGTCCGGCATCGTCGTCGAGCCACGTCGTCGCGAGGACGCCTGGGGCCCGAGGCTCGACGACGACGAGGACGCCGCGCTGCGGCGCTGACACGAACCCTTCAGTGCGAGTCACGCGGCGGCGCCGCGTGCGGGATCAGTGGACGGTGACGAGCGTCCCGATCGGCGTGTAGGGCCAGACGACGGCGGCGTTGGCGTAGGGCATCTCGACGCAGCCGAGGCTCTGGGGCCAGCCGTACGAGGAGCGGATGTAGCCGTGGAGCGCCTCGCCGCCGAGGAAGTAGCTCACCCACGGGATGCCGGGGTCGCTGTAGTGCGAGCCGTCGGGGTTGGTGCCGCTCATCGTCGTCGACGTGAATCGCAGGTACACCGGCGTGGTCGTGATCGCCGTCGGGCGCGACGAGATCCCCGTGTTCACGAGCGTGCTGTAGATCGGGTGCATGTTCACGTAGAGCGTGAGGGTCTCGGGCGAGCCGGTGCTGACGTCGACGTAGGCGTAGCCGACCTTGTTCACGTGCCCGCCCGCGACGGCCGCGATGAGCGCGTCCCAGACCTGGCTCGTGGGCACGCCGGTCGTCGCGAGGTTGTTCGCGTCCTCGAAGCGCATGAGCGCACCCTGTGTGATGACGTTGAAGGTCCCCGGCTGCCACAGCGCGGTCAGCTGCGTCGGCACCCAGCTCCATCGCCACGCGAAGGTGCCGCGCTGGATGGCGGTCGAGGTGGCGTTGAACGAGCCGGTCGGCACGAAGCGAAGCGGCAGGTAGTTGAGCTCTGCGAGGAGCTGGTCGAGCCGCAGCGTCGAGCCCATCGAGATGGCGAAGTGGCGCAGGACCGTGTGGTGCAGCGTCGTGCCTGCCGTGGTCCGCGTTGTCGCAGGGATCCGCAGCACGTAGGCCTGGCCGGGGGACATCGGTGCGTTCGCACGGAAGGAGAGCTCGTTCGGTGCCAGCCTGACCCAGTGGCCCGGCACGCGCGGGGTGATGGTCGGCATCGGTGACGTCGCGGCAAGCGGGTTGTTGAACGCAACGCGCAGCGGTGCGTCCGGCGAGACCCTCGACGAGTTTGGCGTGATCGCCTCGACGCGGAGCGGACCGTGCGTCGCGGCGCCCGCGCTCGGCGTGACGACGGCCGTCGGGATGAGCGCGGTCGCCACCGCGACGCCCGCGACCAGCACGACGACGCCGGTGGCGACGAGGAGCCAGACGCGCCGGCGCGGGCTCTTCTGAGAGGCGTGACGCGGGGCCATGGCCTGATTGTACGTGCCCGGCTCACCTTCCAACGAGGACCGCGGCCCGAGCCACGAGTGCCTGCAGGGCGTCGGCCCGCCACGGCACCCGCGGTCCTAGCATCAGAGAAGGACAAGGAGGTCCGATGAGCGAAACCCAAGAGTCGTCTCGACCGCTGCTCGAGGTGGTCGTCGCGGTGGTGCTCGTCGTGGCCCTCGGCGCGATCTTCATCGGCGTGCTCGGTTGGCTGGCCGGCATCTTTTGGTGGGTGTTCAAGCTCGCCGTCCTCATCGGGGTCATCTACCTCGTCGTGCGGCTCCTCCTCGCACGGCACCGTTAGTCCCGGGGCGGCGCGCACCCCCAGATAGGCTCGCGGCTCCGGCGGCGTGGCCGAGTGGTTTAGGCAGGGGCCTGCAAAGCCCCGTACCCCGGTTCGAATCCGGGCGCCGCCTCGAAGCGGGCAGCGACCGGTGGCGTGGCAGTCAGCCGCCGCGCGGGTATCCCACGGCACTGCGACAGCGCCATGGCATGCTGCCGGCGTGCGGGCCGACGCGTGGGGGAGCGCCACGATCGTGGGCTTTGACATCGAGACGACGGGCCTCGACGTCGAGGTGGACGAGCCGGTCTCCTACGCATTTGTGGAGTTCCGCGCCGGCGTGCTCTCGAGCGTGGACGAGGGGTGGATCGAGCCCCGTCAGCCGATCTCTTCGGGCGCCGCCGGCGTGCACGGGCTGACCACCGAGCGGCTGGCGGCACTCGGCGCCGTCGACCTCGACACGGGGATCATGCGCATCGCGGGGCGGCTGGGCGAGCTGTGCGACGCCAACGTGCCGGTCGTCGGCTGCAACCTTGCCTACGACCTCACGATGATCGACCGGGTGCTGGCGCGAGCGATGCCGGCGAGCTCGCTGCGCTCGGAGGGCTGGACCGGTCCGGCGCTCGACGTGCTGGTGCTCGACCGCGGCCTCGACCAGGACTTCGCCGAGCGCCCGGTGCGACGGCTCGACGCCCTCTGCACGCACTACGGGCACGGTGCGCCCTGCCACTCGGCGTCGAGCGACGCCGAGGCCGCGGTCCTCGTCCTGCTGTCCCAGCTCGCGCGGTTCGAGGAGCTCGCGGCGTCCTCGCTGCGAGAGCTCCAGGAGCGCCAGGCGGCCTGGCACGCCCAGTGGTGCGTCGACTGGTCCACGCGACGACGCGGGGGACAGGCGTCGCTCTTCGGCGACGAGGAGCCTTGGCCCTACGACGAGCGCGCCGCGCAACCCCGCTTCGCTGCTGCCGCGAGGTAGCCGGGTCGCTCGGGCGTACCCACGCACGGCCTCGTTGACCCGTGGTCACCACTGGTCGCATCGTCTGGTACCTGACAGGAGGTCTTGACAGCTCGACTCTATCGATATATCGTCAACAGATCGTAATAATCGATTTGGAGGCACAATGAGCAATGACCAGACACGGCGCCCTGCGCGCCGAGGAGGCACGAGCCGCCGAGGCGCGGGGCGTGCGGAGGACTATGAGGGCGTCGGCCCGAGGCGGCACCATCGCGGCGAGCACGGTCCGCGCGTCGGCGGCTGGGACCGCGGCGGACGCGGCGAGCGTCCCCGAGTTGGTCGGCGGGGACGGCGTGGCGACGTTCGCGCGGCGATACTCGGGCTGCTCGCCGAGCGTCCGATGCACGGCTACGAGATGCTCCAAGAGCTCGCCGAGCGCACCCAGGGGCTGTGGCGCCCCAGCCCCGGCTCGCTGTACCCGGCGCTCCAGCTGCTGGAGGACCAAGAGCTGGTGGCGTCGGTGACCGCGGACGGTCGCCGCCGCTACGAGCTCACGGACGCGGGCCGTGCCGTCCAGGCCGAGCGACCGAGCGGGCCTGCGCCGTGGGAGACGATGGTGAGCGACGCGGACAAGGACGACATAGCCCTTGGCAGGACCATGCGACAGGTGGCGATCGCCATAAGACAAGTTGCAGAGGCGGGCAGCGTGCAGCAGAAGATGACGGCGCTGACGCTGCTCGAAGATGGAAAGCTGGAGTGGATCAGCCAGCTCGCCGAGCCACAATCGCCAGACGCTGGGACCGCCGCCGCGCAGTGACGCACCCGCACCCGCGAGGTGAGTCGGCTCAGAAACCGCGCACTCTTTGCTAGATTCGGCGATTCGGGCCGTTGGCGCAGTCTGGTAGCGCACTTGCATGACACGCAAGGGGTCGCAGGTTCAAGTCCTGCACGGCCCACTGCACGGCCCACTGCACGGCCCACTGCACGGCCCACCGAGAAAGCCCTGATCAGCAGGGTCGTCGTTCCCTGCTGAACCTCGGTGAACCCCCGAATTCTCTCGGCGGGCGGCGGAAAGTTATCTCCCACGAGGTGCAGGAGCGTCAGGAGTGCGTTCCAGGGTCACCAGTGATGGTCAGTGACAGCCGCTCCGCGCTCGTCACGACATCAGGTTTGGACCAAGGGAAGCGGCTGGATTGTCATCTTCGTTATACATCAGTCGAGAGAGAAGGTGAACGCGGTTGCCTCGAGCGATGTGACTGGCTCGGTCTAAGTTGCCCGTTGGTGTCCGGTTTCGTGAGTCGTCGAAGAGTCCTCGGGACCGCGGCCCTCATCGCCTCAGCGTTGATGGTGGCAACGGCCATGCCAGGGGTGGCTGCGGCTGCCGCTCAACCCAGCTCGAGCGTTGCAAGCGGCATGACTGGTGTTTCCTGCGACTCAGGGGGGTGCGTCGCCGTCGGCTACGGACAGAGCCTGTCCTCAAACAGCTTTCCGATGGCGTGGCGACTGCAATCTGGCGCTTGGACCGAGTTCCCGATGCCCTCGATGAGCCAACAGCACCGACTACAGGCGCTCGCGTGCCCAGAGTTCGGAACATGCATCGCAGTCGGCATGACGCTCGCGGGAACGCACCCAAGTGGCTTTGCGATGGAGCTCAGCTCAGGCACGTGGCAGGCGCTCGACCTTCCCGTGGACACACCGGCGCTTACTTCGATTTCATGCGTCTCCATCGAGTGGTGCCTCGCCGTAGGAAGCAAATCCGACGCTGCACCGGTTGAGATCTGGAATGGAACGACTTGGACGCAGAGCACTGCCGCCGAAGCACCCGATCCCTACGGTCTTGACGCAATCTCATGTACGTCCGAGATCTTCTGCATGGCAGTCGGCTTCTCAGAGTCGACGCCGCTTGCTGAGTCATGGGATGGGAGCAGCTGGACAGTTCTGACGGAATCCTCGACCCTCTATATGGGATCGGAGGATCTTAACTCGGTGTCGTGCACGGCCTCGTCGTTCTGTGCCGCCGTTGGCACTTCACACTCCTGCTGTGGGGGCTTGGGTTCCATTCAAATGCAGTGGGACGGGACGACGTGGACATACGGAAAGGTCTCGGCTCCTTCTCAGATTGGGCTCGGCGGCGTGGCATGCACGGGAGCTACGAACTGCCTTGCAGTCGGTGCTCGTGCTCCAGGCGACCTCGAGCACTTTCCTGCGCAGGCAGAAGTGGAACTGTGGAATGGAATGAAGTGGGCGAAGTTGAGTAGCTCTCGAATCGGAGCCGTCAGCCAGCTTGGAGCAGTCTCGTGCTCTCGACCGTCGTGGTGCGCGGCAGTCGGCGGCGTGACAGTGGGGAAGAAGGTCGGTCCACTGGCGATGCGATGGAACGGAGCAGCACTGGCTCGGTTCGGCGTGCCCGACTGAGATCCCTTGCACGACGTGCAATCACACCTAGGACAGCATCTCGTACAGCAACGGTTACCGACTGCGGTGCACTTGCGTGAACTGGTCACTCCCAAGAATCCTTGCGGTAGCTGGTGTCTGGAATGCTGATGCTGGACTTCACGGACTCGTCGTGCTCACCAACGCAATGCGCGGTGGCGGGGTTCGGAGTCCTTCCGCCACTAAATGAGGGCGCCTTCCTATCTCTCCCGGTGATTGCCACCTCATCCAGAGCCGCGATCAATGACGAGGTGTCCCACACCGCCGGAGGACGGCGCATTATCCGAAGGGACTGGGACATCGCGCTTGCTCGAGCAGGCAGATCTGCCACGAGAGACTGCATGATGTATAGTTACATCATGCAGAGGACGCAGATCTCACTCACAGCTGAGGAGCGGCGGGCGCTCGACGCGGAGGCGGCGAGGACCGGCAAGTCGATCTCCGCGCTCATCCGCGATGCGGTCGAAGCCCACTACGGGACCAGTCGGTCGACCGAAGAGGATCTCGCGTCGATGCGGAGGGCGTTCGGCGCATGGGATGACGTGGGGACCGATGGGGCGACCTGGGTCGAGCGTCTGCGCTCCGGTGGACGCCTCGCTCGAGAGGACACGTGACGGTCCTTGTCGACACGTCGGTGCTGATCGACTATCTCCGCGGCCACACGGGCGCGTCGAAGGTCCTGGAAGGCGCTCGCGGGCAAGGCTCGCTGCACGCAAGCGAGATCACCAGGCTGGAGGTCCTCGCCGGCATGCGCCCGTCGGAGGAGGAGGCGACCCGCTCGCTCCTCGACGTCATGGTGTGGCACCCCGTCGACGCAGAGGTCGCTGAAGTCGCTGGCGAGCTCGGCCGTCAATGGCTGCCCAGTCACCGGTCGATCGACTCGGCGGATCTCGCAATCGCCGCGACGGCGATCCGTCTCGGAGCAAAGCTGCTCACCTGCAACGTGCGGCACTTTCCGATGTTCCCGGATCTCGCGCCGCCCTACTGACCGCAGGCGACTGCGTTGCGTTGGCTCTCGCAACCAACTTGGTGTGCCATGGCACCGACGAGTACTCCAGCAACCGTTGCTGTAGCTCGAACGAGAAGCTCCCTATTCGTGCAGACCCCTTGCTTGCTTCGCAATCGCGGAGGTACAGCAATGACTACATCAACGAGCCGGGTTGTCGGTGCACTTCGGCGGACCGACGAGTACGCGAAACCCTTGCGGGGATTGACCACCGGACCTTGCTGAACGCCGAATGGCGCGCGATGACACGCAAGGGGTCGCAGATTCAAGTCCTGCGCGGCGCACCGAGAAAGTCCTGATCAGCGGGGTTGTCGTTCCCTGCTGAACCTCGGTGAACTCTCGAAATCGCGCATGTACAGTCACCTCATGGCTGACTCTCCCAAGATCATCGCCCGCACGACGGTGGATTCGCCTGGCGTCGAGGTGAAGGGAATATCCCTCGCGATCGGGGACTGGCCATCGCAGGGAACAGGGAGCGAGGTAGCGCCGCTTCACGTTCATCACGAAGATGACGAGGCTTGGCACGTGATCGCCGGGGCACTTCGCTTCCGCTTCGAGGACTCGGTGGTCATCGTCGAAGCTGGATCGACGGTCCTGGTCCCAGCCGGTATTGCGCACACCTTCGGCAATGCCGGTCCGGAACCTTCGCGGTTCATCATCATCGCGCCGACAAGGATCGACGAGCTGATTGGCCAATTGCATGCCTCGGATGTCGCCGACCATCCCGAGATCTACCGACGGCACGCCTCCGAGTTGCTGGAATAGCACGGGGGCGTGCAGACCGCCGACTGCCGGCCAGGGAGCCCACAAACAGGGTTGGTGGAACACTTCGGCACCTCGGGGAAGTGGATGCTTCATCGTCCAAACGCCCACGCCAACATCAGTGGGAACTCTGCTCGCCACAGCGCGTCGCCATGCGACGCGGCCCTCTCGCTCATCACGACATTCGCACCTGTATCGAGCAGAGGCTGCCCACTGGGTCGGGTTGACGAGGAAGAACTGCTCTAGTGGTGCGTCTGGCTATT
>PMON01000013.1:0-167 GCA_003162395.1 Acidimicrobiaceae bacterium
CCGGCGTCGACCACGCCCGCCTGGGCGAGCACCGGCAGCTGCTCGGGTGTGTGCTCGAGCGCGGTGCGCGCGCTCGCGCGTGCCGCCCGCACGAGGCCCGTGAGGTCCTCGGCGCCGTGCGCGCCGTCGGCCGCCGCGCGAGAGATCGTGAGGATCGTGCCCTCGAC
>PMON01000013.1:237-26964 GCA_003162395.1 Acidimicrobiaceae bacterium
ATCACGCCCGAGTTGCCGCGCGCCCCCATGAGCGAGCCGTGCGAGACGGCCTTGCAGACGTCGGCCATCGGGGAGGACGCCGGGACCGCCTCGAGCTCTTTGACGACCGAGGCGACCGTGAGGGACATGTTGGTCCCGGTGTCGCCGTCGGGGACCGGGTAGACGTTGAGGCGGTTGATGACCTCTCGATAGGCGTCCAGGAGGTCGCCGAAGCGCCCGACGACCGTGCGGACGTCGCCCGCCGAGAGAGAGGCGAGCTGCGCCATGTCGCGCAATGCTACAATTGCTCTCCGTTTGCACGAAGACCGAGCGCTGGTCTTCGCCCCCGAGGAGGCTCTGATGGCATCGGTCTGCGATCTGTGCGGGAAGAAGCCGTCCTTCGGGATGAACCTCAGCCACTCGCACCGCCGCACCAAGCGCCGCTGGAACCCCAACGTCCAGCGCGTGCGCGCGCTCGTCGACGGCACCCCCAAGCGCGTCAATGCCTGCACCTCGTGCATCCGCGCGGGCCGGGTGACCAAGCCCCCGCGCTCGACGTACCGCGCGGCCTAGCCGCGCCGATCAGTGGCGCCACCCGAGATCGGGCGCCGGCGCACCCCTGTAGCGGACGAGGCCGACCTCGTCGGTGACGACGCCGATCGCGAGCGGGGCGACGAGGTCCGCTGACGAGAACGCCGCGTCGAGCTCGGCCTCGTCGTGGTGCGAGAAGACGAGCTCGTAGTCCTCTCCCCCGCCCAGCCCCTCGTCGAGGGTGGCGCCGTCGCACAGGGGCACGGACTCGAGGTCGACCCCGACCCCTGACGCGGCGGCCAAGCGGCGCAGGTCGCGCGCGAGCCCGTCGGAGACGTCGAGCATCGCGGTCGCGCCGGAGCGGGCGGCGGCCGCGCCCGCGTCGGCCCGCACGGTCGGCCTGCGGAACCACCGAAGCGAAGGGTCCTCGAGCCCCGCACCGGCGCGTCGTCGTCGGAGCCCCATCGCGGCCCCCCCGAGCGGACCCGTCACGTAGAGGACGTCGCCGGGGCGTGCCCCGTGCCGGGTGACCGCGCCGTGGCCCGGCTCGTCGCCGAGCGCGCACACCGTGACCGAGGTGACCGCCGCCTTCGAGAGGTCGCCCCCCACCACCGTGCAGCCAGCGGTCGCACACGCCTCGGCCACCTCGCGCTCGATCGCGACGACGTCGACGTCGCCGGGCGCGCAGATCGACACGACGACGGCGCTCGGGCGACCGCCCATCGCCGCGACGTCGCTCAGTGCCGCGACGGCGGTGCGGTACCCGAGATCGGCGATCGGGAACAGCGTGGCGTCGAGGTGGACGCCCTCGACGCCGGCGTCGCAGCACACCAGCACGCGCCCGGCGGGGCGCTCGAGCACCGCGGCGTCGTCGCCCCAGCCGCCGGGCCGAGCCCCCGGAAGCGACGCCCCCAGCAGGTCCGCGATACGCTCCAAGGCGACATCCTCACGCCAGGCCTCACCCCCACGGGGGGCGGTGGTTGGGTTCGGCGGGAGCACGGCACTTGCCTACCATGACCCCGGCGCAGGCTCGTCGGGCGACTGCCAAGGAGGACGCGGTGAACCCACCGACAGCGAACAAGCGACTCGTGGCATGGGTCGACGAGGTCGCCGAGCTCACGACCCCGGACCGGATCCACTGGTGCGACGGCTCCGCGGAGGAGTACGACGCGCTCTGCCAGCAGCTGGTCGACGCGGGGACCTTCACCAAGCTGTCGGAGGCCAAGCGACCCGCGAGCTACTGGGCTCGCTCGGACCCCGGCGACGTGGCCCGGGTCGAGGACCGCACCTTCATCTGCTCGGCGCGCGAGGTGGACGCGGGTCCCACCAACAACTGGCGTGACCCCGACGAGATGCGGGCCCACCTCAAGGGCCTGTTCCACGGGTGCATGCGCGGTCGCACCATGTACGTCGTGCCCTTCTCGATGGGCCCTCTCGGCAGTGCGATCGCGCACATCGGCGTCGAGCTCACCGACTCGGCATACGTGGCGGTCTCCATGCGCATCATGACGAGGATGGGCACCGGGGCGCTCGAGGTCCTCGGCGACCGTGGCGAGTTCGTCCCGTGCCTGCACTCGGTCGGCATGCCGCTCGAGCCTGGCCAGCGCGACGTCGCCTGGCCGTGCAACGCCGACAACAAGTACATCGTGCACTTCCCCGAGACCCGCGAGATCGTGTCGTTCGGCTCGGGCTACGGGGGCAACGCACTGCTCGGCAAGAAGTGCTTCGCGCTGCGGATCGCCTCGGTCATGGCTCGCGACGAGGGGTGGCTCGCCGAGCACATGCTGATCCTCAAGCTCACCTCGCCGGCCGGCGAGACCAAGTACGTGACGGGCGCCTTCCCGTCCGCGTGCGGCAAGACGAACCTCGCGATGCTGGTCCCCACCCTCGAGGACTGGAAGGTCGAGACCGTCGGCGACGACATCTGCTGGATGAAGTTCGGCGAGGACGGCCGGCTTCACGCGATCAACCCGGAGGCGGGCTTCTTCGGCGTGGCGCCCGGCACCAACATGAAGACGAACCCGAACGCGATGTTCTCCGTCGGGGCGAACACGATCTTCACCAACACCGCGCTCACCGCTGACCGCGACGTGTGGTGGGAGTCCATGACCGACGTGCCCCCAGAGGGCATGACCGACTGGAAGGGCGAGGCATGGTCGCCGGACACAGGGACGCCCGCGGCGCACCCGAACTCGCGGTTCACCGCGCCCGCCGCCCAGGACCCCGCGATCGCCCCGGAGTGGGAGGACCCCGCCGGCGTGCCGATCGCGGCCATCTTGTTCGGCGGGCGCCGGGGCTCGGTCGTCCCCCTCGTCTTCCAGTCGCGCAGCTGGCGCCATGGTGTGTTCCTCGGCTCGATCATGACGTCGGAGACGACGGCTGCTGCCACGGGCGCGGTCGGCAACCTGCGACGCGACCCCTTCGCGATGCTCCCGTTCTGCGGCTACAACATGGCCGACTACTTCGCGCACTGGCTCGACATGCAGTCGGGCGCCGACGCCGACAAGCTCCCCAAGATCTTCTACGTCAACTGGTTCTTGAAGGGCGACGACGGCAAGTTCCTGTGGCCCGGCTACGGCGAGAACGCGCGGGTGCTCGAGTGGGTCTTCGAGCGCGTCTCGGGCCGCGGTGACGCCGTCGACACGCCCATCGGGCTCGTCCCCACCGCCGCCGCGCTCGACACCGACGGGCTCGACCTGAGCGACGAGGTGGTCGACCGTCTCTTGACGGTCGACGCCGGCGCGTGGCGCGCGGAGATCCCCTCGATCGAGGAGCACTTCGCGAGGTTCGGGGACCGGCTCCCCCACCCACTGCTCGACGAGCTCGAGGACCTGCGACGCCGCCTGGGCTAACTGGCTCGAGCCGGTCTCGCGTGCCGCCGGGCGCCGACCGCTACGACACGATCGGGCGCGCCTACGCGAGCAGGCGCCACGAGGAGCCCGCGTGGGCGCACGCGATCAGCCAGGCACTCGGCGGCGCCAGGCGCGTGATCAACGTCGGTGCCGGCACGGGCAACTACGAGCCGCGCGACGCCGTGGTGCTCGCCGTCGAGCCCTCCGCGACGATGCTCGCCCAGCGAGCTCGCGACGCCGCGCCGGCGGTGCGCGGGGTCGCCGAGGCGCTGCCCGTGCCCGACGACTCCTTTGACGCCGCGCTCGCGATCCTGACGGTCCACCACTGGCGCGACCCGCACCATGGGCTTCGCGAGCTCGCTCGCGTGGCGGCGCGCCAGGTCGTGGTCACCTGGGACCCCGCGGCGTCGTCGGGCTACTGGCTGAACCGTGACTACCTGCCCGAGCTGTTCGAGCACGAGGCGGCGATCTCGTCGCTCGGCGACGTGCTCGACGTCCTCGAGGTCCTCGAGGTCCGCACGCTCGAGGTGCCGCGCGACTGCGCCGACGGGTTCTTGGGCGCCCAGTGGGCAGCGCCAGAGGTCTACCTCGATCCCGCCGTGCGTGCCGCGATGTCGGGGCTGGCGCTCCTCGACCAGGGCGTCGTCAACGACGCGATGGCTCGCCTTGCGCGCGACCTCGCCGACGGCACGTGGGAGCGGCGCAACGCCGAGCTCGCGACGCTCGCGTCCCTCGACACGGGATTCCGCCTCGTCGTGGCCGGCACCTAGGCCTTCGCGCCGCGCAAAAGGACCACGCGACCGGCGAGGTAGCCGACGAGGCCCGTCGCCGCCACGACGGCGATGCACGCGTCGCCCACGGAAAAGGGCATCGAGATGGCGACGGGGATGAGCGCCCCGAGCACCCAGGCGAGCTGCTGGCGCACCGCGAGCCGGGCGAACACCCGGCCCTGGGCGGCAGGCGGGATCCGGCGCTGGGTGAGCGCGTCGAAGGACGGCTGGCAGATCGCGCCCGCGATCCCGGCCATGCCCGCGAGGGCCGCCTGGGCGACGAGGGAGCCGAGCACGGCCGCCGCGGCGGCCGACACCACAATGACCGCGAGCGCGGTCGCGAGCAGCTGCTGCTCGCTGAGCACGCGGCGGAGCCGCCGGACCAAGTAGAGCCCGATCAGCGAGCCCACGCCCGACGCGGCGAACGCGACCCCGTACCACCACAGCGGCGCGTGGCTCCGGCGCAGCCCGAACGCGATGAGGAAGATGAGGAACCCGGCGGTCAGCCGCACCGTCGCGCTCGCGGTGAGCCCGAGGATCACCTCTCGGTCCTCGATCGGGACGTTGCGCCTCTCGACATCCTCGTCGCCCTCGTCTGGCATCGCGCGGTAGTGCACCGGCGCTCGCGGTGGCACCTTGAGCCGCAGGCCTCCGGCAGCGGCGACCACGAAGACGAGCGCGGCGAGCACCAGCACCGCGGACGCGTTGATCAGCTTGAGCAGCCCGATCCCGGGGAGCGAGATCAAAAAGCCCGTGAGTGTGCCGAGCAGGGTCAGCTGCGCGTTGTACCCCGCGTACCCCTCTTGGACCTCGGTCGTCGCTGCGAGCCCCTCGACAGGCCCGACGTGCCCCCGTGCGTGGCGCTCCAGCTCGTCGGCCTCGGCCATCTCGGGAACGAGCGCGCCACGCGTCACGAGGTAGAGCTTGGACAAGACCAGCACGCAGAACGCCTCGGGGAACAGCCACAGCGAGTGGATGCTCTCGGCCATGAAGATGCAGAGCACGACCCTGCCGGCGGCGGCGGTGAAGACGATGAACCTTCGCGCGCCCCGGCTCGCGTCGATGGCGGGCCCGAGCAGTGGCGAGACCACCGCGAAGGGCGCGACGGTGAGGAGCAGGTACAAGAGCACCTTGCCCTCTGCGGCATCCGGGGAGATCGAGAAGAACAGCGAGCCTGCGAGCGAGATGGTGACGAGCGTGTCCCCCGCGAGCATCGCGACCTGGACGAAGGCGAGCCGGCCAAAGGCCGTGTCCTGGTCGAAGACCTTTGCGAACCAGGCGGACGCGAGCGCCCGCAGCGTGGTCAGGTTCATCGCCCTCGCGGCGGCCGCGAACGTCCGCAACCGCCCAGCGTCCATCGTGCGAAGCGTACGACAGCGCCTCGTGCTCGTTCCGGCGCACGACGCGAAGGACCGGCCGTCTCGCCGGCCGTCGGCGATCAGGTCGCGGGCCCGCCGGGTCGATCACCGAGGGAGGTGCCAGACCCAGGCGTCGCTCTGCACGTGTGGCGCGCCGAGCACCGAGCCGAGCCATGCCTCGATCACCGCGGGCCGCCGCGCCACGCCCTTGGTGTTGGGCGCCTGTGCGAACGGCACCACCACGAGCGTCACGCCCCAGCCGCGAAGGGCCGAGCGCAGCTCGGCGCGCTGGGTGCCATTCGCACGGGCATCGAACGTCGTGGCCTCGGCGCGCGAGGCGAGCTGCTTGATGACCTCGTAGCCGGGGGCCTCGGTGCCCTGGCGAGAGTTCAGCCACTCAGGGCCCGTGCCCCCCACGATGGCGTAGCGCATCCCGTAGAGGGCCTGGACGCCGAGCAGGTCCGCCGTCGTGTTGAAGAACGGGAAGCCGAGCACCACCTGGCCGGGCGGGAGTGTCGCCGCGCGCTGCTGGTACCACGTGGGCACCCATACCGTCGAGGCGCCATAGGGCAGCGCGTCGACCGCGTCGAGGACGAACGGCGTCACGCACGCGAGCCCGACGGTGACCGCGATGCCGGCGCCGAGGACGCGGGGGCGCCACCGGGCGAGGTGGTCGAGCACGAGCGCGAGCGCGAGGCCCGCGGGCAAGAAGAGCAGCGCGCTGAACCGCTCGTTCATCACGTCGTTGAGGATCGGCAGGTGCCCGAGCACGTGCCAGGCGCTGACGGCGTAGCGCTCCCCCAGTGCGAGCCAGGCCACGACGCAGGTGAGCACCGCGACGGCGCGCAGCCGCGCGTCGCGACGGAAGACCGCGAGCCCGACGAGCACGGCCGCGATGAGCGGTGGCCCGAGGTAGGTGGGCCGCATGAACTTGGGCACGTGCTGGGGGCGCCACCAGAAGCCCTGACCGGGGACCGCGACGAAGAACGAGCGGATGGACGCCTGGGCTTGGTGGATGTCCGGCCAGACGGGCCCGGTGTAGTGCCCGGGACCGGCGAGCGCGTACCACGCAGGCCAGGCGAGCACCACGACCGCGACCACCGCCGCGGCGGCGAGGCCGGGGAGCCCCGCGCGGATCGCGGCGACCGTGGCGCCGTGATCGGCCACGAATCCCACCGCTGCGAGCACGAGCAGCGACAGCACCGTGGCGACCGCGAGCATGACGAGCAGCTCGGTCCCGCTGAAGAACTGGACGACGACGAGTGCGCCGAGCGCGGCGCCCACCTTGATCGGCGAGTGCCGGCGCCGCCAGAACAGCTCGTCGAGGCACGCGAGGGCGAGCGGGGGGACGACAAGGGACGTCACCATCAGGTGCGAGCCCCCGGACTCGAAGAGCACGAGCGGCGAGAAGGCGTAGAGGGCGCCGGCGAGGAACGCGGCGATCGAGGAGCGCACCCAGCGCTGGGCGACCCACATCGCGGCAACGCCCGACAGCGCGGGCGCGGCGATCACCGCGACGTTGAGCGAGGCGAACGGTCCGAAGGCAGCCGTGACCGGCAGCAGGACGAAGCTCCAGATGCCCACCGAGGTGTTGGAGAGCAGGTTGATGCCCTGGGGATGGAACATCGCCGACGAGTAGAAGGGGTTGTGGCCGGTGCGGATCGCCGCGAGCGGCCACTCGAAGAACCAGGCGAAGAGCGAGACGTCCGAGCATGCGCACGTCGTGCCGCGCGTGACCGACAGCGCGAGGACGTGGGCGTACATCCCAGCGGCGATCCCGAGGTACGCGACCGCACCCGCCGCGAGCGCCCACCGCCTCGCCGACGAGGGCTCGACGCGGGACGCGTCGTCCCTCTTGGACCGCGGCGGCTCGGCCTGCGGCGGACCCATCGGCGACGCCGTGCGCCCGAGGTCAGTCAGCAGCGGACGTGTCCAGGGGGCGGTGCTCGGTCCCCAGTCCCGGGGTGATGAACAGGGCGCTCCCGGGCTCGTGGACGACGCCTCGGTGCCACACGCCCTTGGGGTTGATCATGGCCTCCCCCGCGCGCAACGGGATCGTCACCTCCGTGCCGTCGTGGTCCTGGACGACGTCGACGCGTCCCGACAGCAGGTACACGACCTCTTCGCCGGCGGGATGGCGCTCCCAGTGCGTCCAGGTCGTCGTCTCGGGGCTCACCGTCACGAGGCGCCCTTCGATCCCGTCGCTCTCGAAGCGCCGCTCATAGCCCTCGAGGTACGACGGGGACCACTCGAAGTCGGGCAGCGGCGTCACGGTCGCGCCGAGACCGAGGTGGAGGTAGGTCGAGCCGAGATCGAAGCTGTCACCCATGGGGCGAGCCTACGGCCGGCACAGACTCACGCGTGGAACGCGAGGGTGCCGCCCACGACGGTCGCGTGGACCGGCACCGACGCGATCGCCCCGGGATCCACGAGCTCTCTCGGGTCAGAGCCGAGCGCCACGAAGTCGGCGAGCTTGCCCACGCGCAGCGAGCCGCGGTCGGCCTCGGTGCGCGTCGCGAACGCCGACCCGGTCGTGTAGCTCCGCATCGCGTCGTCGCACGTGAGCGCCTCGCGGGCCCCGAACGACCGTCCCGTCGCGGTCCGGCGCGCGACCATGTCAGCGATCCCGAGGAGCGGGCGGCCGTCGACGACGGGTCGATCAGAGCTCCCCGGCAGCGCGATGCCTGCGCGAAGGAAGCTCGCGAGCCGGTAGGTGACCGCCGCGCGTCGCTCGCCGAGCGCGTCCAGCATCCCGTCACCGAGCTCGCCGATGAACCGCCCCTGGGGAACCGGGATGACCCCGAGGCGCCTGATCCGCTCGAGCGACTCGTCGGTCGTCACCCCGCAGTGCTCGATGCGGTGCCGGTGGTCGTGCCGCGGGCGGCGCGCGAGCGCCTCTTCGTAGGCGTCGAGGACGAACGAGATCGCCGCGTCGCCGATGGCGTGCGTGGCGACCTGCCAGCCGGCCAGGTGCGCCTCGACGATCTGGCGGCGCAGCTCGTCAGGGCTCTGCTGGGGGTACCCGTGGTTGTCAGGGTCGTCGTCGAAGCCGTGCGAGAGCCAGCACGTCCGACCGATCAACGAGCCGTCCGAGAAGACCTTGAGCGCGCCGACACGAAGCCAGTCGTCCCCGAGACCCGACCGGATGCCCGCGCTGATCCCGCTCGTGGCAAGGTCGTCGACGTGGCGCGGCATCGAGCCCACGACGTCCGCGGCGATCATCACGGTCGTGCGCACCGTGAGCATGCCCTGGTCGCGAGCGTGCTGGTAGCCGTCGAGCTCGGCGGGGCTCTGGCCGATCCAGCCGCCCGCGACGCCAGCGTCGCAGACGCTCGTGATCCCCTCTGCGAGGTAGACGCGGTGCGCCCGCTCGATCGCCGACGCGATCGTGGCGACGGACCGTGGCAGCGCCAGGCGTTGGGCCAGCACCTGGGCGCGCTCCTCGAGGAGCCCGGTCGGCTCCCCGTCATGGTCGCGCACGACGCGTCCGCCGTCGATCTCGGCGTCGAGGTCAGCGCCGATGCGCTCGAGCGCGGCCGTGTTGACGACGCACATGTGACCCGAGGTGTGCGTCAGCCAGATCGGATGCCCGTGCGCGACCTCGTCCAGCGCCCGGCGCTCCGGATGGTGACCGCCCAGCTTGTTCTGGTCGTAGCCGCGACCGATCACCACGGCGCGCTCGGGGAGGGACGCGGCGTGGGCCGCGACCGCCTCGTAGAGCTCCGGCAGCGACATGACCGGCGGTGTCGAGAGGTCGAGCTCGCCCATCGAGAGCCCGAAGTTGACGGTGTGGGCGTGCGCGTCGTGGAACCCCGGGAAGCACACGGTGCCCGCGAGGTCCTGGGTGACGCGTGCGGGGCACGACGTCGCGTCCTCACCCACCGCCACGATGCGACCGTGCAGCACGCCGAGCGCGTCGACCTCCGGACGCAGGTCGTCGAAGGTGACGAATCGTCCCCGGTACAGCGCGTCCAGCACGAGCGTCATCGCGGCCGCCCCCGCCTGGCGTCGTGGTCCTCAGTTTGGTCGCGGCCAAGGCGCGACGACAGAACCGGAGGTCTCGCGAGATACACGAGGTGACGCTACCGAGTCGCCGGTCCACGGGGCACCGTCCCGGCGCTCGTGCGTCGCCGCATCGATGATCAAGGAGACCCCATGAGCGACCAGCCCAGTCCATCGACCGAAGCCCCGCGCACGACGCCGCTCGCCGACCCGAGGTCCGACTGGCACCCCAGTGCTCGGTCCGCACCGCGGGGCGCCTGGTTCGGCGCCGTCGTGGTCATCGTCGTGCTCGCGATCGGTGCGATCGGCCTGCTGGTCGGTCGCTCGACGAGGGCGAGCGCCGCTGGTGCGGTGGGAACGATCTCGGTCACCGGTTCGGGCACGGTCCAGGGCGTGCCCGACACGCTCCAGTTCTCGGTGGGCGTCGAGACCGTGCGAGGGACCGCCACTGCCGCCCTCACTGCGAACGACGTGACTGTGCAACGACTCGAGAACACCCTCCGTCTCCATGGCGTGAAGCAGAAGGACCTGCAGACCTCAGACCTCAACATCTACGAGAACACCAACAACCAGGGGACGCTCACGGGCTTCACCGTCGACGACACGCTGAACGTGACGATGCACAACGTGGACAAGAAGGGCAACCTCGCCAAGGCGGGGGGCGCCATCGAGGGAGCCGCGCAGGCGGCGGGCAACGGCATCCAGTTCAACGGGATCACGTTCTCCATCACGAACGAGTCCTCGCTGCTCGCCGCGGCCCGCACCAAGGCGATGAACGACGCACTCACCGAGGCACAGCAGGATGCCGCCGCTGGCGGCACGAGTGTCGGGGGCGTCGTGAAGATCTCCGACCAGGTGAACCAGCAGTCCGAGCCCTTCACCTACGGCTTCGCTGCCGCGGACACCTCGCTGCGCGCCGGCGTCCCCCTCGAGGCAGGGACCCAGCCGGTCTCGGTCCAGGTGACGGTCGTCTACGCGCTGAACTGAGCCCGGACGCAACGCGCCGCCCGGCCTGCACACGTCGTGCGGGCCGGGCGGCGCGTTGGCTCAAGGGATCACGCGGGAGCGAGTCCCCCCGTTGCCTTCGCCATGCGGGGCAGGAGCTCCTTCGCGTCGCTCGTCCTGCGAGCGTGGAGGTAGCCGAAACCCACGAGCATCGCCATGAGGGCCGCCAGCGCGAACGCCGCGATCGCGCCGTCCTGGGCGATGGTCGCGAACACCGAGAAGCCGTAGGCCTCGAGCAGGAGTCCACGAAGCGTCGTGCCCTGGAACAGGGTGGAAGCCTCTGACTGATACTTGGTGGCCGCAGCAGAGCCAGCGGGTGCTGACATCGCCTTCGCCGAGACCTGGGCGTAGGTCAGACCGCCGCCGATCTCCTGAAGGTGTACCGCGATGAAGTCGTTCGCGTAGACCTCCGCCTGCTGCCCCGTGGTGAGGGGCTGGCCGGCGAAGACGCTGACGGTGCCGACCATCGAGGGCGTCACCTCCGAGCCCGCAACCGGGTGGGCGAATGCCGACGCGGCCGGGAACGTGATCTGCTGCTCTGCGAGCTGCGTCTGCACATTGCTGTTGGCGAAGCTGTAGCCCCACCAGAGCAATGCCCCTGCCACGAGCAGGACTGCCACCATGATGGCGCCACCGGCGCTCACGAGCACATCGAATGTCTTGCGTCGCATGTGCTTCTCCTTCCTAACGTGATCCCACCCCATTGGGGGATCTGTCTTCAGTCTCCGCGCCGCGAGCTGGACTGACATAGGGACCAACGTCCCAAGGCGCACGGAGTTGAGCCTCCCGGTGCGACAACCCGGGCAATCCTGTGGCCAGGAAGCTGAACTTGGGTCCTTCGTCCCTACTCGGTTGGCCTGTCGACGCCGAATGATTGGTCCATGAACATGTACACCCACCTCCTCTCGAGCATCTTCGAGGACTGGGTGGACGAGCTAACGGGGGCGGCCCTCGTCGACTACGCGCTCATGTGTCGAACCGAGATGCTCGCACCGCGCGACGCGGCGTCGGCGTGCATCGCGCTGGCCGCCGAGATCGCCTACGACCGCGCACTCATCAAGCTGTGCGCGTCGCAGCAGATCGCGGTGGACGTCATGGGGTTCTCGCAGCCTCGGCGCGAGCGCGAGCGCCTCGAGCGCGAGCTCGCCGCGACGGGCATCGACCTCATGGTGCTCACCCGCCAGAAGGTCAACGGCTAGGCCCCCGATCCCTCCGCTCGCAACTTTGTCGCGAAGATCGCAGCCTCGGTGCGATTTGTCATCTTGAGCTTCCGCAGCAGCGTGGTCGTGTAGTTCTTCACGGTGTGCTCTGCCAAGAACATGTGCTCGGCAATCTGGCGATTCGTCTGGCCCTGCGCGATCAGGTCGAGGATTCGACGCTCCTGGGCGGACAGCGCTTCGAACAAGCTGTCGGACTTCGGCGGGTTGGTGATCCGCTCGATCACCCGAGCGACGAGCCGTGGGTCGAGGAGCGACTCGCCGCGCGCGACCCGCCGCACGTCCTCGATGAGGTCATGGGCCCTGATCTGCTTCAGCACATAGCCCGAGGCTCCTGCCATCACGCTCGCAAAGAGCGCTTCGTCGTCGGCAAAGCTCGTCAGCATCAGGCAGGCGAGCCCGGGCATCATCGAGCGGAGATCTCGGCACACCTCGACGCCACTCGAGTCCTCCAGCCGGACGTCGAGGATGGCGACGTCGGGACGAGCGAGCGGCGCTCGGGTCATCGCCTCAGCCGCCGTCCCTGCCTCTCCCACGACCTCGAGGTCGGGCTCGTTCTCGAGAAGGATTCGGATGCCCTCTCGAACGATCGCGTGGTCGTCGAGGAGGAATACGCGAATCGTCACGCGGCCAATACTGCCAGCGGCGACGAGGTCGCCGCGCTTTCGCCCGGTTCTCGTTACCCTCGTTGACGTGCCGTATCGCCGGATTACGGATCCAATGGTCTTGCGGCGGCTCTTGGACGCGGTGCTCATGATCGGCTCGGACGTCGAGCTACCCGACCTCTTGAAGCACATCGTGGCGGAGGCCTGCAGCCTCGTCGGCGCTCGATATGGCGCGCTCGGCGTGCTGAACACGGCGAGGACCGGACTCGAGGAGTTCCTGACGTGCGGGATGACCGACGACGAAGAGGCGGCAACCGGGAACCGGCCAACCGGACGCGGGGTCCTCGGCGTGCTCATCACCGAGCCCGCGCCGCTTCGCCTCGCCAGCATCTCGGCACACCCCGACTCGTACGGCTTCCCGCCCGGCCACCCACCGATGACGTCGTTCCTCGGCGTGCCGATCCGGGTCCGGCCCGGTCGCGAGCCCTACGGGAATCTCTACCTGACCGACAAGATCGGGGCGTCGGCGTTCAGCGAAGAGGATGAGGCGCTGGCCGAGGGACTGGCACTCGCCGCGGGGATCGCGATTCAGAACACCCGCCTCCACGAGCGGGTCCGCGTCCTCAGCGTGCTCGACGACCGGGATCGCATCGCGATGGCGTTGCACGACACGGTGATCCAGCGACTCTTCGCGAGCGGGCTCGCCCTCCAGAGCGCGGCGCGCCAGGTCAATCCCGAGGTCATGGTGGGACGGGTGAACCGGGTGATCGACGATCTCGATACCACGATCACCGAGATCCGTTCGGCCATCTTCCAGCTCGGTGACCTGTCCCTCGGGGGCCTGCGCAGCAGCGTGCTCGCGCTCACCACGGAGCTGACACCCACGCTCGGGGCACGCCCGCGGGTCACCATCTCTGGACCGGTCGACAGCACCGTGCCCCAGCACATCGCGGACCACGTGCTCGCGGTGCTTCGCGAGTCGCTCACGAACGCGAGCAAGCACGCCCAGGCCAACAGCTACACCGTCGTGCTCCGCGTCGGCGACGACGTCCACCTCGAGGTGACCGACAACGGGATCGGCATGCCGGCACCAGGGGCACGAGCCGTCGGGATGGGACTCGTCAATCTGTCGAATCGCGCCGCGAAGCTCGGTGGGTCGTTCGTGATCAAACCCGTCGAGTCCGGCGGCACCAGTGTCATCTGGAGCGTCCCTCTCTGACATCGGCCAGCACGCCGCGAGCGGGCTCTGGCTCAGGGCCAGGTCGTCGCCAACCTGGATCAGCACCGACCATCCGGGACGGGCGCCAGAGGGACTGTGAAACTGAGGTGACGAGCACACGCCTGGAGGACGCCGTCTTGCGGATGCACCTGGGACCTCGCCGACGAGGCACTCGAGCCCTGCAGCGTGTGGTCGCCAGTGCCCTCGCAGCCGGCTCGCTCCTTGTCGCCTTCGACTCGCCAGCACTGGCGTCGGGCGATCTGCACGGGCCCCGAGCGTCCGCTCGCGTGTCACCACCCACGCCCGCGAGGAGTGGGACGGGTTACGACTTCGGCTCGCCCGACGCGATCCTTGCGAGGGATGGGGTCGTGTGGGTGGTCAATCCCTCCAACAGCTCGGTCACCGAGTTCATGGCGTCCTCGGACGCGCTGGTGAGAGTCGTGAGGGGGAAGCAGTACCACTTCGACTACCCCGACAGCATCACGGTCGACGGTGCGCACGTCTGGGTCGCCAACCTGTACGGCTACTCGGTGACGGAGTTCTCAAGTTCCACGGGCAGGCTCATCAGGGTCATCAAGGGCTCGAAGGACCGTCTCGTCCTTCCGAGCGGCATCGTCTCGGACGGCTCGCACGTCTGGGTCGCAGGCGGCAGCGGCAACACCGTGACCGAGCTCGCCGCAAGAACCGGGGCGCTGATACAGGTCCTCGCGTCACCGCGGTACGGGTTCGCCCATCCCTCCTCGCTCGCCGTCGCTGGCGCGCACCTCTGGGTCGCGAACTCGTACGGCGCGTCGGTGACAGAGCTCAGTGCCGTTACCGGCCGCTTCATCCAGGTGATCAAGGGCCCACGATTCGGTTTCAGCTACCCGAGCGCGGTCACCACGCGCGGGAGTTCTGTCTGGGTTGCCAGCAGTGCGTACCGGTCCACGCTGACCGAGCTCGTGAACTCGACCGGTGCCCTGGTGCGGGCGCTCAGACGGCCGGAGCTGGGACTCAGCTACTCCGTGTCGATCTCGTCGGATGGACAGCACCTTTGGGTCGCGAACGCGGGCAACGGCGGCAGTGTCACCGAGCTCACCGCCGCGTCTGGTGCGCTCGCACGGGTGATCCGGGGTCGGCCGTTTGGCTTCTCGCTCCCCGAGTCGGTCACCTCGGACGGCACGCACGTCTGGGTTGCCAACCACACGGCGAACTCGGTGACCGAGATCAACGCCTCGACCGGCAAGCTGATTCGAGTTCTCAAGAACTGAGCCGGCGTCCACCTCAACGCAGACCGGCCGTCGGGCCGCGTTGACGCCTGGAGGTCGTGA
Organism: Acidimicrobiaceae bacterium; assembly: GCA_003162395.1. Classification (GTDB taxonomy): domain Bacteria; phylum Actinomycetota; class Acidimicrobiia; order Acidimicrobiales; family RAAP-2; genus Palsa-459. The sequence continues at coordinate 15,086 of PMON01000013.1, forward strand.
CGTTCGACGCGGCGAACCGAGATGGGTCGCCGCCGTCAGTCGCTCGTGTCCTCTCGCACCTCGTTACTGTTCGCCGAGGATCTACGCCGTCACCCGCGACGTTGACAGCAGGGAGGGACTCGAGTGGCTCAGCCGTTGACGCCCGAGTGGTACGACCAGGTCGACGAGGGGGTCATCGACCCAGACCAGCGGATCATCGACCCGCACCACCACCTCTGGCCTCGTGGTGGCGCCCTGCCCTATGGGCTCGACGAGCTGTTGGCCGACGTCGGCAGTGGCCACGACGTCCAGCGCACGGTGTTCGTGGAGTGCAGGGCCGCCTACGCCACCGATGCTCCGCGGTGGCTTCGACCGGTCGGTGAGACGGCGTTCGTCGCGGCCGAGGCGGCCAGTAGCTCGGGCTACCTCATCTCGGGGATCGTCGCCCACGCCGACCTCACGGACCTCGAGCACCTCGACGTGGCACTCGACGCGCACGCGGCGGCTGGCGCTGGCCTGCTGCGGGGCATCCGCGACGCCGCAGCGAGCGCCGAGCACCCCGAGGCGCTGATGATCCCCGGCGGCGCCGCGCCCGGGCGCTACGGCGACCCCCAGTTCAGGGCCGGCGTCGCCCGGCTGGGTCAGCGTTCGCTGACCTACGACGCGTGGCACTACCACTACCAGAACCCCGAGTTCGCGGCGCTGGCACGCGCAGTCCCCGACACCATGATGGTGCTCGACCACTTCGGCACGCCGCTCGGCGTCGGCCCCTACGAGGATCGGCGCGGGGAGATCTTCGAGCAGTGGAAGCTCGACGTCGCAGAGATCGCCCGGTGCGACAACGTCGTCGCGAAGATCGGCGGTCTCGCCATGCCCGACAACGGCTTCGGGTGGCACACCGCCGAGCGCCCGCCGACCTCCGACGAGTTCGTGGCACGGCAGCGCCGCTACTACGACCACGCGATCGAGTGCTTCGGACCGGAGCGCTGCATGTTCGAGTCGAACTTCCCCATTGACCGGTTTTCGCTGTCCTACCGGGTGCTGTGGAACGGGCTCAAGAAGATCGCCGCGCCGTTCTCGCCGAGCGAGCGCGACGCGATGCTCTTCGCGAACGCGGCGAAGGTCTATCGGCTCGAGGCGTGACGCTGCGGTCCTCGAACCGAGAACCGGCCGGAATCGCTCGTCAATCCATCGTCACGCACGCAAGGCGTGCGCGCCTCGTGACACATCTTGGGACCGAGAGGCAGCGTGGCCCGGTGGCTGCCAGGCGACTCGTGGCCGTACCAGACTGGTGCCATGGCAATCTTCAGGTCCCCCGGTGCCAGTGAACAGCGCCCGGTCGCTGGCGCAGCTGCCGTCGCGAGCGAGCTCCCCTTGATCCGCCTCCGCGATGGCAACGACGCCGATGGCGAGTTCCTCGCCGGGCTCCAGGCGTCGGTCGCCGACGACGAGTGGGACGGCTATGACGACCCTCCCGAGGACATGCTCAGCGGGGGCACCTACGGCGGAGGTTCTTCCATCGTCGAGCTCACTGACGGTACGCCCGTGGGCTCTGTCTCGTGGATCCAGGTGCCACATGGGCCGAACCGGCAGAGTCTCGCGTGGTGCATTGGCATCACGGTGTCGCCTCTCTTCCGCGGACAGCGGATTGGCGCTGCCGCGCAGCGACTGCTGTACGAGACGCTCTTTCGAACCTCGCAAGCCAATCGGGTCGAGGCGGAGACCGACGTCGACAACATTGCGGAGCGCCGCTCGCTCGAGCTCGCAGGATTTACGTTCGAAGGCATCGCGCGTCGCGCCAACTGGCGACGCGGTGTCTGGCACGACATGGTCGTCTACAGCCGACTGCGGTCCGACGCCTCGTGACTGACCTCGGGCATGTCATGGGACAAGAGGCGCTTGCACCTCGCACCACGACCTCACCGCCGCGTTGCTGCTCCTTGCTTGACAGGCATTAGGACTGGCGGTACAAGTGCCGAGAGTTGTGGAGAGGCCGAAACGCACACTTCGGCTCGCGCATGTGCCCGGTCGTGCGATCAGGGTCCCGCTCACGGCCACTCGACGAGCGGCAGCTGGCGAGACGTCAGGTGAGCTGAGCGATTGCCGTACCCGTCCGCCATCGGTCCGAGGCGGTGCGCCGATCGCCCGGCGCACCGCCTCGGACCCCAGTAGCAACTCGCGGCTGCTTAGTGGTGCCTGAGCAGCGGCGCGAGCGACTGCACCTGCAGCGTGTCGCTTGCGTTCCCGAGGAACGGGAGGCACCAGTTCCGCTCGATCGTCTGCAGCAACGAGTAGTGGTTGAGCGCCGCGCTGTCCGTGGCGCCCCTCGCGGCGTCGCGCGCGATGACGATCATCGGAACGTGCCCGCCGCCGTAGACAGTGCCACCTGCGAGGTCGCCACCGCCCCCTGTCGTGGGGTTCGCTGGGGTCGCAGGGAGGACTGGCGAGTCACAGCAACCGGTGTTGTCCAGGGGTCCGTACGGCGAGTTGTCCCCGTAGCCACCCTCGTCCCACATGATGAAGATCGCCGAGTTCGCCGTCCATGCCCTCGAGCTCATGATTGCGGTCACCCACGTGTGGAGGAACGTGTTCCCGTCCTGGTAGAGCGCCATCTGGTTCGCGTCGGTCGGCGTGTTCGGGTATGGGCAGCTTGGTGCCCCTCCGTGCATGTCGTTGCAGATGTTCGGCGTGATCCAGTTGAAGTCGGCAACCCTCCCCGTGTTGAGATCATGAGTGAGCTGCGAGAGCGGCACCACCTTGTCCGCGACCGCCGGGCTGTTGAAGATGTCCGGATACTGCATGAACGGGTTGTGCTTGCGGACGTACAGCGCGGTGCCCGTCGAGCTGCTGGTGCAGGTGGGGTCGGGAGCGGGGTTCGTGCACGAGCCGTAGTTGCCCGTGTACCCGGCCGACGGCATCGACTCTTGGTAGCCGCGCCAGCTCACGCCCGCTCGCGAGAGCTGGTCGAACAGGCTCAGGTGATTGAAGTAACCCATGTCCGCCTGCGCCTCGTCGTCGGAGTTCGAGCCCCACGTGCTGCCGCTCGAGACGGCCACGTAGTTCGGCAGACTCGTGTGCGTCACGCCGTAGTAGTTCGTCGCGAGGCCGTAGGTGCTCGCGAGACTCTGGATGAACGTCGTGTTGGTATTCGACGGACTGAGCAGGTCGTTGTAGGACGTGTTCTCCATCATGATCACGAAGACGTGCTTCATGTGTGGGAACCCGTTGGACCTGCCGACGTCGTGATGGACGACTGCCCGTGCCGGTACGTTGGTCGCCAAGGCCGGAACGCTCAGGCCGATCGCGAGACCAACGAAGATCGATGCACCACCCATGAGTGGCGTACTGAACCACCGTTTCCGCATTGCATTTCCTCCTTGTAGTTGGACCCAGCTTGCCGAGCGGGCGGAACAAGACAAACCCCCTCAGGGCGGAGGTCTACCCCGACCACCGCCGCTTCGCAATCGCGATCCGACTTCGAGGCGCACGCGGCCACAGGGCTGCACCATCGCGGACCTTGACAAACCATTGCCCGGGCGCCAGCGCAGCGGTGCAGGACGGAGCGACCTAAGCCGCTCGCGGGGTTCTGTCGCTGCTGTCCTAACTGCTCACGGCCGGTGGCCGCTCGGGCTGAGCTGCAAGCGAGCGGACGAGCCGATCAACCCATGGGTACTTCGCCATGAGCCGGACGAGTCGCGCTCGAGTCTGGAGGCGGTCTCGCAGGAATCCGAAGGATGTGAGGAGCACGCCGTAGCGCCGACCGCCGACCGCGGCCACCACGGTGATCACGGGCCGCGACTCGTCGAAGAGGCGCACCAACTTCTCGTTGGAAGCCCCGGCACAGGAGTCTTGCATCTGCACGCCCGCCATTCGGTGGAAGGGGTCGAAGAACGCAAGGTCAAGCTGATTGCCGGGGCTGAAGTTCTTGAACTGTTCGTCGTAGGCCCTCTGCACTCCCAAGAGTCGATCCCCACCTCGGAACATGACCAGGATCGCTGCGGTCGTCCCGCCGGATTCGAGCGTGTAGACGACCAGTCGCCCTCTCGATCGAAACTCATCGCAGGTTGCGCGAAACCACTCGGGCTCGCCTATCCACGACTCCGTTGCCACCCCGGTCGCAAACTTGTAGCCCGATCTCTCCAACCGAAAGAGTTCATCGATTGCACCGGGGTCCGCACTCCGATGCACCAGAGACACCTCTCCGCCCAACAGTTCACCAAGGCGCCTCTGTTTCCGATGGATTTCCTTGACCTCCTTGCGCCTTGCCTCTGAACCCAGGCTGTACCCGCCATCTTCGCGACGGAAGGCAACTGGTCGAGTCCAGGACTCAGCCACGTAGAGCGGGATGTGCAACGTCCGCGCAGCATGGCGAAGTGAAGACTCGACCGGCCCACCTGCGCACAGCGCCTCGAACCTCAAGAGCTTGGGAGCCCTCGGGATCCGACAGTCGTGGACCGCCTGCAGCAGAGAGCCCATCGTCTCGGCGGCTCTTTCGGATCGTACGAGCGGCGTCAGGTCGTATCTGTTCCGGCGAACTTGGGTGGTTTCGGTCACCAACACATGCTCGATGAGTGTGAGGGGCATTCGATCCCTGCCGCGCCGCGCCCTCTCCAGAGGGAAACAGCCAAAGAACTTCCCGTCCTCCTCAGCAATGGCCAGGTAAATCTCGGAGCCGTTGGGGAGAAAACGAGCTGCCGGGACAAGACACCCGGGCTCAAAGAGTGGATTCGGCTCCACGGCATCTCGACCAAGCTCGTCCCAGGCATCGAGCTGGGCAGGAGAGAGGTCTCGTACCTTTACGACACGACCCTGCACGTCCTTCTCCCCAGATGGCGTCGAGCGACCGTCCTACACTTGCAGCCGACAATCCGAATCGCAACTTGTCGCGCCGACGGCTCGAGCGCGTCGAACGCAACCGAGGTGACGGCGCTCGGAACGCCGGGCATGAAACTCGCGAGCCTGCCGCGGTGCGTGCTCATTGCGGCGCGCGTCCCAACCGGCGAGGCCACGCGGCGTCAGCGAGGTTGCGCCTCGACGAGGGCGCTGGGGAATCCCCGCAGCACCTCGACGAGTCGACGGTTCTCGTCCGACCTCCGTACAGCAATCCGGAGGCGAGGGGACTGGTCGGGGAATCGCGCGCTGACGTCCTTGACATCGATGCTGTGTCGCTCGAGGAGCCAGCTGCGCACGTCGTCGGCGAGCCGAGCCGCGTCGCCGACCAGCTGGACGAGCAGGAAGTTGCCCCCGCTCTGCGGCACGTCGGCGACGAAGGGCAGCACGGCGAGCTCGTCGCGAAGCGTGGCTCTGTCGTGTGCGGTCTTCTCGAGCGAGGACTCATAGTCGGGCGTGAACTTGAGGAGGAGCTCGAGGAGGTACTCGGCAGGCGCGGAGAGGTTCCACACCGGGAGCTCCGCGCCGATCGTCTCGATCAATCCCGCTTGGCACGAGTACACGTAGCCGAGGCGTAGGCCCGGAGAGCCGAGACACTTGCTCAGGCTGATCAGGACCAGGACGTTGTCGAGTGGCTCCTTCTGGAGCATCTCGACAAGAGAAGGTTGGTCACTGAACGCGAGGAACGACTCGTCGACCCAGAACAACGTGCCTGGTGTCGCCCGTGCGAGGGCATAGATGTCGGAGGAGTCGAGGGTGGTGCCGGTCGAGGTGTTGGGGTTGACGATGACGACGATCTGAAAGTCCTGAGCGCTCCTCTCGAGTTCGCCCCAGTCCACGCCGGGCGCGTCGACGTACGGCACGGCGTGAGGGAAGTGCCGGGGAAATTCGCCGAAGGTGGCTGTCGGAATCGTGATGCTGCTGCCAGCGAACGCCCGGCCGAGAATCGGGAAGGCCTGCGAGGCACCGTGCAGCACCTGGAGCCGCTCGGGCTCGCATTGCAGGAAGAATCCAAGCTTCTCGTTGAGAACCGACTGCGAGGAGCCGTAACTCGAGATGAGCTCGGGAAGGGCCTGGCGCATGGCGGCGAGCATGGCCCCGGTCGGAAAGTACGCGTTGCGCATGAGCGAGAAGTCGACCATGTCGAAGTTCCAGTGGCCGCCAAAGGCGCGGTTGAGGATGTCACTGCGTCGCTCCGGCTCGAACTGAAAGGAGGCGACCGCCAGGTCGTTCGGATCGTCGACCTCGGCCCATCGCTCCCCGGCAACCAGCTCGGCGGTGATCCGGTGCGCGGCGATGTTCGTCAACATTCCAAGGACCAGTTCGTAATAGCAAGAGGGATCGATGATGTTCGCATAGGTATGGAGGAGTGGACCAAGGATCCTCGTGGAGAACTCTCGTCCGAAGCGATAGATGTTCAGTGTCTTGAACTTCTCGGTGTAGGAGAAGTCGGCTCCTTGGGTGTCGGTGGGATACACGTTGGTGACGAAGCCATCGGCAACCTCGACAACGGTGCCATCCATCCCGGTCCGGAAGCGGTCGATGAGCGCGACGTTCTCACCTGGGCGACCGACAAGCCTCGTCAGCAAGGACCTGTCGAACAGCAGATCGCACTCGATGAGGAGCACGTCGGTGTCGAACGTCATGCTGTCGAACGCGAGAGAGAGCGACACGATGTTGTTCGTCTCTCTGTACTTGTCGTTGTGAACGATGCGCAGGTCGACGTGGGGGTATCCAGACCGCAGGAACTTCTCGACGTCATCGGCGCGATACCCGGTGACGACGGTCACCCTCCGGACGCCAATGTGCCCAAGACTGTCCATGATCCGTCCGAGGATCGTCGTCCCACTCATGGGAAGCAGGGCCTTGTGGCACCGATCGGACAGGGGTCGCATCCGCCGTCCATATCCGGCGGCCAGGATTACCGCCTGCAACTCGTCAGCCGAGTCGTCCTGTGCGGATGCTTCCAACGACGGGGGGCTCACAACCTTCACGATCGTACTGCCGTCCTCGCCACCAGGAAAGGATCGCGGGCCGCTCTCTTGATCCGCCCTCGTGCGCGATCGTCTCGCTCGCCTCGACCTCAGGTGCCCGGCGAGGAACATCGCTCTCGCTGCCGAGCCGTCCGGGCCCGGCCGCGTGGAGCGGGTTTTTCAACGATTGGTCGTGTGCGTCGGCCGGGCCACGCGATCCGAGCACAAGGCGCTCCCGCGCCACGTCGAGGAGCGGCGCTGCAGCAGCTCTGGTCGCCACGCGACTGGGCAGCGACAAGCGGCGAGTGCGACGGCCCTGCGACGATCCCGTCCAGTGAACTCGTCAGCCAGACCACGAGATGTTCGTGTTGGTCCAGGCCCGACGACTCACCGCGGCCCGGTCATCTTGCAGGTAGTCCCAGCCGCGCCTCGGTGTGCGCCAATCCCCGTACATGCTCTTCAGCTCTGCCTCGTGGTCGGCATGCCGGAGCCAGGTCCTCCCGAGGAACTCGAAGGGCACGAGCTCTTGGTTCTGCACGTGAGCCTCCACCTCGATCAGGTGGTCCGGTGGGTAGCCGTAGACGTAGTAGCGGAGCATGTCGTCAACCGGCTCCATGACGAAGAACTCGAATTTCGCGGTGTGCCGATAGAAGGTGAGCTCGGTGACGTTGCCCTCGTTGTTGCGGAACATCTGGAGAGGATGGAATCCCGCCCGACGAAGCGCGGGCACCGCTGCGAGGAGCTTCGGGAGGTCCTCGGGAAGCAGGGCGAGATCCGCGTCGCGGTCGTGTGCGAGCAGTCCGCCTTCGCGGGCCCACCCGAGCAGCATGCCTGCCCAGACCCAGTACCGCCCTGCAAGCTCGGTGCCCTCGAGGACGTCGTGCAGCCGGTGAAGGTCAGGAATGAAGCGTCGAGCGAACTGCCGGTCGCTCACGCGCGCGATGAACGGGCCGATCCCCGGTACGGCAAAGGCGTGCCGGGAGCCTTCCACCGAAAGCATCCACAGACGCGCTCGGCGGTCTTTCACACTCGTCTGCAACATCTGTCCGCTTCGCAGTGACTCTGCGCTCGCGTTGGGGGTCGCGTGCTGCCTCTTCGGGCTGCGGGATCACCTTCGGCCGCCCACCAGAAGGGATGCCGTGCCATAGCCGATCTCGCGCTGGTGCTCCCCGGTCGCGAACGCCCAGGGCATGGGGCGACGAAGGGATTCGTGCGAGCAGAAGTACTTACTAGCAATCCGAGTTCTCCCCCCAACCCGTGCGTGCCAGTGGATGGAATCAAGGAACTTGCCGCACCCACCACCAAACCTGTTGGAGTGTAGCGGAATCGACCCTGGGGATCAGGTTTTCGGCTCGTGGCGCCGAGGCCGAGGCGAGGGGATTGCTCGAGGACGGCTCAAGCATCGTCAGCACCACACGCCGACTTTGGACCTGGTCGCGGTTGGAGATGCGCCGAACGCTCTCGGGCTTGGTCATCGACAACGTGCGTCCGAGGCGCCGAGCACTCGGCGAGCACTCAGCGCTCTGCGTCGCCCTCGGGATGGCGTGGGGTGTTCGATTGATCCTCGCTGAGGATCTCGTCGTCGCTCACGACGCTCCTCGAGCGATTCACCAGCGCCGTGCCGGGCGCGAAGCTCGGCGACATCTCAGGGTGTCGAAGCTGGCGCACGACGGACGGCAGCAAGACGAGTCCCACGACGCCCTGCCCGACGAGGTTGGCCACGCCAGCGCCGGTGATCCCGAGTCGACCAATCAGCACAGACGTAAGCGAGAGCACAACCGCCGAGATGCTGAACTGCACGAAGAACACCCGGCGGACCCGCCGCGCGAGCCGAGCGAACGTGACATAGAGGACGTTGACGGCCATGAACGGCATCGCGAGCGCTAGGTACTGGAGGAGCCGAGTGCCGTGCGCCGCGTAGTTGGAGCCGAGGATCCGGAGAAACCACGGCGCGCTCACGAAGATGACGATCACACTCGGACCCAGGATCCACGCGGCCAAGCGGACCGACTTGCGGACCGCCGCAGTCGCCGCCGACGGACGCGAGGTCGCCTCGACGATCAGCGACGTGGCGAAGCTGAACAGCAGGAAGTCGAAGGACATGCCAGCGAGCCACGGAGTCTGGAAGTACGCCGCCTGAGCAGCGCCCAGCGTCGACCTGACGAAGAGCGCCGGCAGCGTCGCCAGCGCAGTGAGGCACAAGCCTCCCAGGTACTCGCCCAGGACGATCTTCCCAACGATCCTGCGCTCGGGCAGCACCCCGGCTCCCGATGCGCGCTTCACGTGCGTCGGGATGACTCTGCGGAACAGATAGAGGTTGATCGCGCCCACGCAGAGCACGACCGGCAGCACCCACGACGTGAAGACGCCCACCCTCGGGGCGGCGACCAGGAAGACCGGGAGAAGCGCGATCTTGACGATGGAGAACGACGTGTTCTCCACCGGGACCCAGAATGGTGCGCGCAGGCCGATGAGCGCGGCGTCCTCGATCGTGAAGATGACCCAGAGCACGACGGCGGCCACGAAGGTGATCGCAGGGAGCAGGCCAGGCTCGATGTAACCGTGGTGACCCAAGGTCACGAACAGGAAGACGACCGAGACCACGAGCGCGATCGACGTGCTCGCCGCGTACCCCGCTCGAATGACAAAACCAGCGCGCGATCCTGCGGCGTAGAGAAACCGGGGGAACACGGTCCCGAGGTTGAGCAGCGCGAAGCTCGCGAGGAGCGTCATCGCGTTCACCTCGGCAGCGCCGTTGCCGACGAAATCTGGGGAGTAGAGACGGGCGGCGACCGCCCAGAAGGCCACGCCCAGCACGGCGCCAGAGCCGTTGGAGATGAGGAGCGTGAAGGTGTTGCGGACGAGCTTGTCATCCTGCGCATCCGGTAGGTACACGCCCTGGCCCACGGCACCATTAGAGACGAGCGGGGGTGTCATTGGGTGCATCTGGCGCCGGACGCGAGGACTCGTGTGCAGCGCAGGGACGGGTGCGGGCGTGTCGGCAGCACGATTGGCCGATCGACCGAGCTCGATGCCGTTGGCGCCCCAGGTGGTGCGAGGCAACGGGCGGCCATGGGCGAAGCGAGTGCTCGCGTGCGCGACAGCTCGGAACCGGGCCTCTCCGGAGCTGGAAGCAAGATTCGAATCGCGAAGCTCACCGGGAGGAACACCGCGCGCAACGGAACTTGATTCCTCGCTGGCACAGCGCGAATAGAACGGTCCACGCCGTCACACCCGTGCCGAGCACTCGTCGCGACGTCCGACCCGGGGACCGGCAAGGATGACGTTGTGGCTCGCCAACCCCTGGCCCCGGCAGCGAGCGCGCACACGGCGACGAGTCGTGGTAGGTGAGCCTGGCTGCCATCGGCCTCGCCGGCTCGACACACGTAGAGATGTTCATCAACCCACCTCACGACGCTCCCCCGAGCCCTTCGCGGCAACGCGCGGCGCCCGTCGCCGACTGAAGGAGTAACAAGAGGAAGCAGCAAAGACTCAGCTTGGGACGGCAAGCGTAGATTCACCTTGGTGACGCGACGCCTACCAGCCCTCACCCTCACGATGCTCGCAGGCCTCCACGTGGCTTGGGGAGCGGGTCATCCTTCCCGTTCGGGGATCGCGATGAACTCGCGGACAGGGTCGTCGGAATGCGCGACGTGCCGTCGCGGAGCGCCTGCATGGTTGCAGCGGCGGCACTTGCAGTTGGCGCGGTCACCGTGCTCGCTCGACCACACCTTCCCCGACCACTTCACCAGGCCGCGATCATCGCGATGTCGCTCATCTTCGGTGCCCGAGCAGCACTTGGCTTTGCGGGCCGCACCGATCTGTTGTCACCTGGCAGCGACTCGGAGAACTTTCGCCGGCTCGACCTTCGGGTGTACTCGCCCCTATGTCTCGCGCTCGCATTCGGAACGCTCAGGTCCCGATCCTCATAGCGCGAAGGTACGAATTGGATCAATTCGGCTGGCCATTGGTCGGGCGACTGAGTCGCGGGCAATCAACTCCCATGTGTGTGAGCTTGATGCGACCGGTCGACTCATCGGGATCAGATGCCCAGTTGCAATCTCGAGCGGGCACGGCTCGTAGTGACTACGTTGCTGCGATGACCAAGGAGAACCGCCCGGGGATCGTCCGACGATTGGACCACCTTGTCGTCGGACTCGGCGACGCACGAGCCGCTCATGATTTCTGCGCGCGCGAGCTTGCGCTCCCGATTGCGTGGCCGTTCGAGGACTACGGCCCCTTTGCGAGCGGCGGGATCGGACTCGGCAACCTCAATCTCGAGTTGTGTCGGTCGGGAGTGCAGCTCCCGGAGACACATCCGGCACGTGTTGGAGGCTTAGCCTTCGAGCCAGTTGGAGCGGTTGACGAGCGACTTGCACGGTCGCTGGATGAGCGAGAGATCGCTCATATGCAGCCTTCTCCCACGCCCGGCTGGACCAACATGCAACTGCCATCGTTCTTTGCCCAAGTACACACGTTCTTCTGTGAGTACCACATTCCCGGTGCCAGGGACGCCTCTCTTCGTGCCCAGGCGCTCATCAACGTCGATGGTGGCGTGCTCAAGGTCCAAAGGGCACGATGCGTCACGATTGGGGCCCGCGACAGTGCCGAAACGATTGGATCCTGGAGCCGACTGTTCGAGCCGATTCCTCCCTCCGAATCTGGGTTCTGGGAGTTTCCCGAAGGGACAGATATCCGCGTCGTCGAGAGCGAACGAGACGAAGTCCTCGATCTCGTGCTGGAGACAAAGGATCAAGGCGCTGCAGGCGCACTCAAGGATGCTCGAGGTGCAAGTGATCCCCTCTGCGGGCTGCCGATTTCGTTCGAGGTCATCTGAGCATCGGTGCGTGTGGTCAAGTGACACGACCCGGCGACGTGGGGATACGCCACGCCCGGCGTCAATTCATGGTCCTCGGCTCAGTCGTGAGACGGCCGGGCAGCATTGGAGCGTAGAGCGGCTGCGAAGTAGTGCTCATATCCGGTGCCCCAGTCCGAACTGGGTCCAGAACGCGGGTGAGGTTCCCCCCAAACTGTGGA
>PMON01000054.1 GCA_003162395.1 Acidimicrobiaceae bacterium
CGATGTCGTAGAGCATGTTGGGGACCGTGTTGGCGAGGTTGTAGGCGTCCGCGAGCGGGCTGAACCCGAGCACCCACGCGAGCACGAGGATGCGGACCACGCCCGTCGTGCGCGACGCGAGCGTGCCGAGTGCCATCGACCTCGCCGCACCGAGCGGCTTGACCGGCGCGCTCGTCGTCATTTACGCGCCGCGCGCCGGCGCCGGGACGTCCGGATCCACCACGCCGCGAGCACGAGCGCGGCGAGCGCGGTCAGCACGACCCCCACGTACGAGAAGCCCGTCGCGCGCACGGTGATCTCGGCACGCGCGAGGATGAGCCGGCCGTCGGGGGAGTAAAGGGTCACGATCAGCGGCAGGTCGCCGTTCACGAGCGCGCGAGCCGGCACGCGCGTCGTGCTCACCGACGCGCCGAGCCGGAAGTCGACCACCCTGTTGCCGGTGAGGCCGGGGAACGTGAGCCGGGGGCTCGTGAGCACGAGGGTCCCGGTCACCGTGTAGGGCGCGCTCGAAAAGACGGTGATCGGCAGCGACGCGCCCGACTCGGTGAGCGTGATCGGTCCGTCGTAGATGCGGAAGTCGCCGAGCTCGTCTTGCAAGCGGAGCTGCACGTTGTTCATGATCCGGTTGCGCGCGGTGTCGGTCAGCACCGTCTCGGCGCTCAGCAGCTCGCCCTCGATCGAGGGGATCGGCGTGGCGCCCGCGTCGATTGCCGAGCTCAGCGAGTCCGTCGTGATGCGCAGGTGCTCGATCTCGCTGATCGTCGCGGTGGGCAGCGGCGAGGACAGTCCGAGCACGAGCGCTCGAACCGCGGGGAAGCCGTTCGCCCCGACGGGCACGGCACGGAACGCCTCGGAGGTGCTCACCGGCTCCAGCACCGGGTTGTGCGCGAGCCCGGCGAGCACGGTGGTGACGAACGACGCGCCGACAAGGCTCGTCGCGGTGGTCACGAAAACCGCGACGCGTGGCGATCCCAGGTTGGGCTGCTCGAAGTGCAGGAACGCGAGCTCGCCCAGGACCTCGGCCGCCGCGAGGCCGGGGTCTTGGGCGGTGTCGTCGCTCAAGGCGGACAGCTCGGTGTCCGACGCGAGCACCGAGGGACCCGACGGCGCGCTGGCGAACTTGAAGGCGTCGCCCCAGGTGAGCGTCGTCGTCGGGTCGACGCCGAGCGCGTCGCCGTCGACGATCAGGTGGCGGACCCCGACGGTCGCCATCGCGTTGGCCATCGTCGGGGTCTGCGGACCCGTGCCGTAGGTGACCGACTTGACCGGCGCGACGGGCACCCCCGCGCTCTTGAGCACCACCGCGTCGAGCGCGAACTGGCGGAGGACCTCGGTGCTGAGCCGGCTCACTCGCAGCGCGCCGAGGTCCGCGGCCACGTAGGGCTCGCCGATGAGCTCGTCGGCCGGCGTCGCTGCGATCGTGCGAATCAGCGCCGTCGAGCGCTGACCCCCGGTCGTGGGCTGGCCCGCGGCGATCGTGCTGCCCTCGACGTCCAAGGTGGCCGGGACCTTGGGGTGCGCGTGGAGGCCACGCAGGACGCCTCGTGCTGCGGCGAGCCCGGACTGGTCGCCTGCGACCCGGAGGACCCAGGCGACCCGCAGCTTTGTGCTGGACGGCACCGCGGCGAAGGTGACGAGCGTGACGAGCTGGGCCACTTGGCCTCCGCCGATCACGGTGATGCGCAGCGGGTAGACGCCGTCACAGCCGGCCGTGCAGCCAAGCCGCAGCACCGGTGCGACCGCCCCGCAGAGCTGGCGGGGCGTGACCACTTGGTTGTTGGGGCTCACGGCGAGGGCCACGCGGAGCACGCCCGCCGACGCGAGGCACGACACGGCTAACGGCGTGGTCGTCGACACGGGCCCAAAGGTCCCGCCGCCGCTGATGGCCGTCGTGAGCGCGGACCGGGTCGTCAACCTCGAGTAGATCGTGAGCTGCACGGTCGCGTGGGGGGCAAGCGCGGGTCCGGTCTTGGACAGCGAGAGCCCGAGGAGCTCGCCGGCGGTCCCGAGGAACGGCGTCTCGTGCAGGAGGAGGATCGGTGCACTGGTCGTCGAGCTCCTGGTCGTCGCACCCGATGCCGCACTCAGCGCGCCCGAGCCGAGCATCGTCAGCGTGGCGGCGACAGCGAGCACGCGGGCGGCCAGCCGGCGCCGCACCCGCGTGCCGGAGTCCATCGCCGAAGGTTAGGGGGTGCCTGGATTCGTATCGGGGGAGGTACCCTCGCGGCGGTGGCCGGGTCGAGTGTTCCGCCGCGCCTGCAATCGCTGCTCGCTGCCGCCGAGCCGATCTCCTCGTCGTTCGCCGCCGCGCACCGGCGCCTCTACCTCGTCGGCGGCTCGGTGCGCGACGCGCTCGTCGGCGACGTCGACCTCGACGGGATCGACCTCGACCTCACGACCGACGCGCGCCCCGAGGAGATCCTGGCGCTCCTCCGCGGGGTCGCGGACCAGATCTGGGAGCAGGGCAGGTCGTTCGGCACGATCGGGGCGCGGGTCAACGGGCGGGCATTCGAGATCACGACCCACCGCGCGGAGGTCTACCGCTCGGACTCGAGGAAGCCCACCGTCACCTACGGCGACGACGTCGAGGTCGACCTGTCGCGCCGGGACTTCACGATCAACGCAATGGCCCTCGACCTCGAGAGCCTGCGGCTCGTCGACCCCTTCGGCGGGGCCGTCGACCTCGCCCAGCGCCGGCTCGCGACCCCCCTCGACCCCGAGGTCTCCTTCGGGGACGACCCCTTGCGGATGCTGCGTGCGGCCCGGTTCATCGCCCGCTTCGACCTGGTCGCCGACGAGTCGCTGGTGCAGGCCGCGCGCGAGCTCGCGCCGCGGCTCGAGATCGTCTCGTCCGAGCGGATCCGCGACGAGCTCGACAAGATGCTGATGGTCGAGGTGCCCTCGGTCGCCCTGTGGTTCGTGGTGCGCACCGGGCTCTCGAGCCAGTTCCTTCCCGAGCTCGACGCCTTGGCCTTGGAGCAGGACCCGATCCACCGGCACAAAGACGTGCTCGCTCACACGCTGGCCGTGGTCGACAAGACCTCGGCCGACCGCCTCCTGCGCCTCTCGGCGCTCTTCCACGACGTCGGCAAGCCCAAGACGCGGGCCTTCGGGCCCGACGGCGTGAGCTTCCACCACCACGAGGTGGTCGGCGCGCGAATGACGAAGGCCCGGATGGGCGAGCTGCGGTACTCGACCGACGACGTCGACACGGTCTCGCGCCTCGTCGAGCTGCACCTGCGCTTCCACACCTACAAGATGGGCTGGACCGACCGGGCGGTGCGCCGCTACGTCCGCGACGCCGGTGAGCACCTGGCACGCCTGAACGAGCTCACCCGATGCGACTGCACGACGCGCAACGCGAAGCGGGCACTCGAGCTCGGCGCGCGAATGGACGAGCTTGAAGCCAGAATCGCCGACCTGTCAGCCCGCGAGGAGCTCGACGCGATGCGACCTGAGCTCGACGGAGAGGCGGTGATGGCACGGCTCGGGATCCAGCCGGGCCGTGCGGTCGGCGAGGCCCTCGGGTTCTTGCTGGACCTGCGCCTGGACGAGGGTCTGCTCGGCGCCGACGAGGCGGGACGGCGCCTCGACGAGTGGTGGTCGGCCCGCAAATCCAGCGCCTGAGCGGGCCGGCACGAGGAGCAACCAGTGGTGACGCAGTCACCATCGGTCGCGTCGGAAATGTCCTTGACACTGGGGTAATTCGCAGTAGGATACTAAGTATGATACTCAAGAGGGATCGATGAGCGTCCGCCACGCGCTGCTCGCGCTCCTGAGCGAGGGCCCGAAGTACGGCCTGCAGCTGCGCAACGAGTTCGAGGCCAAGACCGGCGACGTCTGGCCCCTCAACGTAGGGCAGGTGTACACCACGCTGCAGCGCCTCGAGCGCGACGGCCTCGTCGCATCTGACGGCGAGGGTGAGGAGGCCGGGGCGCAGAAGGACTACCGCATCACCGAGCTGGGTGAGCGAGAGCTCGAGACCTGGCTGCGCACCCCGCCGGACCTTTCTGCCCCGCCCCGCGACGAGATCGTCATGAAGGTGCTCATCGCGATGTCGGTGCGCGGCGTTGAGGTCCGTGAGGTCATCCAGGATCATCGGCGCTACATGGTCGAGCTCATGCAGGAGTGGACACGGCTCAAGTCCAACGACGGACGCGACGACCTGAACTTCGCCCTCGTCGTGGACGCGGAGCTCTTCCGCCTCGACGCCGTCATCCGGTGGCTGGACGCCGCAGACGGCCGCATCGCTCGCTTCGAGCCCGAGGCCGACGCGCCCACCTCGGACGCGCCGCGGGCCCTGCCCCACCCGCTCCCTCGCAGGACGGGGGTGCGGCGATGACCACCGCGCTCGAGCTGCACGACGTCTTCAAGACGTTTGGCGACGGGCCGACCGCCGTCCACGCGCTCCGCGACGTCAGCCTGTCGGTCGCGGCCGGCGAGCTCGTCGCCGTCATGGGCCCCTCTGGCTCGGGCAAGACGACGTTGCTGACCATCGCAGGGGGCCTCGAGGACCCGACGAGCGGCGAGGTGTTCGTGGCCGGCGAGCCCACGTCCAAGATGTCGCGGGCGCACAAGTCGCAGCTGCGCCGGCGTTCGATCGGCTACGTGTTCCAGGACTACAACCTGCTTGCCGGGCTCAGCGCGCTCGAGAACGTGTCGCTGCCGCTCGAGCTCGACGGAGTGTCCTCCAAGTCCGCGCGCGCCAAGGCCCAGGTGGCGCTCGACCACTTCTCGGTCCTCGACAAGGCGGACAAGTTCCCCGACGAGCTCTCCGGCGGCGAGCGGCAGCGTGTTGCCATTGCGCGGGCAACCGTGGGAGAGCGGCAGCTGATCCTGGCCGACGAGCCGTCGGGCGCACTTGACTCGGTGAACGCCGAGTCCGTGATGCGCTCGATACACGACGCCTGCAAGCAGGGCGTGGCCGCCGTCGTGGTGACCCACGACGCGAAGCTGGCCTCCTGGGCCCATCGTGTGGTCTTCATCCGTGACGGCAAGATCATGGACGAGACCCACCCGCCGTCCTCGCCCGAGGCGTTCGTCGCCCACCAGGCCCAATGAGCTCGCGCGCGTCGCGCGGCGGCATGCCAGCGCGCGAGGCCGTGCTGCGCTGGTCGCTGCGGATGTTCCGCCGCGAGTGGCGACAGCAGGTCCTTATCTCGCTGCTCGTCGCGGCCGCCGTCGCGACGACCATCCTCGGTGCGGGGATCATCTCGGGGAGCCAGGTCCCCCAGAACGCGGGCTACGGGACTGCAAACCAGCTCGCCACGCTGTCCGGCCAGGACCCGCACCTCGCCCAGGAGCTCAGCGTGCTGCGCTCCCACTTCGGGCAGGTAGGCGTGATCGACGCCGTGCCCGTCGCCACCGGGACGGTGTCGGGGGCGCTGCTCGAGTCCCTGGACCCGCACGGGCCCTATGTGGCGCCGCTCGTGCAGCTTGCCTCGGGGCGCTATCCGGCAGGGTCCGGCGAGGTGGACCTCACGAGCGAGCTCGCCCAGCTCTACGGCACGCACGTTGGTGGGACCTGGGTCGCGGCCGGCACCACGTGGCACGTCGTGGGCGAGGTCCGCACGCCGACCGACCTGAACGCGACGTTCGCGCTCGCGGCCCCCGGCGCCGTCGCGCACCCCGCCACCGTCACGGCGCTCTTCGACGCGACCCCCGACCAGCTCGCGAGCTTCTCGCCGCCGAAGGCCATCTACAACACGCTGATCGGCTCCATCGCCCCGTTGCCGGCGAGCTCGTTTGACATCGGCGAGGTGCTGCTCCTCGTCGCGGCGACGTTCGGCATGCTCTTCATCGGGCTGATCGCGGTCGCCGGGTTCACGGTGCTCGCACGCCGACGCACGCGCGCCATCGGCATGCTCGGGGCGCTCGGCGCCGACGAGTCCCTGGTTCGGCTCGCCCTGCTCGTGAACGGCCTCGTCGTCGGCGTCGCGTCGATGGCGCTCGGCGGCGTCGTCGGTCTCGCGGGGTGGTGGCTCTACGCACCGCACCAGCAGGCGAGCGTCGGCCACGTCGTCGATCCCGCCGCCATCCCCTGGTGGCTCGTCGTCGTCGCCCTGGCGCTCGCACCGTTGACGACCACCCTGGCAGCGCTCCGGCCGGCGCGGGCCACCTCAAAGCTCCCCGTCGTCGCGGCGCTGTCCGGCCGGCCCACGGAGCCAACCGCGTCACGCCGCAACGCCGCCCGAGGCGTGGCGATCCTCGCCGGGGGTGTCCTGCTCGTGTTCGCCGGCAGCTCGGCGGGCCACGGTGGTGGCAGCGGCAAGGGTGGCGGCGTGCTGTCCGTGCTCCTCGGGATCGTGCTCGCGAGTGTTGGGCTGTTCTTGGTCTCCCAGTGGATCGTCGCCCAGCTCGGCCGCCTCGCGGGCCGGGCACCGGTCGCCGCCAAGGTCGCGCTGCGAGACCTCGCGCGCTACCGCTCACGCTCAGGGGCCGCACTCGGTGCGATCTGCCTCGCGCTGCTCGTGACCGGCGTCGTCGTCATCGCGGCGACCGCGCGCTACTCGGACCCGTTCGACTGGGTCGGGCCGAACCTCGCGAGCAACGTCGTCATGGTTTATCCGCCGGGGACCGGCTTCGGCGGCGGCAAGTCGATCGAGACGCAGTGCACGCCGACGAGCGGCTGCAAGCAGATCGTCACGGGCCCGTCGACCATGACCCCCGCGCAGTTCACGGCGTTCTCGAAGAAGGTGGCCACCGAGATCGCCGCGAGCGACGCGCTCCCCTTGTACACGGCCAACGGGGGCCTCCAGCGCACCACGTCGGGACGACAGTTCAACGGCCAGGTGTTCGTGGCGACCCCCGCGCTCCTCGCGCACTACGGCATCGCACCGTCGTCGATCGACCCGAACGCGCTCGTGATCACCGCTCGCGCACAGCTCCCGGGTGCCACTGGCAGCATGGCCCTGGTCTACGGCCAGGCGTGGTCCAACCCCAGCTTCTTCAACGGGCCAGTCGGCCCGTGCCCGCCCGGCTACTGCGTGCTGAGCCCGTCGGTCCAGTACGTCGCCCAGCTGCCGGTGGGCACGTCGGCACCGAACACGTTGCTCACGATGCACGCCGTCCAGCTGCTGCACCTCTCCAAGACGCTGCAGCTGCAGCAGTACCTGCTCACCACGCCGCACAACCTCACGACCCTGCAGAAGCAGACGGCGCGGACGCTGGCCGCGACCACCGGCACGAGCGTCGAGACGGCCAACTCGTTCGCGTCGCTCGACGAGGTGCTGGCATGGGCGATCGGTGCCGGCCTCCTGCTCGCCCTCGGGGTGCTCGCGATGACGGTGGGGCTCATCCGCTCTGAGACCGCCTCGGAGCTGCGCGTGCTCGCAGCGGCGGGCGCCAGCCGGCGCACGCGTCGAACGCTCACCGCGGTGACCGCCGGCTCACTCGGCTTCGTCGGGGCGGCCCTCGGCATCGTCACGGCCTACCTCTTGGTCGCCGCCTTCCTCTCGAACGACAGCGCGGACAACCTCGCCGAGCTGACCCAGAACGTCCCGCTGCGCCCGCTCGGCATGATGCTGCTCGGGCTCCCGCTGCTTGCGGCCCTCGGGGGCATGTGCTTCGCGGGCCGCGAGCCGACCGGCATCGCGCACCAGCCGATCGAGTAAGCCCTACCGAAGCGAACCGCGGCGCTCGACGCGCCACACGAACTTGAGCCCGGACCAGTCCTCGTCGAGCATCGCCACCTTCACGTCGACGAGGCCGAAGGGCAGCATCGCTGAGCGCACGGCAGTGTCGGAGAGGTCGCTCGCGTGGCCCGCGGCCTTGCGCGGCCACGCGACCCAGACCATGCCGTCCGGCTTGATCGCGTCGCCAAGCGTCGGCGCCTCGCGCTTGAGCTGCGACATGGCCCGACAGAACGCGACGACGACGTCAGCAGGCGCCGAGACCCGTCGCTTCGAGATATGGACAGATCCCGCGAGCCCGTCACGGCCCCACGTCGCCGGTGCACGCAGGAGCACGACGGCGTCTGCGTCGTGGACGCCGATCTTGCGCCACGTCGCAGCGGGCGGATGCGACCCTGTCGCTACGACGGGACCTCGCCGCTGAAGGCCCGCACGACGACGTCGTAGGCGAGCCCGCCCTCGCCGACGTCGAGGACGCCCTCGTCGCGGAGTCGGGCGGCGGCGCGGTACAGCGCGCCGTAGGCGACGGACGCGAGTGTGCCGCCGACCGAGAGTCGGCGCACACCGAGCGCGCCGAGCTCGGCGACCGTCGGGCCGCCGGGGCGCAGGAGCACGTTGACGGGCATGCCCGTCTCTTCAACGACGCGCGTGATGGCCTCGGCGTCAGGGAGGACGGGCGCGTACAGGACGTCCGCACCCGCGTCGCGGTAGGCGCACAGCCGCGCGATCGTGTCGTCGAGGTCGGCGATGCCGCGGAGGTGGTTCTCCGCGCGCGCGGTGAGCACGACGCCGTGCTCCCTCGCTGCAGTCGCGGCGACCTCCACGCGGCGCACCGCCTCGTCGCGCCCGAGGATCGACGTCGTCACGGGGTCATAGTCCTCGATCGAGCACCCCGAGGCACCCGCGCCCGCGAGCAGCTCGACGGTCGCTCGGACGCCGCCGGGCGCGTCGGGGAAGCAGTTCTCCGCGTCGACGTTGATCGGCAGGTGCGTCGCGGCGCAAAGGTCCTCCACGTGCGCGACGAGCGCGTCACGGCCGACGGTCATGTCGAGGCGGCCGAGCGAGTACGCGAACCCGCCGCTCGTCGTCGCGAGGGCGGGGAAGCCGAGCTCGGTGAGCAGCCGGCAGGACCCCACGTCGTGGGGGTTGGGCATGGTGAAGGTGCCCGACTCGTGCAGGCGTCGGAACTCGGCTCGCTTCGCGTCGTGGTCCATCAGGGGATCGTCGCGGGTCACGGACCTGTCTGCAAGCTGGAGTCGGACCTCGTCGGCAGCGAAGGTGCCTCAGGCGCCATCGCCGCGCGAGAACGCCTCGACCATGTCGTGGGCGACGTCGTCGTGGTACTGCACGGGCGGGGACTTCATGAAGTACGCCGACGGACCGATGAGGGGCCCACCGAGCTTGCGGTCGAGCGCGGCCTTCGCGCAGCGGACGGCGTCGATGATCACGCCGGCCGAGTTGGGGGAGTCCCAGACCTCGAGCTTGAGCTCCAAGTTGAGCGGCACGTCCCCGAAGTTGCGGCCCTCCATGCGGATGTAGGCCCACTTGCGATCCTCGAGCCACGGGACGTGGTCCGAGGGGCCGATGTGGATGTCGTCCTCGGACAAGACGGTGTCTTCCATCTGGGAGGTGACGGCCCGGGTCTTCGAGATCTTCTTCGACTCCAGGCGGTCGCGGTCGAGCATGTTCTTGAAGTCCATNNNNACGATGGTCGAGCCCACCTGGCTCTTGATGTCGTCGCCGATGATGGGCACGCCCGCGTCGGTGAACTTCCTCGCCCATACCGGGTCCGAGGCGATGAACACCGGGATGGCGTTCACGAACGCGACTCTGGCGTCGAGGGCGGCCTGGGCGTAGAAGCGCTGGGCCTCCTCGGAGCCGACCGGCAGGTACGAGACGAGTACGTCGGCGCGCGTCTCGCGCAAGACCGCCGCGACGTCGCAGACCTCGAAGGGGGACTCGTCGACGACGTCGCGGTAGTACTTCGACAGCCCGTCGAGTGTCGGACCGCGCTCGACCGTGACGCCGAGGTGGGGGACCTCCGAGAAGCGGATGGTGTTGTTCTGCGAGGAGAAGATGGCCTTGGACAGGTCGGTGCCGACCTTCTGGGCGTCGACGTCGAAGGCGCAGACGAAGTCGAGGTCACGAACGTGGTAGCCCGCGAGCTCGACGTGCATGAGGCCCGGGACGACGTCGGCGGGGTCCGCTCCCTCGTAGTAGCGCACGCCCTGGACGAGTGCGCTGGCGCAGTTCCCGACGCCTGCGATCGCAACTCTGATCCGTCCCATCTGGTGCTCCTCTCGGTCGCTACGAGGCGACGTCGGTGGTGACTGGTGTGTGGGTCCGCTCGCCGTCGACGAGGCCGTCGAGCCAGCCGATGTCCAAGCGCACGCCCTCGGCGGCGTGCTCGACGACCGAGCGCGCGTAGCTGTCGAGCGCCGGTCCCGTCGTCGCGACCTCGAGCTCGGCGAGCCGGCCCACGAGCTCGGCGCGGCGGCGCTCCAAGAGCTCGAGCCGTGCGCTCGGGGGGAGGTGGCGCGCCAGCGCGACGCGCAGCCCGAAGCTGCGCGGGTCGTCCTGGGAGGGTGCCTCGGCGAGCAGCCGCGCGAACAGCGCCCGGCCCTCGGGGGTCAGGCGGTACACCTTGCGCGAGCGCAGCCCCCGGGCGAGCCCGGTGCGCAGCCCACGCGCCGAGGCGCGCTCGCCGGCGAGCGAGCCCGTGGAGGGCGACGTGGGCACGGACGACTCGGCGTCGCCGACGACCTCGACCGCGCCGGAGCGCTCGAGCCGAGCCAGCGCGGGGTACAGCGAGCCGAACGAGACCGTGGTCACGAGGCCCAGCTCGTCGCGCAGGAGGCGGCGGATCTCGTAGCCGTGGCGGTCCTTTTCCCCCAGCAGGCCCAGGATGGCGAGATCGAGCATCGCGTCACTATAGCAAGGCGATATATCGATCGAGTACACGTTGGCACACCTCTGCCTGGACATCTGCCTGGACAAAGGTCTGGCTCGTTCGGAGCCGACCGCCGTCACCCGGCCGCGGCCGCGGCGCCGCCCGGGGCCGCTCGCCGGACCTGCCCGACAGTCGACGGGGCGACGACGCGGCTCGACGCGCGAGGTAAGAGCATCGGCGACGTGTCGGTGTGTCGAGTCGGCACCGCGGCAAAGCGATTGTCATCGTGCGGAAACCGGGGAGGCCTTTCGTCGCCCATCCCTCGCCGCTAGCGTCTCCGCGATGGCGCGGCCGCTGCCGAAGTCAGAGCGCATCCGATCCGGCGTGGTCGAGTACGGCCTTGTCCGCCATCGCCTCGTCGAGTCGCTGCGCAAGGGCAAGGTCCGTCGTGACGAGGTCTGCGACGCGCACCCCGAGCTCTTGCGCGCCGCGTCGAACCTCGGTCAGCCCACGGATCGTCCGTGCCCGGTGTGCGACGCCGCAGCGACCGTCGAGGTCACCTACGTCTTCGGCTCCAAGCTCCCCTCGGGCGGGACGTGCCCGTCGTCCAAGGCAGAGCTCGCGAGGCTCGAGCGCCGCGAGGAGCCGGTCGTCTGTTACGCGGTCGAGGCCTGCACGGGATGCGGCTTCCACCACCTGGCGCGCAAGTGGCAGGCCGGTGGCCGCGCCACGAGGCGGGCAGCCAAGCAGCGCGCGCAGTGAGCACGTCCACCACCGTCCCTGACATCCAGGCACGAAAGCGCGCCAAGGGCGCCGAGCCGATCGTCATGGTCACCGCCTACGACGAGCCCTCGGCGCGCCTCTGCGACGCCGCGGGGGTCGACCTGCTCTTGGTCGGCGACTCGGTCGCCAACACCGTGCTCGGCTACCCCGACACGCTGCACGTCACGATCGACGACATGGCCCGGCACACCGCCGCGGTCACGCGAGCGACGCCCACCGCGCTGGTCGTGGGCGACCTGCCGTGGATGAGCTACCACACCGGGACCCGTGACGCGGTGCGCAACGCGGCGTCGCTCGTCCGCGCGGGGGCGGGCTGCGTGAAGCTCGAGGGCGGTGCGGTGCGCTCGCCGGTCGTCGAAGCGATCCGCAAGGCCGAGATCCCCGTCATGGGCCACCTGGGGCTCACGCCCCAGTCGGTGCTCGCGATGGGCGGCTACCGCGTCCAGGGCCGCGACCTGGCGGCCGCCAAGCTCTTGTTGGACGACGCGCACGCCCTGGAGGACGCCGGGTGCTTCGCGCTGGTGCTCGAGGGCGTGCCCGACGCGCTCGCGGCCCGGATCACCGCTGCGCTCGGCATCCCGACGATCGGCATCGGCGCGGGGCCGGACACCGACGGCCAGGTGCTGGTGTTCCACGACCTCTTGGGGCTCGGGAACCGCCCACTCGCCAAGTTCGTGCGCGAGTACGCCCAGCTCGGGACGCTCGTCACCGACGCGATCGGCCGGTTCGCCGCCGACGTGCGCTCGGGCGCGTTCCCTGGTCCCGACGAGACCTACGCCGCGGGCGCGGACCTCAGGGCCGCGCTCGGGGAATGAAGGCCATAGAGCGCGAGTCCTAGCCGAACGTCTTGACGAGCGCCCCGGTCGTCGCGTTCATCCGGTCGATGGTCCCGTTGCCCTCGTTGGTGACCCACAGCGAGCTCCCGCTGATCGCGAAGCCCGACGGTGTGGAGAAGTTGTAGGGGCCGTTCGAGTTGCACATCATCCACGGGCTCGACAGCGTCGCCGAAGAGCCGGTGAACTGGGTCACCATCCCCCAGGACCCCCCTGAGGAGACGAAGACCGCGGCCTTCGTCGCGAGCACGACGCCTGGGTCCGAGATGTTGGTGCCGGAGCTCGTGAGGAACGCGAGGCTCGAGCCCGCCAGCTCGTCGACGGTGTTCCCGATCTGGTTGATCTCCCACAGGTTGGTGCCGTTCGAGGTGATCCCGGCCGGCGAGCTGAAGGCGTAGGCAGGGTTGGTCGTGTTCGAGACCGTGCGCACGAGCCGGCCAGTGACGAGCGAGAGCTCGGCGACCGAGTCAGTGCCCGACTTGGAAGCGGCGGTCTTTGCGTTCGTCACGAACACCGACGTGCGGAGCACCGCCAGCCCCGTCGCGTTGGTGAGCTTGGTCGTGGCGGCCGGAGAGCGACGGGTGAGCCCTCCCGTGCGCTCCGCCCACTCGGTCACGACGCCCGTCGAGCAGGCCTCGAGCAGGTGGCCACGCGTGTCGGTCGCGAGGTAGGCGAGCGAGGCCCTCGCACAGCCGGTGGGACGCAGTATCCGTAGCCGCGTGATCGCCGGCTTGGACGACGTGGACGTGGCGACTTGCAGCTCGGCCACGTTGCCCCCAACGCCCGCGACGAACACGAGCGATCGGCCCGAGGTGGTGCTGGCGACCGCCGAGTTCGGGGCGGACACCCCGAGCGCGCGGTGCGAGAACGTGGCCTCCACCGCGCCCGTGGAGGCAGCAAGGACCGAGAGCGTGCTGGTCGCCTTGTCGGTCACGACGAGCCAGCGGCCGACCGCGGCGATGGACGAGGGTTTCGCGAACGTGGCGTGGGCGGCGACGGGCGCAGCCGAGGCGACCGAGGGCGGCACCGCCAGAGCCAGCGAGCTGACCGCGAGGATGGGGGCGAGACGACGCGCGAGTCCAAGCATGGGTCTCCTCTCGAGCGGGGGGCACCGAGCGTACCGAGGCGGTCCGCGCGGATCGGGCTTCGCACGAAGAGTGGTCCGAATCGTGCGCTGGCGTTGTGGACGGCCCGCGCCGGCGGGCGGGCCGTGTCGTCCGGCTAGCATTCGTCGTCCCCGCTTCGGCGGTGACGTGACCCTGCCCCGAACGACGGGGCCCGACGCTCCGGCGCCGGTCCAGAGGGAGGTGTGGCCCGTGCGGCCCTACGAGACGATGATGATCTTCGACGTGGCCGTCGATGCCCAGGAGATCCAGGTGGCGCTCGATCGCTCGCTCGACGCGATGAAGGCTGCCGGTGGAACCCCCGGCAAGATCGACCGTTGGGGCAAGCGCACCTTTGCCTACGAGATGAACAAGCGCCGCGAGGGCTACTACGTCATCGTCGAGTTCAGTGGCGAGCCGGCGACCGTCGCCGCGCTCGACCGGCACTTGACGCTGGCGCCCGAGGTCCTCCGTCACAAGATCATCCGTCTGCCCGAAAAGGGTGCGGCAGCACGTCGCCTCGCCGCCGGCGCGGCCTGAGCCAAGGAGCACCATGCCTGACAACACCGTCACCGTCGTTGGCAACGTCACCCGCGACCCCGAGCTGCGCTTCTTGGCCTCGGGCCAGGCGAACTGCTCGTTCGGCCTCGCGGTCAACCGCCGCTGGCAGAACCGCCAGACCCAGGAGTGGGAGGAGGCGACCTCCTTCTTCAACGTCGTGTGCTGGCGCGAGATGGCCGAGAACGTGGCCGAGTCCGTCACCAAGGGCGCCCGAGTCGTGGTCGCGGGTCGCTTGGAGCAGCGCAGCTGGGAGACCGAGCAGGGCGACAAGCGCTCGGTCGTCGAGATCGTCGCCGACGAGATCGGCCCGTCGCTGCGCTGGGCGACCGCACAGGTCACCCGCAACGAGCGCAAGGCACCCGGTGAGGCGCGACCCGCGCGCGGTGCGGCGCCGCCGCGCCAAGAGCAGCCCGACACCGGCTACGGATTCGATGAGGAGCCCTTCTGATGGCACGTACGAACATGCGCACGACCAAGCGCGCGCCGAAGGACACCGGACGGCGCGTCAAGAAGAAGCCGTGCCAGCTGTGCAAGGACCGAGTGGAGTGGGTCGACTACAAGAACTCCGGGATGCTCAAGCGCTACATGAGCGAGCGCGGCAAGATCCGTGCGCGCCGCGTATCGGGGAACTGCGAGCAGCACCAGCGCGAGATCGCCGAGGCCATCAAGACCGCACGCGAGCTGGCCCTCTTGCCCTACACGCAACGCACGGTGACTGAGCGGCGCGGCGGTGGCCGGGGCCGTGATCGCGACGGCGGCGGGCGGGGACGCCCGCCACGCGGCGACGAGGAGACGACGCTCGCCGCAGGGCCAGAGGACGAGCGCACACTCGAGGGCGTGGGCGAGGACACCCCCGCCGAGCCTGCTGCCAAGCCTGCGGCTGCCGAGCCCGCGGCAGCCGAGGCCGCGGCTGCCGAGGCGCCTGCGGAACCTGCGCCTGCCGAGGCGCCTGCAAAGCCCGCGCCTGCCGAGCCAGCGGCCACCGAGTCGCCTGCCGACGCAGAGGTCGGTGCCGGATGAAGGTCCTCCTGCGAAGGGACGTAGAAGGCGTCGGGCGCCGCGGCGACATCGTGGAGGTGAAGGGCGGCTACGCCCGCAACTTCCTGTTGCCGAGCGGCTCGGCGCTGCCGGCGTCCGAGGGCGTCGCCGGCCAGGCGACCGCGATGCGGCGGTCACGCGACCTGCGCGACGCCAAGGACCGTTCCGCCGCGGAGACCCAGAAGGCTGAGCTCGAGCGATCCGTGGTCAAGGTCTCGGCACGGGCCGGTGCCCACGGCAAGCTGTTCGGCTCGGTTGGCCCCGTCGAGATCGCGACGGCCGTGGCCACGTCGACCGGCGTCGAGGTGGAGCGCGGCCAGGTCGTGCTCGACGAGCACCTGAAGGACCTCGGCGAGGTGCCGGTCACGATCACCCTGTTCGGTGGCGTGACGGCAACCGTCAAGATCGAGATCGTCCCGCTCGACTAGCGAGCATTCGTGCCTGCGGATGCCACGCGCGTCCGCGAGTGTCACAGTGTGCCGCCACAGTGCAGGCATGCATCGAGCGTCGGCTCGTGCTCTCGACGGGCTGCGGACAACCGTGCCGCCGGGACACAGCAAACCCACAGCAAACGCGGGGTTACGTCCCACAGCCCCAATCGGCGACAGTTGAGGGAGCATGGTTCAGGCCCTTGACGACACACGTCCCATCCGCCTTCGGCGGCCGGACGGTGGACCAAAGGTCCCGCCACACAACCTCATCGCTGAAGAGTCCCTGCTTGGCGCGATGCTGCTGTCGACCGACGCGATCTCGGTGGGCACCGAGCTGCTCAGCGCCGACGACTTCTATAAGCCGGCGCACGGGCAGATCTTCGGGGCGATCGCCCGTCTCTACGAGTCCGGCCAGCCTGCCGACGCGGTCACGGTCGCCGACGAGCTCGACCGCGCAGGCCTCTCGTCGATGGGCGCGGACCCCGCCGCGCTCGTCTCGCTCCAGGCGAACACGCCGTCGTCGGCGAACGCACAGCACTACGCCTCGATCGTCCAGGAGCTCGCGATCCTGCGGCGGCTCATCGGCGCGTCCGGGGAGATCTCGGACCTCGCCTACAGCGCGCCCGACGACGTGTCCGGGGTGATCGACACCGCCGAGCAGATGATCCTCGACGTCGCCGAGCACCGCAATGCCGACACCGTCCGGTCGCTGGGCGACCTCTTGCATGAGTCCGTCGACTGGATCGAAGAGCGCGGCAAGGGCCGGATCACCGGAACCGCGACGGGCTACACCGACCTCGACAACATCCTGCTCGGGCTCCAGCCATCCAGTCTCACGATCGTGGGGGCGCGCCCCTCGATGGGCAAGACCAGCTTCGCGCTCGGCATGCTCACCCACGTCGGCGCGGTGCTGAAGCGCCCTGCCCTGCTCTTCAGCCTCGAGATGAGCCACCTCGAGCTCTCACAGCGCCTCCTTGCATCCGAGGCGCGCGTCGACGCCCAGCGGATGCGCACGGGCCAGCTTGGCGACACCGACTGGCAGAAGGTGTCGCGCGCGATCACGAGGCTCGGCCAGGCGTCGATCTTCATCGACGACAACCCACACCTCACCGTCATGGACGTGCGCGCCCGCGCGCGCCGGCTGAAGAAGCAGCACGGCGAGCTCGGCCTCGTCGTCGTCGACTACCTCCAGCTCATGAGCTCGAGGGTTCGCTCCGAGAACCGCCAGGTCGAGGTCGCCGAGATGTCGCGCGGGCTCAAGATCCTCGCGCGCGAGCTGGAGTGCCCCGTCGTCGCGCTCAGCCAGCTCTCCCGAGGCCTCGAGGCGCGCGCGGACAAGCGGCCCATGCTGTCGGACCTCCGCGAGTCGGGCTCCTTGGAACAAGACGCCGACGTGGTCCTGTTCCTCTACCGAGAGGAGGCCTACGACTCGGCGGCGCCCGTCGAGAAGAAGGGCCTCGCCGAGGTGCTCATCTCGAAGCACCGCAACGGGCCGACGGGCCACGCGAACCTCGCGTTCCTGAGCCAGTACGCGAGGTTCGACAACCTCGGGCAGGGCATCTAGCCGCCTCGTGGTCCCGGTGAGGCTCCGTACACTGACGCCGTGCCGACCGACGCCGACGTCGTCGCCGCGCTGCACGAGTCCTCGGACACCTTCGTGTGACGCTCGTCGCCTCGATCGATCCCGCGCGCTACGACGATCCGGGCACGAAGGAGTGGACCGTCCTTGAGCTTGTCGCGCACACGATGCGGGCGCGTCGCGATCGAAGAGGTCCTGGCCCGGCCGATCGATCCTGCAAGCCGCCAGCTCGCGGGCGCGGCTGACTACTACCTCGCCGCGATGTCGATCCCCGGCGTCCACGACGGCATCTCTGCCCGGGCGCGCGGGCGTCGAGCTCATCAACGACGATCCCATCGAGCACGTCCGAGCCGTCGCCGACCGAGTGGGCGAGCTCGTTGCCGCGACGCCGTTGGACCGAGAGGTCCAGCACTACGCCGGCCGCATCGCGTTCGGCGACTACCTCGTCACGCGGCTCACCGAGCTCGTGCTGCACTGCGTCGACCTCCAAGCGGCGGTCGGCAGCGAGCCCAGCGCGCCGGCCGGCGCCGCGGCGATCGTTCGCGACGAACTGCTCGGGCTCACGGGTCGCGCCGACGCCCTCGCCGTCGCCTGCGCCCTCACGGGGCGCGGGCACGCGCTCTCGCGACGTGCTTGCCTGAGAGCTACTGACTCACTTCGGCTGCATCCGGATGCCCGCGTCGATGCGGATCGACTCGGCGTTCATGTAGCTGTTGGCGAGCAGCTCGACGGCGAGCGACGCGAACTCGTCGGCGCGTCCGAGGCGCTGGGGGAACAGCACGCCGGAGCCGAGGCGCGTCTTGAAATCCTCGGACGCGGTTCCGGTGCCGTAGATCGGGGTGTCGATGAGCCCGGGCAGGATGCAGTTCGCGCGGATGCCGACGACCGCGAGGTCGCGGGCGAGCGGCAGCGTGAGCCCGACGACGCCGCCCTTGGACGACGAGTAGGCGACCTGTCCGATCTGGCCGTCCTCGGCCGCGACCGACGCCGTGTTCACGATCGCGCCCCGGCAGCCGTCGGGGTCCGGCTCGTTCCGGCTCATCTTGCTCGCGGCCAGTCGGCACACGTTGAAGGTGCCGATGAGGTTGATCTCGATGACGCGGCGGTACACGTCGAGGTCGTGCGCGCTCGCGTACTCGCCGTCCTTGCCGATCGTGCGCGTCGCCCAGCCGACGCCCGCGCAGTTGACGACGCTGAACAGGGGCGCGAGCGCGATCGCGGCGTCGGTCGCGGCGATCACCTGGTCGGTGTTGGTCACGTCGCAGCTGACGAAGGTGCCGTTGAGCTCGCTCGCGAGTGCCTCGCCGCGCTCCGCGTTGAGGTCCGCCAGCACCACGCGCACGCCGCGCTTGGCGAGCTCGCGAGCCGTGGACTCGCCGAGGCCCGAGGCGCCGCCCGTGATGATCGCCGAGGTGTTGGAAAGCTCCATGGGACTCCTTTGTCCGACGTCGGGGGATCCCCGGCCGACGAGAAGTGAACCACGTTGGCTCGCGTTCGGCCAACCAACGTGGCCCCGGCGGGCGCCCTGGACGACGCCGTCTCGTCGGTAGGTTGACGAGGTGCCGAGCGCCTATGACCCCGATCCCGAGGCGCTCGCCGCCCTGCTCGCGGGTGAGCCCGCCTACCGCGTGCGCCAGCTGGACGAGGGACTGTGGCGCCAGCTCCGACGTCCCCTCGAGCTGACCGTGCTCCCGAAGGCACTCCGAGAGCGCCTTGACGCCGCGCTGCCGCCGGCGCTGCAGGTCGTGACCGAGTCCGTTGCGGACGCGGGGCGCACGATCAAGTGGGTTTTCGCGCTCCACGACGGGGCGACGATCGAGACCGTGGCGATGGCCTACCGCGACCGCGTGACGGTCTGCATCTCCTCGCAGGCGGGCTG
>PMON01000076.1 GCA_003162395.1 Acidimicrobiaceae bacterium
AAGGCTCTGGGTGCTGATCAGGTCATTAAGGCGCAGGACAGGCATCTGAAGGAAATGGTCGCGGGAGGTGATGACACGCACCAAGGCGCATTGAAGGAGATGAAGGGCCGCTGGAAGAATCCCATAGCGGGAATGGTGTGGTACAGGAAGGCAAAGCGTGATTTTGCCGCTCTTCCCGAAGACTGATCGGCGACGCCTGAAACGGAGGGCGGCTGGCGGGTTGCTTCTGCCACTGGTCGTGACGATGGCGATCGCGGCCGATGTTCGTCGTCGGCCTGCGCAAGTATGAGCAGCAGTGCACCGACCCGATGTCACTGAGGGCCCGCGTGCCGAGGTATCGAGCCGCATCGGGTGGGTGCTCGCGGTCGTTGGCGTCATCTGCGCGACGGCCGCGGTGCTCGCCAGTCCGGGCGACGCCAGGGCTGCGGCTTCCCAGGACTGGCCCCCGTTCGTGCTCGTCGGCGGACTGCTGCTCATCGGCTGGGTTGCAGAGCACGATGGCCTCTTCGCGGTCGCCGGGCACCGCATCGCACGGGTGACGACGAGCGGCGTCGGGCTCTTCATCGGCGCGACGATCGTCGTGGCAGTGGTGACGGCCCTCCTCAACCTGGACACCTCCGTTGCCTTCCTTACACCGGTGCTCATCTACACGGCGAGGAGTCGAGGCATGGGCGAGGGCCCCATGCTCTACGGCGCGCTGCTGCTCTCGAACGCGGGATCACTCTTCCTTCCTGGGTCGAACCTCACGAATCTGATCGTCCTTGGACACGTGCGGCTCACCGGAACGGCGTTCCTCGCGCACATGTGGGCGCCGGCGCTCGCCGCGCTCGTCGTGACCGCCGCCGTCGTCGCGATCGCGGGGCGCCACGAGCTGCGAGCGACGCCGCTGGCTGCCTCGCCCCCGACCTCACCGGGCATCGGCGTCGGCGCGCTGAGCGTGCTTGCCGCGACAATCATCGTGCTGGTCGTCCCCGCCCCGGCGCTGCCGGTCGCCGCGGTGGGCATCGCCGCCGCCGTCGTCCGGGTCGCCCAAAGCCCAGATGTCGGCTCGCGAGTCCTCCAGACGCTCGACGTGCCGCTGCTCATCGGGCTCCTCGGGATGGCCGTCTCGCTCGGCGCGCTGGGTCGCGGGTGGTCGGGACCGACGACGCTGCTGGCGCACCTCGACGCCACGGGCGGCGCGGTGGTCGCGGCAGTGGCCGCCATCGCGTGCAACAACCTCCCTGCGGCGTCCCTGCTCGCCGCCCGCACGCCGAAGGACCCCTTCGCGCTCCTCGTCGGGCTCAACCTGGGTCCCAACCTGTGCGTGACGGGCTCGCTCGCCTGGCTGCTGTGGCTGAGGGCCGCGAGGTCGACCGGGGCCAGCCCCTCTCTTCGGTCGGCGAGCCGACTGGGCGTCGTGGTGGTGCCGGTCTCGATGGCCGCAGCCCTGGCGGTGCTCGCCGCGATGGGCACCCACTGACGCGGCTGCCGGATGGGCTCCCCCGGCCGGATTAGGTTCGCTCGCTGGTGACCTCGACGATTTCCGACCGCGCGACGGCCCGACCCGAGGCTCCCGCCGCGCCACTGACGCGCCCGAGCGGTCCGATGCCGCCGAGGCACGCCGGGATACAGACGATCTCGAGGCGCGTGCGCCGCAACAGGTTCGTCGCGGCGACCCTCGTGCTCGCCGTCGCCCTCGTCGCTGGCACCGCACTCCTCGGCGGCGCGAGGTCGTCGAACGCCCCTACCCAGGGCTCCCCGAGATTCATCCCGCAGGACGCGAGACTCAGATCGGACTGGGACGGGGACGGCAAGCCCGTCACCTTCGTCTTCGCCGGTGACGTGAACTTCCAGGGACCCAGCGTGATCGCGAGCCGGCTGGCCGAGGACCCGCGGACGGCGCTCGGCCCCGGGGCCGCGAGGCTCCTCGCGCACTCGAACCTCTCGATGGTCAACTTCGAGTCGGCCCTGACCTTCGGCGGGTGCCCGATCCCGCAGCCCAAGACCTACGTGTTCTTCGCCCCGCCGGCGGCGATCACGGCATTCGAGGGTGCGCGCACGACGCTCGTGACCGAGGCGAACAACCACGGCGAGGACTGCGGGCAACCCGGGCTCCTCCAGGCGCTCACGATCAGGGCACGGACTCGCTACCACATCATTGGCATCGGCAAGAACGTCGCGGGGGCACTTGCGTCCTACCAGGCCGTCATTCGAGGCGAGCACGTCGGGATCATCGCGGCGACCCAGGTGATCGACACGGACCTCGTCAGCACCTGGACCGCGACTGGCACGCAGCCGGGTCTGGCGTCCGCCTACGAGGTCCAAGAGCTCGTGCGCGCCGTCTCGGCAGCGAGGCGGATCGACGACACCGTGATCGTCTTTCTGCACTGGGGGATCCAGCTCGACGCGTGCCCAGACGCGATCCAAGAGCCCCTCGCGACCGAGCTGGTTCGTGCGGGCGCGGACATCGTGATCGGCAGCCACGCACACGTCCTGCTCGGCGCGGGCTATCTCGGCCGGGCGCTCGTCGACTACGGGCTCGGGAACTTCGCGTTCTACAACGACCCGTTCCCGACGGACCTCAGCGGGTCGCTCGCCGTCGCGGCGACCGGGCGGCACATCGACGCGTACACCTGGCGTCCCGCCATCATCGAGAACGACCTCCCGGTGCCCGCGACCGGCGCCGCTGCCGCACAGGTCCAGGCACGGTTCGCCGCCGCCAGGGCGTGCACGAACCTCTCGGGTCGACCGACCACGCCGCTCGCGTCGAACGAGACCGAGCGTGCGGCGCTCGCGTCGTCGAGCCAGGGCCAGCTTCCCTGAGAGGGGCTGGGACCTCAGACCAGCAGGTCGCGGTGGGCGTCGAAGAACCGGCGGGTCGCCGCGTAGATGCCGGGCTCCTCGCTCTCCCTCGGCCCCGCCACCGTCAGCGTGCAGCCCGCGCCGAGGGACGCGACGAGCGCGGCGAGCCGGCCACCGGCGTTGCCATGGAGCAGGTCGACGGCGTCGGCCGGCGTGCGCCGCTCTTTGGCTCGGGCGACGGCGAGCTGGGTGCCCCGGGACGAGATCGGGCCGAGCGAGACGACGAGCAGGCCGTCGGCGTCATCGACGTTGCGGATCGTCCGCACCGCGGGGTCCCCGGACGCCGCCTCACTGAAGGCCGGATACGCCGCGAGCACACCCGGGGGCACGGGGAAGTCCTCCGCCCATCCGCCGTGCGGCACCCAACCGCCGTAGGCGATGCCGTTCTCGAGCGCGAAATCGGCCGCGGCCCGGTCCGCGCCGGTCTGCCCACCGGTGAGCACCTTTTCGACCCACGAGTGCGCGAGAGGGGGATTCGGCCGCCGAGTGGAATCTCGTTCAGGTCGCACCATCAGAGTTTGTCGGAGTGAACCATCGGTTGCCCCCAAGGACGTGCGGCAGTGCGGTCTGTGAGCGTCGCTTTGTTCGTCGAATTAGATCAAATAGGGGTGTGTCACATTTTCTCTAATTGCGGCGCTGTTGACAGGTCGTGGGCGGTTCCGTGACCTTCGGATGCGACGTTGTACCTCGTGACTTGCGACCTGCACGACGCCACCACCATCAGTCAGTCCAGGATCGCGGTACGAAGGGTCCACTCGCGCCTCGACAGGTCCTGGGGCCGCGGGTTCCTGACGGTCCGGGTGCGGCACCTCGTCGCGCTCGCGGCGGCCGTGAGCTCGCTCATCGCGATGACGGGCCCAGGTGCCAGCGCCGCCCCCTACGGGAAGCGCGCCTTGGGCGGCGGTGTCCTGCGGGCGTTCTCGGAGTCACGCAACCTCCCCTCGAGCTCGTGGTACCACGACGGCCATCACCACCGTCGCCACCAGCCGCCCAGCTGGACGCCGCCGCCCACCACCACGACGACCACGACCACCACGACGACGACGCTGCCCACGCCCTCGGGAGGCAGCACCCCATACCCGAATGGCATCGTGGACGCCTCCGAGCCCTCAGGGATGGCTCCGCCTGCCGCCGACGCGGTGCCCGGGTCCACCCAGAGCTATGTGAATGACTTCACGGGCTCGAGCCTGCCGAGCGGCTGGTACACCTTCAGCGGCCAGCCTGGCGGCGACCCCGGCGCC
The DNA here is from genome assembly GCA_003162395.1 of Acidimicrobiaceae bacterium. Taxonomy (GTDB): domain Bacteria; phylum Actinomycetota; class Acidimicrobiia; order Acidimicrobiales; family RAAP-2; genus Palsa-459. Next base: position 4,086 of record PMON01000076.1, read on the forward strand.
CAATGGGCCAGCAACCACGTCGAGATCAGCGGGGGCACGCTCCAGCTCAATACCTGGCAGGACCCCGCGTACGGGAACAAGTGGGTGGCCGGCGGCGTCTGCCAGTGCTCCGTCGCCAACACCTATGCCTCCTACTTCATCCGCTCGCGCACGACGGGGCCCGGCCCGACCATGGTGCAGCTGCTGTGGCCCGATGCCCACGTGTGGCCCCCCGAAGTCGACTTCAGCGAGACCGACGGCACCACTTCGCACACGAGCGCGACCGTGCACTGGAGCTCGTCGAACCAGCAGGACCAGCGGCGGGCGTCCATCGACATGGCCCAGTGGCACACGTGGGGTGTCATCTGGACGCCGAGCGAGATCATCTACACTGTGGACGGCGAGGAGTGGGGTTCGGTGAAGGTTGCGTCTGAAATCCCAAGTCAGTCGATGACCCTGGACCTCACCCAGCAGACGTGGTGCGCCTCCGGTTGGGCGTGCCCGTCGTCGTCGCAATCGATGTTGGTCGACTGGGTCGCCGAGTACAGCCCTTCGTGACCTCGAGCCCCCGGAGGATTGCCCGCGTGCGCGCGGGCCGCGTCGACCAGCCACCCGCACGGATGACTCGCGCCGGCCGACGCGTGTCGAGTCGGCGGCTGGGCTCGTGGGGTGGGGCGTGCCGGGTGCTCGTCGTCCGGCTTGTTGACAAACCAACCTGGCCCTCGTCGCTGCGTCGCGACGGTCGGCGCCAGCCCCTCACCGCGGCGTCACCAGCACCATGCAACTGCACGTCAGAGCGGCGTGCCACGATGTCAAAACCAGTTTGTCGCGGCGTGCGAAATCGCGCACGTTCGATTGACAATTCACCTAGTCTCGGCAAGGCTTTGGAGCGCAAGGGCTGATGAGGAGGACCACCGTGCGAACGGCCAGCCCGGCGCTCTTGTCGGACACCGTGGGTGACGATGTTTGGCACGGAACTGTGCAGACCAATCCTGTCCCTTCTCGAACATCACCGACCGTCTCGGTCATCATCCCCACGCTCAACGAAGCGGGGAATCTCCCCTATGTGCTGAACACAGTGCCGAGGTGGGTCGACGAGGTGATCATCGTCGACGGGAGGTCCCGCGACGACTCCGCCCGCGTCGCGCGCGTGCTCCGGCCCGACGCCCGGATCGTGCACCAGTCCCGACGGGGCAAGGGCGCCGCGCTTCGCGCGGGGCTCGAGTCCGCGAAGGGCGACATCCTCGTGCTCATGGACGCCGACGGCTCGATGGACGGTCGCGACATCGAGGCGTTCCGAGACGCGCTCGTCGCGGGCGCCGACTACGTCAAGGGCAGCCGATTCGTCGACGGAGGGGGCTCAACGGACATCACGAGGCTCCGGCGGTTCGGCGACGCCGGGATCTGCCTGCTAATCCGGATTTTCTTTGGTGCGCGCTACAGCGACGGCACGTATGGTTTCAAGGCGCTCTGGGCGAAGCAGCTCAGCGCGATTCGAATTGACACGGACGGGTTCGAAGTGGAACTGCTGATCGACATCCGAGCGCACCGAGCGGGATTGAAGACAGCCGAGGTCCCTTGCTTCGAGACGAACCGCATTCACGGGGCGAGCAACCTCAACGCGATGAGCGACGGGCTCCGCTGCCTGCGCGTCATCCTCCGTGAGCGTCTTCGGAGGTACCGTGTTCCGTCGAACTGACGACCTGGCTGGTCGCGGTGCGCGTGCATCGGGACAGCGCACTCGCATTCTCGTCGCGGGGCCAGGGTCGTCGACGACGATCCCCGGCATCATCGTCTCTGAGATCGTCTACGCGATGGCGCAGTCGGCGCCCGTTACGCGAGTCGAGGTCGACCTTGGCCTCGACTTCACGGTCGGCCTACACCGAGCGCCTTCGCTCGCCGTCGCCCACCACAGCTCGAATGGTCGGAGTGTCGCGCACCTGCGCGCACCCGACAGCGCGCGATTCCGCGCGCAGGCATTCAAGGAGTGGCTGAGCCCCGAGGTGGGCACCGCGATCGCGTACGCATGGCCGGGGATCGACAACTCCTGGGTCAAGCAGTTTGTGCAGGTCGCCCGCGCAGCGGGGATCACGACCGTGGTCGCCGTGGCGAGCCTCCCGAGCTCGAGCAGGGTGCGCGCGTTCACGCTCGCCGACGACGTCGCGCGCGCGGACCTCGTGCTCGTGGGTGACCCCGACGACGCCACGGCGCTCGTCACCGCATTCGGAGGCGGCGGACCGGTCGTCGAGTCCCACCGAGCGCTCTCGCTGTCGCGCCGGGGCCCGTACTCCTCGCAGCACCAGATCACCGCCTTCCTGCCCCGAGACAGCACCGCAACGCTCTCGACGCTCCTCGCCGCGTTCGACGCGATCCCCGAGGCGTGGATCAACGACTACCACCTGCAGGTCGTGATGCGCCACGGCGGCCAGATCTTCCCCGAGATGGTGGCCAACAGCTATCACGCCGACCACGTCAACCTCATCAGCAAGGAGCTCACGACGCCGAGCTTCGAGGAGCTGTGCGCGACCTCGTCGGTACTCGGCGTCGCCGATCCGGCGCACGACTCGCGCGCCTTCGCCACGGCGATCGACTTCGGCATCGCGACCGTCGTGCTCTCCAACACCACCTTGCCCGAGGTCGGGCGCAGCTACGTCGGCGGCCTCCTTGCGGACCTCACGCATCCCGCGTCGGTGCACGTCGCGCTCATCCACGCGCTGCGCCTGGCCGAGCTCAGCTTCCCGAGTCCCGACGCCTGGGACGAGCTGGCACAGCGGCTCGATGAGTCGCATCGCTCAAGGATCCCCGCGGCCCGGCTCCTCGAGTCCGCCGCGAATGCGGGATGAACGTCACCGTCATCATCTGCGCCTACACCCTCGAACGCTGGGACGCCCTCAAGAACGCAGTCGGATCGTGCCGTGCACAGACCCGTCGGCCGGACCAGGTCGTCGTGGTCATCGACCACAATGACGAGCTGTGGGACCGTGCGACCCGCGAGCTCGAGGGGGCCGCCGTCGTCGCCAACGCCTTCACGAAGGGACTGTCCGGGGCCCGCAACACGGGCGTCGAGGCATCGCACGGCGAGATCATCGTGTTCCTCGATGACGACGCGTTCGCGGACCCCGACTGGCTCGCGGCACTCTGCGCACCGTTCGAGGACGACACGGTTGCGGGGGTCGGGGGCTGGATCGTGCCCGAGTGGCAGCAAGACGCCGCCGCCTGGTTTCCCGAGACGTACTACTGGATCCTCGGCTGCAGCTACCGAGGGCTCCCGCAGAGCGGTGCGACGCTGCGCAACCCCATCGGGGCGAACATGGCGATCCGACGCCGTGTCTTTGCCGCGGTGGGCGGCTTCACGTCGGGCATCGGTCGGATCGGCAAGGTCCCGCTCGGCTGCGAGGAGACCGAGCTGTGCATCCGCTACACCGCCTTCGCGCCCGGCGATCGATTCGTCCTCACCCGTGACGCGGTCGTGCATCACCTCGTGCCGCCGTCGCGCCTGAGCTGGCGTTACTTCCGCTCGCGCTGCTGGGCCGAGGGATTGTCGAAGGCAGCGGTGTCATCGCTGGTCGGCTCGAAGTCAGGGCTTGCCTCGGAGCGAGTGCACCTCGCACGATCGCTGCCGCGCGAGCTGGGTGCGTGCATTCGCCAGCTGCCGAGGCACCCGCGTGAAGCCGCGACCAAGGGCTCGCTGATTCTCGCCGGCGCTTCCATCGCGGCGGCGGGTCTCGTCCGAGGCAACGCGGCGCTGCGTCGCGAGCCCATCAAGCCCGGGGGCGACGAGCTGAAACTGAGCGCATCGAGCGAGGGGGACTCGGACGGGACGCTCCCGTTTGGTGCACGACGCGCCGGTTAGTTTGTGTGAATGTCCAAGCGGCGCTCGGACACCAGTGTCTCGCGCCTCACAGTGCCGCCTGAGGCACCGTTCCGACCCATCGAGCTCGTGCAGTTCGACCTCGCGACCAACTCGCTCGACGGCGACACCGGTCGCCTCGACGGACGTCGGGCCTGGGTAGAAGTCACCACCCGCGGACGTGTGGTGGGTCGCGTGGAGGTCGCGCACGGCGCAACCTTGCTGACACCGTCGGACCTCGCGGCGCTTGGCTCGACCTTCGGTGATGACGGCCCGGCGCTCTTCGAGACGATCCCCGACGAGCAGCTCGCGACCGCGACCGTCGTGGTTTCGACGATCTGTGCGAATCCTGCCCAGCTCGTCCGAACGGTGGAGTCCTTGCTCGAGCTCGACTACCCGGACTTCGACGTGGTCGTGGTCGACAACCGACGAGGCGCTTCGCTCGAGCCCCTGCCGAGGCTGCCGGAGGACAGCCGCGTCCGGGTCCTGCGAGAGCCAAGGCCGGGGATCTCGTCGGGCCGGAACAAGGGCATCGCGGCGTCGACAGGTGAGATCGTCGCGTTCACCGATGACGACGCGTCGGTCGACCGAATGTGGCTCCGTGCGATCGGCGCGCGCTTCGCGGCGGACCCGACGATCGACGCGCTCGGAGGGCTCGTGCTGCCGAGCGAGCTCGAGACCGAGCCACAGCTGTGGTTCGAGGAGTACTACGGCGGCTTCAGCGACACCTTCGAGCCGTGGGTCGTGAGCCTCGCGTCCGATGACGACGACGTCTTGTTCCCCTACGCGCCCCGTCGCTTCGGGGCCGGGTGCAACATGGCCTTCCGTCGCAGCGCGCTCGAGGCGATGAGCGGCTTCGACGTCGCGCTCGGCGTCGGCACCCCTGCTCGCGGGGGGGAGGACCTCGCCATGTTCATCGGCCTGGTCACCTCGGGCGCCACGCTCGCCTTCGAGCCAGCCGCGATCGTCCGGCACACGCACCGACGGACCACGCGCGCGTTCCTCCGGCAGGTGCTGCTCTACGGTGTCGGCCTAACCGCGATGTACACCTCGCTGATCGTCAACGATCGGCGACATGCCCTCGCGATCCTGCGGAGGGTCCCGGGCGGTCTTCGGCTGCTCATCCGACCGCGCGGCGAGCGCTCGATGAGCCACACGCCGAGCTATCCGCGTCGGGCGCTCCTGTACCAGGTGCTCGGCATGGCCTACGGGCCGATCGCCTACGCACGAAGCAGACGGTGGTCTCGCCGAACCGCGTGAGCGTCCCGACCGCGCTCCCGGACGCCCATGACGACCGATTGGTCCGCAGCGCGTCGGCGCTGCTCATCTCGAACGCCACGGGTGCGCTCCTCGGCATCGCCTTCTGGGCGGTCGCGGCGCACCTCTTCAATGCCACTGACGTCGGCTACGGCGTCGACGAGATCGCCGCGATGGTGCTGCTCGCCTTCCTCGCACAGGTCAACCTGGGCATCGTCTTTCCGAGGTACCTCCACGCTGCGGGCGCCAAGGCGCCGAGCCTGGTGCGGCTCGGCTACCTCACGAGCGTGGTCCTCGCGCTGATCGCCGGGACGGTCTTTCTCATCATCCCCCTCCACCACGCCTACATCGCGGGCGGCGCGTTCCCCAAGATCTTCTTCGTCATCGCCGTGGCGCTCTGGGTCGTCTTCGGGATCCAAGACGCAGCCTTGACAGGCCTGCGCAAGACCTTCTGGGTGCCCGTCGAGAACACCTCGTTTTCCATCGCGAAGATCGCACTCTTGCCGGTCTTCGTCACCGTGGCGCCCCACGACGGCGTGTTCTTGTCGTGGGTGCTGCCCGTGATCGCGTGCATCGTGCCGATCAGCTACTTCTTGTTCTTGAAGGTCCTTCCCGCACACGTTGCATGGGCGAGCGGCCGGGGCTCGCTGCCCACGCGCCAGGCCGTGAGCTCGGTACTCGTGGGCGAGTACTTCGGCGGCTTCGCCTACATCGCCTTGCAGGTGGTCCCCGCGCTCCTTGTGACCGCGCGGCTCGGCGTGGCGCAGGCCGCGTACCTGCAGACCCCATGGCTCGCGGGGACGACCTTCGACTTCTTCCTGTTCAACATCGCGACCTCGCTGATCGTCGAAGCAAGCGCGCGCCCCCGTGCCGCACCCGCGATCGTGCGCCGAGCCGTGCGACTGACGGTGATCTTGCTGAGCCCCGGCATCGCACTCATCGTCCTCGGCGCCCCGCTGTTCATGAGCGTGACCCTCGGGGCGCACTACGCGCACTACGGGACGAGGGTTCTGCAGCTCCTGGCTCTGGCGCTGCCGTTCACGGCGATCAACGCGCTCTACATCACCTTCGCCAGGCTGGCGCGCCGCATGCGTCGAGTCGCGGTCATCCAGATCTGCATCACCGCCATCGTCCTCACCGCGTCGTTGCTCTTGGTGGGATCGATGGGGATCACGGGCGTGGGCGAGGGGTTCTTGGTAGGTCAGGCAGTCGTCGCGATCGTGGTGGCGCCCTCGGTGATCCGCCAGTACCGTCGTCCGAACATGGCACCGGGCTACGCACCTGGGGCGACCCTCGTCGCACTGGGAGCACCCGAGATCGGCCCCCTGCTCGACGGGAGTGCGCCGCTTGCGCCGAGCCTGCTCCAAGCCGTGGCCGAGCCCCCGCGGCCCACTGACGACGCCGGTGACGGCGCCCGCGCCTGGCAGGTGCCGCAATGGGTTCCCGAGTGGCGCTGGCGGGGACGAGCTGGCTCACCGCCCCACTCGGTCGACGACGCGCCGAGAGAGCACTAGTGGGCTCGGCCGATACCGGTGACCTTGACGCTCGGCTGAGCGAGTACCGCGCCCTCGCGGTCTCGCGTCGACAGCGCCGCTTCCGCTCGAACGTCGCAGCGGGCGCGTGTGCGCTCGACCTCGTGACCCTCGTGCTCATCGCGGCGCAGGTCCATGGACCGCTCCGCCAGCTCGTCGGGCTCGCCTTCTGCCTGATCGTGCCTGGGTGGGCGATCATCGGGCCGTTGCGCCTGCACGACGCCGCGCTCGAGGCCGGGCTGGCCGTGGCGGCCAGCCTCGCGGCGCTGCTGATCGTGGCCCAGCTCGCCGTCAGCTTCGGTGCGTGGGAACTCACTGGGGTCGACGTGGTCGTCTGCGTCGCGTGCCTGCCCTCGCTCGCCTGGCAGACGATGGAGCGGCGACGGCTCCAGGCGACTTCGTGAGCTGGGAGGTCGCGTCGAGCTTCGCGGCGCTTGCGTCGGCGCCCGCGGTGCTCGTGACCCTTGTCGCCGAGCTGCTGCTGCTGGCCCTCAGATCGTGGGTGATCACGACCCGGCTGGTGCTGACCCGGCAGGTCAGCCTCCTGCTCGACGGGGCCGTCGTCGCGCTCGGCCTGATGTTCGTGCTCCTCGTCTTCCTCAGGTTCGTGACCGTTGGATGAGCTTGCCGCCGCGGCGACGTCCGTGCGGCGCTCGGCGAGCACCGCGCTCGGGACGACCGGTGCGATCGCGGTGCTCGGCGGGGCTGCGCTCGTGCTCTGGATCGTGGCGGTCCGCCACGCCAACTTTGCCCGCATGGGCCCGCTCGGGCTGGTCTCGGTGCTGGGGAAGACCTACTTCTTGGGCCTCGCGCTCGTGGTTGTCGCGTTCGCCATCGAGCTGCTGCGCGAGCAGCTCCACGAGGGTCGGCTCATCGCGCTCACGATGCTGCTCATCGTGTTCCTCTTCGGCACCGCGTGCGTGATCGAGCCCGTCGCCTCGCTCACGAGCTCCTGGGTGCACGCCGGCTACGTGCAGTACGTGTTCGCCCACGGCAAGCCGCTCGAGAACTACAACGCCGAGTTCTCCTGGCCCGGCGCCTTCTCGCTCGGTGCGGTCCTCATCTCGTTCATGGGACAGTCCAACGCGCTCGACCTGCTGCGCTGGTTCCCGCTCGTGATCGAGCTGCTCTACCTCGCGCCGCTGCTCGCGATCGCGAGGGCGAGCGGGGTCAGCCGCCGCGCCCAGTGGCTCGGGATCGCGCTGTTCTACGCGACGAACTGGATCTACCAGGACTACTTCTCGCCGCAGGCGCTGAACTTCTTGTTCTTCTTGGTCGTGATCGCACTCGTGCTCACCGGCTGGTCACCGCTGCAGCGAGCCCGCGAGGCACGATTCGACCGACTGCGCGACCGGCTCGGCGCGTGGCGGGGCGCCGTCGCGATGCGGCGACTGAGAGGCGAGGACGCGACGACCAGCTGGACGGTGAACCAGATGCTCGGGACCCTCGCGGTGCTCGCGCTCCTGTTCCTCGCCTCGGCGGTCAGCCACCAGCTCACGCCGTACGCGATCTTCCTCGGGCTGCTCGCGTGCCTCGTCTCGAGCCGGCTCGGGCGCCCCGAGCTGATCGGCCTCGTGTTCTGCCTCGCCGTGGGCTGGCTCAGCCTCGGGGCGTCGAACTTCTGGTTCGGGCACCTCAATCTGGTCTTCGGCTCGCTCTTCCAGCTGGCAACCTCGTTCGGCTCGAACGTCTCGCAACGCGTCACGGGCAGCGCGAGCCATCGCCTAATCGTCGACGTGCGGATCCTCGTGACCGCCGCGCTCTTCGGGCTGGCCCTGCTCGGGGCGGCGCGTCGCGCGGCGACGTCGAGGACGCTCGAGCTCTTGGTCGCCGCGCCGTTCGTCCTGTTCGCAGTCCAGAACTACGGCGGTGAGGGCCTCTTGCGAGTGGCCCTCTTTTCGGGGCCGTTCGCGGCGCTCCTAGCGGCGTCGGCGATCTTCCCGAAGCGCGACGGGCCGATTCGGCCGATCCTCCCCGACGTCCGGTTCCGGCGCCACCCCCGTGTCGTGCTCGCGGTCGTCGCCGGCGTGGTGCTGCTCAGCTTCGCGGTGACCACGACGGTGGTGCGCGGCGGCAACGACGCCTACGAGTCGTTCTCGAACGGCGAGCTGTCCGCCGTCAACTACGTCTACGCCCACATTCCGCCTGGCAAGCACGTCGGCGTGGTCGCCCCGTACCTGCCGATCGGCCAGCGAGACGTCGGCACGCTCACGATCTTCGAGGGGATCGGGGCCGGCCCGACCGTTCCGACGTTCAACACGATGCTCGCGAGCATGCTCGGTGCGCGTGCCCTCTACGTGGTGCTCAACGCCGCGCAGAACCAGTGGGGCCAGATCGTCGCGGGCTACCCGCCTAGCTGGCAGGGCGCGCTCGAGCACTCCCTCGCGGGAGCCGGCTACCGGGTCGTGGCGAGGTGGCGCACGGCAACGGTGCTGCTGCTCGCCACGGGCACGTAGCCCCCGGCACGCCCGCGCGCGCGAGGACTAGGACTTGGAGTACTCGGCGACCCAGTCGACGAGCATCGACTGCGGCACCGACGTGCACACCGGTCCGAGCGAGCACCCTGGGCGCTGCTGGAGGTCGAGGGTCATCGGCACGGTCGGGATCGCGTAGCTGCCCGTGAACGCCCCCCACGCCCTGCCGTCGACGGTGTAGGTGATCGTGGTCGGCGTCCAGATCACGCCCCAGGTATGCCACTGGGTCTGGTCGATGCGCAGCGTCTGCTGGACGAAGTCGTTGTCCGCCCCGTAGTGCAGCGTCCAGGAGGTGGAGTTGTCCTTGTCGCCGGTCTCGTAGAAGTCGATCTCGGGTGGCCATTTGTTGGAGTAGGGCCACAAGAGCTGGACCTCGTTCGGACCTGGGCCAGTGATCCTCGAGCGGACGAAGAACGCGCCGTAGGTGTACTTGAGGCCGCACTGGCAGAGTCCGCCGCTCACCCACCTGTTCCCGTACCCTGGATCCCGCCACGTGTTGAGCTCCAACATGCCGTGGGTCACGACCACGTGCGACGGCGAGAAATGGGCCCCCACGTCGCCCCCCGGGACGCCGGTGAAGTCCTCCCAGCCGGGCGGCAGCGCCGAACCGGTGAACTCGGTCGCGTACACGCGGTGGTAACCAGCGAGGACATGGGGCCCAGGAGGCGACACCCTCGAGGGGTCGTGGACGTTCAAGGTGCCGATTGGGAACAGCGGCCGGTCGGTCTTGATCGTGGTCGCGGTCGACGAGAAGCCCGCACGGGACGGCGCGCCCTCCAAGGCGAGCAGGACGACGGCACTGAGTGCGAGCCCGAAGATGAGCACCGTCAGCATGACGACGCGCGTCTCGAGGACGCTATGCGAATCGGCTCGTGCGTGAGCCCCAGCGGTTGCCTGCACTCAATGACCTTCCTTGACCACGTCGACGGCGACTCTGGTCAATCAAAAATGCTACTGGTGGGCGGGTCTGAACTCGGTGTTCCTCGTTCGAAGCCGGACAATTCGCGAGCAATTCGATCCCTCAGGACGGCCACAGGTCCGAGGTACGCTCCCCGAATGGCTGGCGAGGCACTCCCCGCGTCGGGGGCCGTGACCGTCAGCGTCGCCGCGCCGCCCGAGGCGATCTGGGAGTTCGCCAGCGATCCGAGCGTCCCGGCACGCTTCTCCCAGGAACTGCAAGCAGCCTCCTTCGCCGACGGTGCGGCGCCGACGCAGGGGGCGGTCATCGCCGGGACGAACAAGAACGGCGAGTTCGTCTGGACCACCGAGTCGACGGTGACTGACTGCGTCGCACCCACGCTGTTCCGCTGGGCCACCGGGGATCCGGACACCCCGACGGCAACCTGGACGCTGTCAATCGCCCCTGCCGACGGCGGCGCGATGCTCACGCACTCGGTCGTGTTCCATGCCGGTCGACCGCCGCTCGGGCCCGCGGTGGAGGCCGAGCCCGAGCGGGCACACGAGATCGTGCGGACGCGCATGGCGAGCGTGCTCGCCAACATGACGCTGACCGCCACGGGCATCGCCGGGCTCGCCGAGGATGCCCAGGGCGGTCGCTGAGCTCGCCGAGAGGCGACTCGCTACCAGCGAGGGACCGACGCGGCCTCGCTCCACAGCACCGTCGCGCCGTGCGAGTTGGTCACCCTGACCCCGGTGATCTGGCTGAGCGGCACTGCGCACGTCATCTGCGCGTCGACCGGCCTGCCCGGGCTCGCGTGGTACGAGCCGGTCGCCCACCACGACCCCGACGAGGTGCGCATCGAGACGGTGTAGTTGCCGCCCGGCTGCTGGCCGTGCTCGGTCAGCGTCACGGCAGTGCCCCAGGAGCGCGCCGCCAGCGTCGCCGTCGCCGTGAGCGAGTCCGGTCCGATGAGCGCCACGCGCTCGGGGGAGCGCGGAGCCGGGCCCGACCCCGTCAACGCCACGATCACCGCGAGCGAGGCGGCGACCGCCGCGCCGACCAGCGCGACACCGGCTCGCCGGCGTCGACGCGCGCGAACTGCGCCATGGTGGAGCTGGCCGAGCACGCGCCCGGTCAGCTCTGGCGACGTGGCCTGGTCGAGCGTGGTGGGATCGACCAGATCGAGGTACGACGCCGTCGAGACGAGCTCGCGTGCCTCCTCACGGCACGCCGGGCAGCCGTCGAGGTGCGCCACGAGGCCCGCCCGCTCGGGCGGGGGAAGTGCGCCCAGGGCGTCCATCGCCATCGCCCCGTGCCAGCGCGTGCACTCGCCCGCGCTCATCGGTCCCATCCGTTGTCGTCCATGTGGGACCGCAGCGAGCGCAGCGCGTAGTACGCGCGGCTCCTGACGGTTCCCTCGGGGATCCCGAAGAGGGCCGCGACCTCTGGCCCTGATCGCCCGTGGAGGTACAGCTCGGTGATCACGTGTCGGTGCTCCGCATCGAGCGCGGACATCGCAGAGGTGATCTGCAGCGACAGGAGAGCCTCGTCAACCCGGTCGTCTTCAAGCACCATGTCCTCATTGTCTAGACGCTCCAAGGCGTCACGGCTCCAGCGACTGTGGACGTCCAGGAGCACTCGTCGTTCGATCGCGAACAGCCAGGTGCGCATCGTGCCGAGGCTCGGCTCGAAGCGATCCCTCGAGCGCCACGCCCGGGCGAAGGTCTCTTGGACGACGTCTTCAGCATGTGTCGGGTCATTGAGCGTGCGTCGGGCGAAGCCCACGAGCTCGCGGCCGTGGGCGAGAAAGGCGGCTCGAAGGCCCGCCTCGTCCGCGGCGTCGGCGTCACGGGCATCCTCGGTCATGCCGCGCGCTCGGGCGACCGACGACCCGTCTCGGGTCTCGTGGGACGTCCGGATCGACACGTCGGTGCCACCGCCTCGCCCGAGCACACGTCCCATGACCTCGTTCAGCTCCCTGGTCTCTCGATGGTGACCGTTACTTCGGGGGGATCTGCGTCCCCGCAGCGGTTGTCGCAGTTGCCGAGGCGAGGTCCCAGGTCCCTCCGTCCAGCATCAGGTTCTCGCCGTTCGACTGGTTCGCGCCCGAGTCACCAGAGTACGTGTACACGGGGAACGAGTTGAACGTGACCTGCTTTGACGAACCCCTGGAGATGAACCCGATCTTGCCCTTCACGCCGGCTGCGACCGCGATGGAGGTCGTCGAGGACGTCACGAGCAGCGGCGGCCAGAACGTGAGGCACGAGCCGGTGCAGTGCAGCGTCCCGCCCGTCTCGACCGAGAGCGCGTAGAGCGTGAGGTGCGTCGCGTCCTCCAGCACGCTCGTGTACTTGCCCGCGGTCCCGGACTGCAGGAGCGGGGCGACGGGGGTCGCGGCGGCTGACTTCGCCGCGGCTCGCAGCATGGACCACGTGCCGCCGTCCGCGGCAACCGCCTCGCCGTTCGACTGGTTCGGCCCTTTGTCGCCCTTGAAGGCGTACACAGGATAGGTGTTGACGGTCACCTGCTTTTGCGTCTTGGACCTCGCCACAAAGCCGATCTTGCCCTTCACCGTGCCGGCGACCACGATCGACCTCGTGGCCGTCGGGACGAGGAGCGGGAGCCACAGCGTGAGGCACGTCTTGGCGACGCAGTGCAGCTTCGCGCCCTTCTCGATCGAGAGGAGGTAGAGCGTCCGAGAGGCATGGTTCTCGAGGACGCCCGAGTAGTTGGGGATGTTGGCAGCGTGAATGGCGGGGGTCGACGACGCCGACGCGGTGCCCTGCACGACCACGAGTGGTGCCACCGCGAGCGAGGCGGTGCCGACGAGGGCACCCAGGCGAGTCAGGCGGGGACGATTCGACGGGCGGATCGACGAGGCTGGCATGGCGGCTCCTGGACGTCAGTCTGCGAGCGCCCCTGCGGCTCCCACACCACTGACTACCTGTCACGCCCTGGAATCATTCATCCAGGTCGGTGCCGAGCCTCCCGACGCGACGAGCCCCGGTCCGTGACGAGGGTTTTCCGAGCGTGCACGCACGGTCGGTGGCTACACTCGGGCGATGCCGATGTTCGTCATGGTCCGTCGTGCCCGCGGCTCCGCGGCGCTGGGGATGGCACCAGCTCGATAGACAGTGGGCAGCGACGCTCGTCGGCGATGCCCAGATCTCACCCGGCGATCTCGTCATCGACGTCGGCGCCGGCACCGGAGTGATCACCCAGCAACTGGTGGATCGCGGGGCGCGCGTGCTGGCCGTCGAGCTGCACCCCGGGCGGGCGACGTCACTGCGCCAGCAATTTGCTCGCCACCACGTGACAGTCATCGTCGCGGACGCGGCGGACCTCCGCCTCCCTCGTCGCCCGTTCCGCGTCGTCGCCAACCCACCGTTCTCGGCGACGACGGGGCTGTTGCGACGGCTCACCGCACCCGGCAGCAGGCTGGTACGCGCTGACCTCATCGTTCCCTGGCACGTTGCCCGGCGGTGGGCGACGGGTGACCCCCCGGGCTCGCATCGATGGCGACGCGAGTACGTCGCCGTCGAGGGTCGCTCGTTGCCGCGCTCGGCGTTTGCACCACCGGCGCCGAACGGGGTCGCGGTCCTCACCATTCGACGCGCTCCGTCGGGGGCCCGTCGGCGGCGCGACGTGGGCCGCGTGACGCGGCGGACGTGAACGGTCGCGTCGCGGTGTGCCCGCGAGCTGGCTTAGAGTCCGAGCTGCGGCGCGGGCCGCGAGAAGAGCTCGGTCATCCACGACTCGATCGCGTCGGGGTCGCGCGGCAACGCCGCCGACAGCACTCGGCAGCCGTCCTCGGTGACGACCAAGTCGTCTTCGATCCGCACCCCGATGCCGCGGTACTGCTCGGGCACGGTGAGATCGTCAGGCTGGAAGTAGAGGCCCGGCTCCACCGTCAGGACGTAGCCCACCTCGAGCGGTCCCTTGAAGTAAGTCGTCTCTCTCGCGTGCGAGCAGTCGTGGACGTCGATGCCCAGCATGTGCGACACCCCGTGCAGGGTGTAGCGCGCGTGCAGTGGAAGCTCGGTGCGCATCGCCTCGGCGGGGCCAACCGAGAGGATCCCGAGGTCGAGCAGCCCCTGGGAGAGCACCTTCATCGCCGCGGTGTTCGGATCGCGGAACCCGGCACCTGGCCGGACCACGTCGATTGCTGCCTGCTGGGCCGCGAGGACGAGCTCGTAGATCTCGCGCTGCGGCGTGGTGAAGGTGCCGGTGACCGGCATCGTTCGGGTGACGTCCGCGGTATACAGGTCCCGCACCTCGATGCCAGCATCGAGCAGCAGCAGGTCGCCGTCGACAACGATCCCGTCGTTGTTGGTCCAGTGAAGGATCGTCGCGTGCGAGCCGGCTGCGGCGATCGTGTTGTAGCCGACGTCGTTGCCGTCGACTCGCGCCCGAAGATTGAACACGCCTTCGATGACGCGCTCGCTGCGGCCGATCGCGGTGGGGAGCGCGCGGACGACGTCCTCGAAGCCGAGCACCGTGAGGTCGACGGCCTCTTGGAGGCGCGCCAGCTCGAAGTCGTCCTTCACGAGCCGGAGCTCGCTCAGCGACGTCGCGAGCTGCGCGTCGCTGTCCGATGGCGCGACGACCGCGTCGACTCGCGCGTCGTAACCACGGAGCGCCACGACCTTCGAGGGCTCGAGCGCGACGAGATCCTTCTCGAGCTGGTCCCTCGGTGCGGTGTCGATGGCCCACCTGCTTGCCGCCTCGTGCAGCCCGCGACGCGGTCCGACCCACGCTTCGCCGTAGCGCGAGTCGCTGAAGAAGCGGTGCGACGAGCTGTCGCGGCGCTCCTCGACGTACAGCGTCGCCTCAATCTCATGGCCCTCTGGGTGCACGACGACGACTGCGTCGACGTCGTCGCACGCCGTCAGCCAGTAGAAGTCTGATCCGGGGCGGAATCGAAAGTCCGTGTCGTTGGCCCGCACTTTCAGGCCGCCGCTCGGCACGACGAGGGTCTTGCCGGCGAAGGCGGCGCGCACGCCCGAGCGTCGTACCCGGGTCCGATCGGCCGCAGGATGCGGGGGCTCGGCAACCGTCTGGGGAGCCCAGTCGTGCGTCATGTACTCGACGAACGGGCGCGGCAGTGGCGGCCGGTGCGCACCTGCCCAGATCCAGTGCTCGCTTTCCGGGTTGTCCTCGGAGACGTCCGGTTCGGGGTAGGTGGGCTCCTCGTCTGGTGTCACCAACTCAATGTACCCGTCACCGCCGTTTGGGCTGGTCGCGTGCGCCGGACCCGGCGCTGGCCAGTTGGTTTGCCAAAGTGGGTGCGAGGGTCCCCGCACAGCCACATGCCCGAGCTGGGAGGGCGTCTTTGCGATCGGGCCTCGCTCGGCGGTCTCGTCGGGATCGCTCACGACGCTTGATCGTGTCAGGTGGGCTCGACTTCTCACGGTGTCGAGGACGTCGGACAGGGGGAGAGCGTCGGTGCTCTTTGCGCGTGTCACCACCGGCGACTTCGCCGCGAATTCGCAGCCCGCCATTTTCGAGTTCGGTGCTACGGTTTCGCGAGGTTAAACAGATGCAGCGCTGGACACACGCCGGACGTGGCGCAAAGTACACACTTCTCGTGGGCATCCTCCTAGGGGTGGCCAGCCTCGTGCTGAACCAAAACGCGTACGCGCAAACGCAGTTCGGTTACCCCGGCAATCCTGCGACACCGAGCATTCCAACCGGTCCTTCGCTCGGCTGCACGCCGTCCGGCATGAGCAACGCGTCATGGGTGTGCGGTTTCAATCCCGGGACCACGGTCAAGTTCCTCGTCGACGGACGCGTCGCAGGGACGGCGACGTCGGACGCGAATGGCTGCGTCCTCGTCGCGATCACGTTCCTCGCAGGTGAAGTGCAGATCGACGGCAACGCGCCCGTGCCGGTGCGACACGGAGGGAACTACGTCACCATCCTCGGCCACAAGACCGAGTCCGGCGCGGACGTAACGGTGGGACTCCGGCTTCCGTTCTCGACGCCGAGAGGCGACAACAACGCGTGTGTCGTCTCGTCGTCGGGTCCGCCGTCGACGGGAACCGTGTTCCCGACTCGACCGACGAGTAGCACGCTGCCCATTGAGACCACGGCCCACGGCTTCTCTCCGTCCACGCTCGCGAAGTCGATCGAGACGCCGCTCGTGATCTCCCCGAACCGAGTGATCTTGGCGACGAGCCTGCTCGCTGCAGTGCTCGCCGCGATCCTGTCGGCAGGTGCGCTCGGGGCGATGTGGACGTCAGGGGGCGCCGCGGGAGGCAGCCCCGTCGGCGCGTCGGGGGCTGGCACCACGCCACCACCGGGGGAGCCGCCAACGGGCCCGGGGGGAACCGGGGGCTCGAGCGGTCCTGGGCCTGGAGGTCCGAGCGGTCCAAGCGGTCCAAGTGCCCCGAGTGGTCCATCTCCGGACAGCGTGACGAGCGCACCGAGCAGTGCGCCCAGTGTCGCTCGAGGAACGAGCGCGTTCACGCGCCCTGACGTCGGATCGACAGGTGGGGGAGGTGGCGGCAGCTGATGAGCGGACCATCTGACAGCCACGTCGAAGGCGTGAACGATCCTCCCACCGGCAGCTTCGACACCTCGGCGATTGCCACGGCCATCGCAGAGCCGAACGCGCGAGCTCGCGTCGGCGCGACCAAGTTGATGGGACACCGCGCCGCCGACTCGCTCACGCGACACGGAGCGGCGAGGACCTCGTGGGCGACCCCGATGCTGGCCACGTCGATCAGCGACGGCGGGTACCTGCGCGCGATGCTCGGCAACGCCTACTTCGCGCTGCCGATCGCGGGCCTGGTGCTCGGGATCATTTCGGGCGTCACGACGTCGGGGCTCGCAGTCCCGCCGTCGCTCACGCTCACGCTCGTCCTGATCGTCATCGGGGCATTCGATGCCCTGTCCGGTCTCCTCGCACTCGCAGGGTTTGCGATCGTCACCCTCGCGATGGGCAACCTCGTTGGGTCGCACATGCTGAATGCGGCGCCCGGGCAGCAGACCGCGGTCTTCACCCTGACGGGGCTGCTCGGCCTCGCCGTGCTGTGGTTCGCGGGAACCCAGGTCCCGCTCCGCCTCCGGCCGCCGCGCCCGCACCGCGACGGCCCGGCCGCCAGCGTCTGGTTGCAACGGGGGATCGATTTCGCCATGGCGCCCATCATCGGGACGCTCATCATCTGGCTCACCGCGTGGCAGATGCCGACGCTCGCCGGAAGTGGCCCCCAGGAGCTCTTCGTCTCCATTCAGAACCACCTCCACGTCGTCAAGATCGTGGCGTTTGTCGCGATCCTCGCGCGCGTGCTCCTGCAGTCGACGGCGGACCACCACTTCGCCGAGCGCCGAGCCGTGGTCGCCGCCGAGGAGCCGTCCGCACGACCGGTCCCGATGGCGGTGCTCTTCTGGCTGATCCGGGGCGCCTTCGCGCTCATGATCCTCTGGGAGTTCCTGGGCTTCGGGTGGATGACCTGGGCGGCACTCGGGCTCTTCCTCGTGCTCACCCCGCTCGCGTGGGCCGGTCGCCAGCTCCCCGAGCGGACGCTGTCGCAGTCCCGGTACCCGTTGTACTTCCTGCGCATCGTGGTCGTCCTCGTGCTCGCCGAGCTGCTCTTGAGCCAGGTGACGCGCCACATGGTCAACGGGACCCCGATGCTCGGCAGCATTCTCATCGGCATCGGGATCATCCTCGCCGTGTTCGCGTTCTTCCAGCAGGCGATCTCGTTCGGGCAGCGGACCGACATCTGGACCGTGGTCGCCGACGTCATCGGCATCGCGCTCGTCGTGCTCTTGGTCGAGGGCGTCATCGGCATCGGCATCACGCCCTTTTCTGACCCACACGGTGTCTACGTGGCCCCGACGGGCGCCATCTTCGTCGCCGACTCGTCGAACAACCGGGTCGTCATGGACATGAAGAGCGGCTACCGAGAGACGATCGGCATCGGCCTCAACCGCCCCGCCGCTGTGGTGGCCGACGGCGGCACGGACGGCTACGTGTACATCGCCGACGCCGGGAACAACCGGATCGTGCGACTGAGCGGCCTCTTGAACGACACCGTCGGCTCGAACACCTTCAGCCTCGCGCTCGCAGGCGTCGCCCCCGGCCTCGCGCTCGCGGACGGGGCGACGACGCAGGTCAGCTTGGGCAACGGCCTCAACGACCCGCAGTCCGTGAGCGTGGACGGGCTCGGCGACCTGTTCGTGGCCGACACCGGGAACGGACGGATCGTCGAGATCCCCCGCACGGACCAGAACCACCAAAAGGTGTTCCTCACGGGTCTCGATGACCCGCTCGCGGTGCTGTGTGACCCGTTCTACACCGAGACCGTCTACGTCGCGGACACCGGCGCCGGTGAGGTGCTCAAGATCCTTCCGAACGGCAAGAAGTCGGTCTTCCTCCGCGGCCTCGACGAGCCCTCGGGGCTGGCGGAGGACCCGTGGGGCGACTTCTACGTCTCTGAGATGGGCAACGGCGAGGTCATCAAGGTCACGCCGTCCAAGCAGGTCTCGGTCATCGACCGGGGCCTCGGGCACCCGCGAGGGCTCGCGGTCGACGCCCTCGGCGACGTGTTCATCGCCGACACCGACGGCGGGCAGGTGAAGATCGTCGCGACCGCCCGCGAGCACCAGCTCGAGACCCACGGCATCCCTGACCCCTCCGCGGTGGCCTCCGCGTCCTCGGGAGCCGTCTACGTGACCGACGAGTCCCAGGGCTGGCTCCAAGAGTGGGACCACGGCGCGCTGCGGACCATCGCGACGGGCCTCGCCCAGCCGACCGGCGTCGCCGCAGGGTCGAACGGCGAGGTCTGGGTCGACACGGCAGGCGGCAGCCTCGTGCTCGTCCAGCCCGACGGGACGTGGCGAGTCGTGACGAGCGGCCTCCATACGCCGCGCCAGCTCTACGCGACCCCCAACTCGAGCGGCTCGGTCCTCGTCGTCGAACAGCAGAGCGGCAAGGTCGTCGAGGTCTCCTCCAGCGGGACCGTGGGGACGCTGCTCTCCGGACTCAACCGGCCCGTGGCGGTCGCCGAGGACGCCCACGGCGACTTCGTCGTCGCCCAGCGCGACGGCCAGGTCAACGAGTACGCGGCGAACGGCAAGAAGTCACATCTTTACAACCTGCTTGGCGTCACGGCCATCGCGATGGACGCGCTGGGCAACAGCTACGCCGCGTCGTCGACCTACCGCCTCGTCGTCATGCACGTCGCGGCAACGGGCTTGGACGCGGTCGTGAGCAGGGACTACCGGTCGCTCTCGGGCGAGAGCGTGACGTCCAGCGGGAGCCTGTGGATCGCCGACAAGAAGAGCCTCGGGCTCTTCGTGGTCAATCCCACCCCGCTGTTCACCCAGCTGTAGACGAGGGCACCCCGGCTCGGATCGCGCCCGCGCGGCGCGCCGCGACGTAGCCGTGCTCGAGGAAGAACGCGATCGCGTCGGCAAGCGCGTCGCGCGTCGGCCTCGAGGCGTACCCGAGCTCCTCGCGCGCCCTCGCGTCGTCGAAGCGCATGTGCGTCGCGCCCATGCGGGCCCCCTCGAGGGGGACGTGCGGCTCGCGGCGAAGGAGCCGCGCCTCGATGGCGTCGCTCGCGAAGGCTGCTGCCAGGGTCACCGCGCTCGGCACGCGCAGCGTCGGTGCTCGCAGCCCGCTCAGCTCGGCGAGCTGCGCGAGGAGCGACTGCATCGAGACGTTCTCGCCTCCGAGGACGTAGCTCACCCCCTGTCGGCCGCGCTCGAGCGCGAGCACGTGCCCCTCGGCGAGGTCGTCGACGTGCACGACGTTGAGCGTGGTGTCCACGTAGCCGGGGACCTTGCCGTTGAGGAAGTCGAGCACGAGCTTGCCCGTGGGCGTGGGCCGTCGATCGCCCGGGCCGACGGGGAAGGTCGGGTGCGCGAGGACCACCGGTGCGCCCTGTGCGCCGAGGCGGAGCACCTCGTGCTCGGCGACGTACTTGGACCGCTTGTAGTTCCCGAAGAGGTGCTCGACGTGGGCGTAGTCGTCCTCGCTCGCGGTCCCGCCCTGCAGCGTCGCCTGCAGCCCGATCGTCGCGACCGAGGACGTGTAGCAGATGCGCTCGACCCCGCTGCGCCACGCGGCAGCGACGACGTTGCGGCTGCCCTCAACGTTTGCTCGGTAGTAGAGGTCGGGATCCTTCGGCCAGAACGCATAGCGGGCGGCGACGTGGAAGCAGAAGCGCGCACCGGCGAAGGCGCCCTCGAGCGAGGCCGCGTCGCTGATGTCCGCCGTCACGATGTCAGTGGACACGCCGTCCAGCACGTCGGTCGCCTGGGCCTCGGTGCCCGGCTCGACGATCGCCACCACCGTGGCGCCACGCGACGAGAGCGCACGCGCGATGGCCGAGCCGATAAACCCGGCCGCGCCGGTCACGACGACCCGGTCGCCAGGTATGACCGCCATCACGTGGCGGCGGTCGCGGCAGGCGATCGGCGGCGCGAGCCCCGGCGCATCGAGCCCCTCGCCATGGCGGTGGTCGTCTCGAGCAGGAGTCCTCCGGGGCGGTGCGCGTCGCGGAGCACGTCGTCGAACGCCTCGACGACGAGGTCGATCTCTGCCTCGCCGACCGTGAGCGCGGGCAGGAGCTTGATCACGTTGACGTTGTCCGCGGCCACCTGGGTCAGGATCCGGTGCCGGTGGAACAGGGGCAGGACCACCGTCTGGGCAAAGAACGCCGGCCGGACCCGCTCGGTCACGCGCCACCAGCGGCGCAGCCGCCGCGAGGAGGGCTCGCCGAACTCGAGTCCGATCATGTGGCCCTTGCCGCGCACGTCGACCAGCATCTCGTAGCGCTCGACGAGCGGCGCGAAGCGCTCCTTCCAGTAGTCGCCCATCCGCCGGGAGTGCTCGACGAGCCCCTCGTCGTCGAGCACCGACAGGGTCGCGAGCCCCGCGACCATGGCGAGCTGGTTCTGCTTGAAGGTGGTCGAGTGCACGAGCGCCCGGTCCATCGAGGAGTACACAGCTCGGAAGACGTCGTCACGCGCGAGGACCGCGGCCACCGGGACGTACCCGCCAGAGAGCGCCTTGGACGCGCAGATGAGGTCGGGCTCGATCCCGAGCTGGTCGTGGCACCAGAACGAGCCGGTCCGCCCGATGCCGGTCTGCACCTCGTCGATGACGAGCAGCGAGCCCGCCTCGCGGCACGCGCGCTGCGCACCCAGCCAGTAGGCGCCGGGTGCCTCGTAGACGCCCTTCCCCTGGATGGGCTCGGCGATGAACGCCGCGACATCGCCACGTCGGAGCTCGTCTTGGAGGGCGGTGAGGTCGCCGAAGGGAACCTCCGTCACGTCGGCGAGGAGCGGTCCGAAGCCGTCTCGGAAGGCGGCCGCGCCGTTGAGCGACAGCGCGCCGAGCGTCAGGCCGTGGTAGCCGTGGGCGCAGTACACGATGCGGCGGCGTCGTGTGAAGGCACGAGCGAACTTGATCGCCGACTCGACCGCCTCGGCCCCGGAGTTGCAGAAGTAGACCCGTTCGATCTTGTCGTGGCTCCGCGCACAGAGCGCCTCGGCGAGCAGGCCCGGGAACAGCGCGCAGTCCATCTGGACCATGCTCGGCAGGTCGAGGTCGATCGCCTCGTGCAGCGCGGCCTTGATCGCAGGATGCCCACGACCGAGTGCGAAGACGCCGAAGCCCGACAGCAGGTCGAGGTAGCGATCACCGGCGTCGTCGTAGAGCCAGGGCCCCTCGCCTCGCACGTACGTCCGGTCGAAGCCGAGCGTGCGCAGCACCTTCGGCAACTGGGGGTTGAGGTGCGCCTCATGGAGCGCGAACTGCTCGTCGCGGTGGTCTCGAAATGCTGCGTCGACTTGGAAGGGCACGCGACTCCTCGGAGTCCCGATCCTACTTGGGCGCGCGTGTGCCACCGGTCTGACGTCCGACGCGCGGGTTCCAAGTGCAAGAGGGTGGCGAAGTCACGACGTCCGGGCGCACCGCCGAGATGACCTGGACGATGGCAAGGTGAGCGACCCTGTGGTGCGGCTGCGCTCGTCGGGCATCGAGCCTGCCCGAGCCACGGACCTGCGACGATCTCAAGATGGCTGAACCGATGACGACCGTGCCGACGGTCTCGACGAGGACGGTCATCGTGACACTGGGGCTGGTGGCGCTCGCTGCTGGCTACGGGCAGTTCGGCGCGACGTCGGCGCTCGGCGACGTCGCGCACGCGTTCGGCACGGTCACGAATCAGTCGACCTTCACCGCTCGCGCGGGGCTGTCGGGCTCGACGCTCGCCATCGGGCTCGGGATCCTCCGGGCAGCGTCGCTCGCGGCACTCCCCATCGCCGCGCTCGCGGATCGAGTCGGGCGACGGCGCGTGCTGTACGTCTGCGGCGTCGTCGGCCTTTGCGTGACCGCGTCGGCATCGCTCAGCCCCGGCTTTTGGTGGTTCGTCGCGCTCTTCGCACTCGCCCGACCGGCGCTGACCGCCGCGAGCGCACTCGCCACCGTCGTGACCGCGGAGCTGACGACGGCTCGCACGAGAGTGACCGCGCTCACGTTCGTCGCAGCTGGCGCTGGCGTCGGTGCCGGCCTCTCGGCCATCGTCCACGGCATCGTGCGCGGGCCGAACGGGTTTCGGGTGCTCTTCGCGACGGCCCTCGTCCCGCTCGCGCTCGTCGTCGTGCTCGTCCCGCGTCTGAAGGAGACCCTGGTGGTGCACCACGAGGCACACCCGCCACGCCTCGGCGCGATCCCACCGGAGATCCGGGGCCGGCTCGCGATCGTGATGGGCGCGAGCGCAGCCGTCGGCGCGGTCTCGGGCCCGGCCAACGGCTTCGCGTTCGTCTACGCAGAGAATGTCTTGAAGATCACGCCGGCGTTCGTGTCGGCGGTCGTCGCCTGCTCGGCGTTCACCGGGCTTGCGGGGCTCCTTGTTGGCCGTCGCCTCGCCGATCGGCTCGGGCGGCGCGGCGCCTACGCGATCGGCGCGCTGGCTTCGGCAGCGACGGGCATGATCGCCTACGCCGGCGGGCGCCCCGAGTTCGTCGTCGGCTACATGGTGGGGGTCTTCGCGGGCGGGCTGTTCGCACCCGCCGCGGCGGCGCTCGTGACCGAGTCATTCCCGAAGGCGATACGGGCCTCCGCGAGCGGGTGGGTCATCGTCGCGGCAGTTCTCGGCGCCGTGGCGGGACTCGCGGTGTTCGGACCGGTTGCAGACGCCACGGGCTCGACGGCGTGGGCGAGCGCCGCGGCGTTCCTGCCGGGGCTTCCGGTCCTCTACTTCTTGCGGAGGCTGCCAGAGACAATGGGCGTCACGCTCAGCTGAGGCTCGGACGGACCACGATGGACGCCTGGACCGGGCGGTGGTCGCTACTTCGTCGGTCGAGCACGCCACCGCTCACGACGTCGATCGGACCGTGCACGAAGAGGTGGTCGAGCTGGCTGTGCGGGCACCAGCTCGGCCACGTGGCGCCCCTCGCGGCCTGCCGCCAGCCGCGCAGCACCCGGCGTGCGACGGGCCCCCAGCAGTTGAGGTCGCCGCCCAGCACCGCTGCGGTGTCAGCGTCGAGCCGGTCATTGAGGTGCCCGACGAGCTCTCGATACTGACCGAGCGAGCCATGCGACAGGTGCGCCCCGTGCACCGCGAAGCAACGCAGCACGCCGTTGCCCGCGTCGAGCTCCAGGGCGAGGAGCCGTCGGCGCGCGCGATCCTTCGCCAGTGGCGCGAGCTCGATCACCTCGGTCGAGACGACCGGGAGCCGCGTCACGATGCTGAGGCACCACTCACCTGGCTCGACGCCTCGTGCAACCGCGAGTCGCCGCTCCGCACGCCCGCCGATCGGCAGCACCGAGTCGAGGAAGAGCCCCTCGTTCCCGACGAACAGCGCGCGGCGTGGCTGCCAGCGAGCGGGACCCGTGCCGCCGGTCACGCGATAGCCCGAGGCCAACGGGACCGTGTGGGCGGTGCCACCGGTGCGCTCGGCGATCTCGCCGGCCAGATCGACCTCCTCGGACCTCCATGCCTCCTCGAGGAACAGCACGTCGGCGTCGATGTCGACCGCGACGTCGGCGACGTCGGTGCGCCGACCCCACCCGTCGACGCCGGCGTGCACGTTGTACGTCGCGACGCGGAGCGGTGGCGGCACCGGCGAACCCTAGGTCGGACCGACGTGAAGGCGCGTTGTGGCAGGCTCGGTGGATGTCGGAGATCTCGACCGACCTCGGACGTCGGATGTGGTGGGTCGACGCGTTCATCGGCGAGGGGGCACGAGGCAGCCCCGCGGTCGTGGTGCTCCTCGAGAGCCCCCTGTCGGCCCCGCAGTGCCAGCAGATCGCCTCGGAGCTGAGCGTCTCCGAGACCGCGTTCCTTCGGCGTCACAACAACGGCTGGGAGCTGCGCTGCTTCACGCCCACCGTCGAGGTCGACCTCTTCGGCCACGCGGCGCTCGCTGCGCTGCACGTGCTCGGGACGAACCTCGGCGTCGCGGCCAACGAGTTCGTCTTCTCGACGCGGTCCGGTCCGATCGCCGGTCGCCGCGACGGCGCCCAGCTCGTCATCGAGCTGCCTCGCCACAAGATCACGCCAGCCGACGACGAGGGCATCGAGCGCGCGCTCGGCCCCGTCCAGCAGGCATGGGCGACGGAGTCGGGCGACCTGGTCGCGCTGCTCGAGTCCTACGACGCGCTGTGCGCCCTTGACCCGGACGCCGTGGAGATGTTCTTGGTGCCGGCCTCGCTCGTCGTCGCGATGGCCCTCGGTGGCATCGATTCGGACGTCGCGGTCCGCGTGTTCGCACCCCGGCTCGGGGTTCGCGAGGATCCGGTGACGGGGCGCGCGATGTGCGCGCTCGCCCCGATCTGGCACGAGCGCACCGGGGAGAGCCGGCTCTTGGTGCGCCAGGTCTCGACGCGCGGCGGCGTGCTCGCCGCCACCCTCTTCGACGACCGCGTCGAGGTCTTCGGCCGTGCGCGGACGTTCCTGTCAGGTGAGCTATGGGCCTGATCGAGCCGACTGACCTGACACGGGTCCGTCGCGCGCCGAACAAGGCTCGCTATGACGAGGCGACCGTGCACGCCATCATCGACTCGGTACCGATCTGCCACGTCGGCGTCGCCCTCGTCGACAGCGGCGAGGTGGTCGTGCTCCCGTTCCTGCACGCGCGCCGCGACGACGTCGTCTACCTGCACGGCAGCCAGTCGAACCACCTGCTCCGCTCCCTGCTCGACACATCCCGGGCGTGCGCGACGTTCACGTCGTTCGACGGGCTTCGCGTCGCGAGGACGGGATTTCACAGCTCGGTGATCTACCGCAGTGTGGTCGCCTTCGGACCTGTGCGGGCCGTCGACGACGCCGCAGAGCACGAGCGCGTGCTCGACGTGCTGGTCGAGGCCGTGCTGCCAGGCCGCAGCGCCGAGGTGCGACGGCCGAACGACCGCGAGCTCGCGCTGACCGCCGTCCTCGCGATGACGATCGCCGAGGCAAGCGCGAAGGTGTCCGAAGGCCCGACCGACGACGACCAAGCGGACATCGACTCGGAGGTCTGGGCGGGCGACGTCCCCGCCTCGCTCGTCTACGGCTCGCCCGTCGCGGCGACCAACGGAGCCATGGCGAGCCGGTCGATCCCGGTGCCCCCGAGCGTGCGCGCCTTGACGCGACGGTGACGAGCGACGCGCGCGCAGCCGCCCTCGCAGACGCCCTCGCCGGGCTCGACGCCGCCGACGCCGTCGAGGACGAGGATCGCCGAGCCACGCTCAGGGTCCTCGAGACGTTCGCGCGCCCGTTCGACGAGGACGCCCAGCCCGAGCACGTGACGGCGTCGGCGTTCGTCCTTTCCAGCCTGGGCGTCGTGCTGCACCGGCACCGGCTCCTCGGGATCTGGGTGCAGCCGGGCGGCCACGTCGAGCCTGGCGAGCCCCCCTGCGTCGCGGCAGTCCGCGAGGTGCGCGAGGAGACCGGCCTTGCGTCCAGCCATCTCGAGCCACCGCTGCTCGCCCACGTGAACGTCCACGACGGGCCCCGGTCCCACCGTCACTTCGACTGCCGCTGGCTGCTCGTCGCCCAGAGAACCGAGCTGCAGCTGTCCGAGGGCGAGAGCACGGACGTGTCGTGGTTCCTCCCCGACGCCGCCCTCGAGCGATGCGAGCCGGCCCTTCGCGGCGGGCTCGAGAAGGCGTTTTCCCTCGCGCGAGGACTCGGGCTCGCAGAAGTGGCATCGTGGCACGCGTGACCGAGGCCCTGCTCGCGCTCGCGGACCACGACGAGTCGATCGTCCGGACTCGCCACGAGGTCGCCCACCCCGCCTCTCAGGCCGACCTCGACGCCACGGTGGCCGAGCTCGCGGCCGCCACCGCGGCGATGCGTGCGCTCGACGAGGACCGAGCGCCGCTCACCGCCCGCGCCGGGGAGCTCGAGCGCGACGCGACGAGCGCGAGGGACCGGGCGTCGGCGATCGCCCGGCGGCTCGACGAGTCGACGGGAGCAGGTCGCGAGCTCGAGGCGATGGCCCACGAGCGCGACGCCCTCGTCGCGCGAGGGGACCAGCTCGATGAGGAGCTCCTCGGCATCTACGAGCTCTTGGAGCCCCTCGACGAGCAGCTCGAGAAGCTGCGGGCCACCGCCCTCGACGCCGCCGCTCGCCGTGAGCGCGCGGAGGCCTCGGTCAACGACGAGCGCTCGTCGGCGACCGCGCGGCTCGACGCCCTCGCCGCCGCACGCGTTGCGCTCGCCGGCGCGATCGACGCCGCGACGCTCGCGCGCTACGACGCCGCCGCGGCGCGTACCGGAGGGATCGGGGCCGCGAGGCTCGTCAACGGTCGCTGCGGTGGCTGCCGCCTCGCGGTGCCCGCGGCGATCGTGGACCAGCTCGCCCACGCGCCGGAGGGCACGATCGTGGTCTGCGACGAGTGCGGCCGGCTGCTGACCCGGTGAGCCTCGTGCTCGTGCGGCACGGCCGGACCGAGTGGAACCGCGAGCGGCGCCTCGTCGGGCGAAGCGACGTGGCCCTCGACGAGGTCGGGCGCGAGCAGGTGACCGGCGTCACCGAGCTGCTGGGCGAGGTCGTCGAGCTACGCACGAGCCCGTTGCGGCGGGCCCGCGAGACCGCGGAGCTGCTCTCGACGGGTCTCGCGGCGACCGTGGACGAGTCGTTCGTCGAGCTCGACTACGGCGGGTTCGAGGGCCGTCGGATCGACGAGGTGAGCGCCACGTTCTGGGCCGCGGTCCGCGACGACGCGACGCATCGCTGGCCGGGCGGCGAGTCCCTCGCCGACGTCGGGGTGCGGGTCGCCACGGCGTGCGAGGCGCTGTTCGCCGAGGCGGGGTCCGGCGCGCGCCGCGAGGACGGCGACGTCGTCGTCGTGAGCCACGTGAGCCCGATCAAGGCGGCCGTGGCCTGGGCGCTCGACGCGCCCGCCACGGTCGCGCTGCGCCTGCGCCTCGACAACGCGTCGGTGACGCGCATCGGCTGGGGACCGGCGGGTCCGATCCTCCTCTGCTTCAACGCCGTCGGCACGGCACCGCGCTAGCTGCGGTCGATGAACCTGCAGAGGACCTCGGCCAGCGCCTCGCCGGCATCCTCTTGGAGGAAGTGCCCCGCACCCTCGAGCGTGGCGTGGGGCTGGCCGACTGCCCCCGGGACGCGTTCGAGGAACTTGCGGTCCGCCCCTCTCGTGATCGCGTCGCCGTCCGAGTAGCAGCACAGGAACGGCCGCTCGAAGCGCGCTAGCGCGTCCCACGCGGCGCGGTTCGCTGCCGCCGCTGGGTCCGCCGGCGACGTCGGGACGAGCGTGGGCATCTGTCGCGGGCCCTCCTTGGAGGCGTCGTCGGGGAACGGCGAGTCGTAGGCGGCGACCGCGGCGGGGTCGAGACCTCGCGCACAGCCGCCCGCGACGATCCGCCCGACCTCGAAGCTCGACGTCGACTGGGAGTACTGCTGCCACGCGAGGAACGCCTCGTTGGGCCGCTCGTCGCCGGTCGGCAGGCCGGTGTTGCCCATCGCGACGCGCGCGAAGCGCTCGGGGTGCTCGGCCACCAGTCGCAGGCCGATGAGCCCGCCCCAGTCCTGGCCGAACACCGTGACGCCGTCGAGCCCCGCGACGTCGAAGAGCGCGGCTCGGAGCCACTCGACGTGTCGCGCGTAGGTGTGCTCGTCGCGCGACGCCGGCTTGTCGGAGCGGCCGAACCCGATGAGGTCAGGGGCGACCACCCGATGGCCGCGGGCCACGAGCGGCGGGATCATCGAGCGGTAGAGGTAGGACCAGGTCGGCTCGCCGTGGAGCAGGACCACGACCTCCCCGGAGCTCGATGTTCCCGTGTCCACCATGGCAAGGCGCAGCGGGTCGCCCCCGGTCGGGTCGGGGACCTCGGCGGTCGCGACGGGGAAGTCAAAGCCCTCGAGCGCGGTGAACCGCTCCTCGGGCGTGGTGAGTCGCTGCATCTCGTGCCTTCCCTTGGGGTGCCGGTGAGCGTCGAACGCCGTGGTGCACCGAGGTGCCGGCGCCCCGTGCTTACCCGGCGACCGTAGCGCGTGCCCGACGCGGCGAGCGATCGGCCGTGCAGTCGTCCGTATGCTGCTCGCGACGAAGGGAGGCCACGTGCGACGACGCGTGCTGGGACAGGGGCTCGAGGTGTCCGCGCAGGGACTCGGGTGCATGGGGATGAGCGACTTCTACGGCGAGCGCGACGACGTCGAGTCGATCGCGACGATCCACCTGGCGCTCGAGCTCGGCGTCGACTTCCTCGACACCGCCGACATGTACGGCCCGCACACGAACGAGGTGCTCGTGGGCGCCGCGATCAAGGGCAATCGTGACGCGTACGTGGTCGCCACCAAGTTCGGCAACGAGCGCCTCGCTGATGGCAGCTTCGTCGGGATCAACGGCCGCCCCGACTACGTGCGCGCGGCCTGTGACGCGTCGCTCCAGCGGCTCGGGATCGAGACGATCGACCTGTATTACCAGCACCGCGTCGACCGTGGCGTTCCCGTCGAGGAGACCTTCGGCGCGATGTCCGAGCTCGTCGAGGCGGGCAAGGTCCGGCACCTCGGCGTCTCCGAGGCGTCCGCGCCCACGATCCGACGCGCCCACGGCGTGCACCCGCTGTCTGCGGTGCAGTCGGAGTACTCCTTGTGGACGAGGGACCCCGAGGCCGAGGTGCTCGCCACGTGCCGCGAGCTTGGGATCGGCTTCGTCCCCTACAGCCCGCTCGGGCGCGGGTTCCTCACCGGGACCGTGCGCGGGCCCGAGGACCTCGGAGCCACCGACACGCGTCGACAGCACCCCCGCTTCGAGGAGGACAACGCCGCGAAGAACGCCACACTCGTCGCGGTGGTGCAGCAGGTCGCCGAGGCCGTCGGTGCCACGACCGCACAGGTCGCACTCGCGTGGGTCCTCGGCCGTGGCAACGACGTCACGCCGATCCCGGGGACCAAGCGCCGCACGTATCTCGAGGAGAACGTCGCGGCCGACTCGATCGAGCTCACCGACGAGGCGCTCGCGACCCTTGACGAGGCCTTTGCACCGGGGGCGGCTGCGGGGGACCGCTACCCCGAGCGAGCCATGCAGGCGATCAACGGCTAGTCGCTCACCGACCAGCCATCGACGGATCGCGCCGTCGACGACCACGCGGCGACCTGGTCGTCGTGGGTGGCGACCAGCACGGCGGCACGGGTGTCATCGAGCGCGCGCAGGACGACGCTGACCGCGTCTCGATCGAGCCCGGCCGTGGGCTCGTCGAGGACGAAGCAGTCGGGGCGTCCAGCGAGGAGTCGCGCGAGCGCGAGCCGCCGCCGCTCGCCGCCCGACAGGTCCATGGCCCTCGGGCCGATGACCGCGTCGAGGCCACCTCGGTCCTCGAGGACGTCGGCGAGGCCAACGCGCTCGATCGCGGCCCGCAGGTCGGCCTCATGGATGCCCCGCCCAACGTCGAGCACGTCTCGCACGCGGCCCTCGAGCAGCGTCGGGGTGGCCGAGAGCCACGCGAGCCGCTCGCGAAGCGATGCCTCCTCGAGGTCACCGACGTCGACCCCGTCGAGCGAAATCGTCCCGCCGGCGGGCTGCTCCAGCCGCGAGGCGACCGCGAGCAGGGACGACTTGCCGGACCCTGTCGGACCGAGGACCGACACCGTGCTCGCCGGCGCCGCCACGAGGCTCACCCCGCGGAGGAGCACGGGTCCATCCGCCCCGGCAGTGACGTCGACCTCGCGAAGCTCGAGGTCCCCCCGCCGTGCGCGCGTCGTGCCGTTGCTGACCGGCTCTGCGAGGGAGCCCAGCCGCTCGGCTGCGCCCGCGACGGCCCCGAGCGAGTCGAGCAAGGCGGGGATCCCGACCAGCAGCTCGGTGCAGGCCAGCGTCGCGAGCACCACGCCAGCCGCGAGACCGGGGTGCGACGTCGGCAGTCGGGCCGCGGCGACGGCGGTGAGCAGCGAGGCGCCACCTGCGAAGCCCGCGACGACGCACAGCATGGAGGCTGACGCCGCTCGCCGCGCGGCAAGGTGATCGGCTCGATCAACGAGCGCGGTCGTGGCCGCCGCGTGCCGCGAGCTCGCGCCGAGTGCGGCGAGTGACCCGGCGGCATGGGTGAACTCGACGACTCGCGCGGCGACGCTGCCGCGAAGTCGCGCTTCTTCGACTCCGAGCTCCACGGCGCGCCGTGCGCGTCTCGCCGCGAGCGTGACGACGAGCACGGTCGCTATGGCGAGACCCGCACCGGCGAGGGGGACGGCGATCGCGATGAGCACAGACGCCGCGAGGAGGGCCAGCACCGAGGACGCCGCGGGGACGAGGACGCTGACCCACATGTCCTGGAGGCGATCGGTGTCCTCGAGGCACCGTGCGAGGAGGTCGCCCGTCCTCGCGGCGGCAAGGCGCGAGGGTGACCACGTCGCCACGCTCTCCAAGAGCCATGTACGCCATCCGCTGAGACCGCCAAGCCCGAGATCGTGTGCGGCGACGCGCTCTGCGTGTCGCAATGGTGCACGGAGGAACGCGACGACCTCGACGGCGACGAGCAGCCCGACGACAGTCGAGAGACCAGGCCGCATCGACGACCACGTCAGGAGGCCGGTTGCTCCGCCGACGAGCGCGATGCCCGCCAGCTGTGCAATCGCGCCACACAGGACCGCTCGCACGACCACCCGGCGAGCCGGCGCACCCCGTTGCAGCGTGGTCGTGAGCAGCACGGAGGGTCCTGTCGTCACGGGGACACCACGAGCGCGGCGAGGTCAAGTCGCGGCGAGGCAGCCAGCAGCGGTCGATCGTGGGCCACCTCGATGACCGTGCACGACGCGAGAAAGTCACGCAGGCCTGCGCGAAGCTCGGCGAGCGCGGCGTCGTCCAGGTGCGCGCCGATCTCATCGACGAGCAGCACGCCGGGCTTGCGAAGCACCACGCGCGCGAGCGCGAGCCGCGCACGCTCCCCGGCGCTCAGCAGCCGACCTTCCTCGCCGACCTGCTGGTTGAGGCCCTGTGTCGATCGCGCGACGAGCGCCGAGAGGCCGCATCTCGCGATCACGTCAGCGAGCAGGCCAAGATCAAGCGCCGACTGGCCGAGCTCGAGGTTCTCCCTGATCGAGCCCGAGACCACCAGTGGCTGCTGGTCGACCACGCCGAACAGCGCGCTGCGTTGGCGTGGCGAGAGACCCACGGGCGTGGCGTTGCCGACTCGCAGATCGCCGCCTGCGACGAGCGGCGCGCCCATGAGTGCGCGCAGCAAGGTGGACTTTCCCGATCCCGTCGGACCCGTCACCACGAGCCTGCCTGCCGCGGGCACCGTGACGGAGAGGTCCTTCGTCACAACCGGCCCGCCCGGGGTCGCGATGAGCGCGACGTCGTGGAGCGACACGACCGCAGGTGCCGACGCGATCGCCGGCAACGGTGTTCTGGGCTCGGGTCGCCGGGGCGCGGCTGCCGCACTCGCCGCGACGAGCATCGAGAGCGCCGCGCGCCCGTCTGCACCGGCGTGGAACGAGGCACCCGCTGCGCGGAGCGGCGCGAAGACCTCGACGGTCAAGAGCACCGAAGCGAGTGCGTGGCCGAGACCCATCGAGCCGTCCAGCAGCCTGAACCCGTCGACCATTGCCACGAGCCCGACGGCCGCGCCAGCGAGGACGTCGAGGCTGGTCGCCGACGAAAGGCCGAGGCGCAACGAGCGGCGCGTCGACTCGACCATTCGCGCCGTTGCCGCCGAGATCTCGTCCTTGCCGCGCTCGACCGCGCCGAGGGCGCGAAGCTCCACGGCGCCGTCGAGCAGCTCGAGGGCGCGACCACCAAGCGAGCGGAGCCTCGCGAGCCCGGACTCCGCCTCGGCTGCGGCGCGCCGACCAAGGACGATCATGACGAGGGGCACCACGAGCGCGACCGTCGCCGCGATCCCCGCCGAGAGGGGGTCGATCAACCCCATGGTGGTGAGGATCACGATCGGCACGAAGATCGCGGCAACCCTCGCGGGCAGGGCGCGAGCCAAGTAGACCCCCACGTCCACGGCGCTGCGCGCGACGAAGGTGGCAGCGACCCCCGCTCGCACGGGAGCCCCCCGAGCGATGGCGTCGAGCAGCTCGGTCCGAGCGGCGGCCGCGGCCACCGCGGCGGTCCGCCGCTCCGCGGCCTGCAGCCCGGTTCGCGCGCCGGCTCGAATGAGGACGACCCCGACGACCAGCGCGGCCACGAACAGGACTGAGACCCGGACGTTGCCGTCGCCGCGTGTCATCGCGACGACGAGCGTCGTGGCGAGCAGCACCGTCGCCACGTTGAGGACCGCGAGCAGCACCTGGAAGAACTCCAGGTCCACGACACGCCAGTCACCACCAAGCAGTCGCCGGCGCCACTCGATGAGTTCGCGCCGCGACAGCGCGGGAGAAGCTCCTTCAGCGGCCATGACGAGCGAGCCTACGAGTCGGCCAGGCGGGCATCCTCGACGTGGGGGAGATCGTGCGCCGGACCTTCCAGCCAGTCACGGAGCGACCTCGTCGCGAGGCAGTCGTCCTCGTTGTAGGCGAGGATCCTCGCGGTCGCGGCTCGCGCCAGCACCTCGTCGTCGCCGAGGGCGTCCTCGTACCAGGCCATCGACGCCTCGCCGCTCGGTGCCTCGTCGCGCCACGAGAAGCCCGCGGCCGACGCCACCACCTTGAGGCCGGCGGGCCCAGCGGTCTGGATCTGGGTCGTGACGAGCTCGTGGACGTCGATCAGCGGAGCCCCGATCACCGCGTCGAGCTCCGCGGTCGTCGGCAGACCGAGCACGCCCGAGGACATCGCCCGCCGCACTTGGGCAAGCTCGGCGTGCTCCCAGAAGCAGTAGAGCCCCACGGTCCTGCCCGCGGCGAGCACCGCGTCGACGGTCGCGGCGAGCCAGTCGAAGAACGCGACGAACAGCTCGGCCTCCGACGCCGTGGTCAGCCGTCCCCACTCGGCGAACGAGCGGTAGCCGTCCTCGATCCCTGCGACCTCGCGTCGCGACGTGATGAAGGCGCCCCACAGGTAGGTCACGTTGTTGTAGCTCTCCATGTCGAAGTCGATCTCGACATCACGTCGTCGTGCGTCGAGTGACTCGGCGTCCACGAGCCGCAGCAGCGAGCCGCTCACCTCGACTCGTGCCCGGCGCACGAGTCGAGCAGCGTCGTGCACCTGTCGGCCGAGTGCAATGCCGCTCGGCGTTTGTGCGTTGCTTGGCTCATCGCGTGTCGCGACGCCGTGGGCAACCTCTTCCAGGCTGATCGCAGCGAGCTGGCGCCGAGTCGAGATGCCGACGGCCCGGAGCAGCGTCTGGTCGGGGCCGTCGGTGAATCGCACCAGACTGACGTCGTCGGTCGCGGCCAGCGTCGCATGGCAGAACACGCGATAGGGGCAGGACTCGCACTCGCGGTGCCACCACGACGCCCCCGGGCGAGGCAGGTCAGGCTCGGCGTTGCGCGCCTCGGTCGCGGCCAGTAGTGCGACCCGCTCGGCGAACCTCGCGTCGTAGAGGGCCAGTGCCGAGCTCGCCTCGTCCACCGCGTCGTCAAGCGCGAACCACCACAGTGTCGAGCCTCGATCCACGATTCCCGCGAACGGACGCGCCGCGCCCGCCGCGCCGAGCGACTCGAGGTGCCGGTGGTGGTGGGCAAGACGGAGGAGGTCGACTCGCCAGGCGCCCCCCTTTCGGAGTCGACGCCCCGTGCGCGCCGTGGCTTCGGCGAGCAGCGGTGTCGCGAGCTCGGAGGCGAGGAATGACCCGGTGCCCTCGTTCGTCACGAAGTGGTTGTGGACGTCGACGGGTAGCCAGCTCGTCGACGCGCCGTCCCGGCGCGCAACCAGGAAGGACGGCGCGCCGTGTCGCCGACCGACGACGTCTCGTGGCAGCGACGGCGACACAATGAGGTCGAGGTCATCCGACGCGATGGCCTCGAGCGTCCGTGCGGTGTCACGGGCCGCGTCGGTGGCTCGCTCGGCATGCAGCTCGAGCAGCGACTGGGCGACGGAGCGACGATGGGCCCCCGCCGCCTCGGTGCGCCGCAGCACCGCCTCGTCGCGCTCGACGGTTCGTTGCACCGCCTCGACGGTGTCGTGCTCCAGCACCAGGCGGAAGGTGCAGCGTGCGGCGGCACCCGCGTCGAGCGTGGAGGACGACTCCGTCATGGCTGCAGGACCACGTCGCCGCCATGATCGTTCCGCCAGGATGCCCAGAGCGCGGCGTACTCGCCGTCGCTCGACAACAGCTCTTCGTGCGTCCCAAGCTCGATGATCATGCCGTCGGCCACGACGGCCACGCGGTCGGCGTCATGGGCCGTGTGGAGCCGGTGCGCGATCGCGACGACGGTGCGCCCGGCAAGGACTGCCGACAGCGATCGCTCGAGATGCCTGGCGGCGCGCGGGTCGAGAAGGCTCGTCGCCTCGTCGAGCACCAAAGTGTGCGGATCGACGAGGACCAGTCGCGCCAGGGCCAGCTGCTGTGCCTGGGAGGGCGACAAGGCGAATCCGGTCGAGCCGAGCTCGGTCTCAAGTCCCTCGGGGAGCTGCTCGGCCCACTCGAGGGCGTCGACGGCCTCGAGCGCGGCGCGCAGCTCAGCGAGCGAGGCGTCGGGCTTGGCGAGCCGGAGGTTGTCGGCAACAGTGCCGATGAAGACATGGTGCTCTTGGGTCACGAGCGCGACGTGCCCCCGGAGGTCGTCGAGTTCGAGGTCGACGAGCTGCACGCCGCCGACCTCGACCGAACCGGTTCGCGGTCGGTCGACGCCAGCGAGGAGGCGTCCGAGCGTCGACTTGCCGGCCCCGGAGGGCCCGACGACCGCGACCCGCTCACCTCGCGCGAGACCGAGCGTCACGCCCCGCAGCACGTCGTGGCCCTCGCGGTAGGCGTAGCGGACGTCCCGGGCCTCGATTCGCTCGTCCACGGGCGTCTCGCCCGTCGGGGCGCGATCGTCCTCCACGAAGGCGACGCCGATCAGCCTTGCCATCGACGTTGAGCCGACCTGCAGCTCGTCCAGCCACGAGATCACCCGGTCAACGGGGTCCATGAGGGCGACCGCGTAGATGGTGTCGGCCGTCGCCGCGCCGATCCCGATCACGTGGTGATAGGCGAGGATCCCGCTCCACAGCAGCGTGGTCGCGACGGCCAGCGTGTAGGCGAACTCGACTGACGGGAACCAGCGCAGGCGGAGCGCGAGCGTGTACATCTCGGCGTCGTACGCCTCGCCGAGGTCGGCATCGACCCGACGTGACTGGCGGTTTGAGAGTCGCAGCGCATCGATGGTCTTGGCGCCATCGACGGTCTCTGAGATCGTGCCGGACATCGTCGCGTAGGCAGCGCGCTCTCGCAAGTATCCAGCTGGCGCGTACCGGAGGTATCGGCGCGTCGAAAGGTACAGGATTGGCACGGCCGCGAAGACGCCCAGCGAGGCGAGGGGGGCGACGATCACCATCGCGACGAAGGTGAGTGCTGCGGTGAGCAGTGCGACCATCCACTCGGGTGCCGCGAAGCGCACCGTCCGCGACAACGCGTCCATGTCGTTCGTGGTGCGGCTCAGCAGATCGCCGGTGCCGGCGCGCTCGACCGTCGAGAGCGGCAGGCCGAGCACGTGGCCGAGGAACTCCTCGCGCAAGCGAGCGAAGACGGTCTCGCCGAAGACGTAGCTCCGCCGACGCGACAGAAAGGTGAAGACGCTTTGGATCACCGCGGCGCCGAACAGGGCTCCGACGAGCACGTCGGCGCGACCGACCGTCAGTTGCTTGTACTGGATGTCATTCGTCAGCTGGCCGATCACCCATGGGCCGACAAGGCCAGCCACCGCGGCCAGCGCGTACAGCGAGAGCATCCGGACGAGATCGCGCCGGTAGCTACGGGCAAGCCCCATGCCGTGCGAGCGGACCTGGTCCGAGGACGCGATCGGGAGCATGCTCATGCGTCGTTCCCCCGCAAGATGAGCGCGCGGTAGGAGGGCACCGAGTCGAGCAGCTCGCGGTGCGGCCCGGCCGCGACAATTGACCCGTCCACGATGAACACGACCTGATCCGCGCGCTCCAAGAGGAGCGGACTCGTCGTGGCGATGACCGTGCCGTTGCAACCTCGAGCTTCACGGAGCCGACTCGCGATGCGACCTTCCGTATGAGTGTCCACCGCCGAGGTGGGCTCCACAAGGACAAGGAACTCAGGGTCCATGAGGAGGACCCGAGTGAGCGCCAGCCGTTGGCGCTGGCCACCCGAGAAGCTGCGCCCACGTTCCTCGACGTCCGTGTCGAGGCCGTTCGAGAGCGCATCGAGCACGTCCTCGGCGCTCGCGTGCCCGATAGCCGTGAGAATCTCGGCGTCGCTGAACCGCGCGTGCGGCGCCAGCTCCTCTCGTAGGGGTCCGGTGAAGAGCCTCGGCTCGACGTCGCTGACGACGACGCGCGTGCGAACCTCCTCGAGATCGAGATCCTCGAGGGCCACACCACCGAGCGACGCAGCGCTGCGCGCTGACGGACCCGGTGGCGCGAAGCGACCGAGACGGTCCGCGATTGCCTGTGCTTCTTCCGGGGTCTCGGTGACGAGTGCCGTGACCTGTCCGCCGGCTGCGGCGAATCCCGAAGCCGGATCGAGCAGCGATCCGCCGACCCGCGGCGACGACGCCGGCTCGGAGGGTGTCGAGGTCCACGGCTGGACGGCGAGGACCGCGATCACCTTGCGTGCGCCAACCAGTCCGCGAGTTGCCGCGATGATGCCCTCGATCCCGGTGCGCAGCGGCATGGTGAGGAACGCGCTTAGTCCGTAGAACGTGATCATCTGCTGGGCCCCGAGTGACTTCCCGACGACGAGTCGCGCCGTGAGAATGGTGACGGCGGCGACCAGCATCGACGGCAAGAGCACCTGTCCGGACTCGAGCAGCGCCTGGGGTGAGGCGACCTTGTTGCCGGCGAGCCGGACCACGTCGCTTCTCGCTCGGTAGCGGCCCAGGAACTCCTCTTCGCCGCCGACACCCCGCAGTATGCGAAGACCCGCAACCGTGTCGGCACCGAGAGCAGTGAGCTTCCCGACGACCTCGCGTTGCACGGCCTGGGTCGAGTGCAGCGGGCGCATCAGGGGCACGGTGAGGACCATGAGGATGGGGACACCCAGGAGCACAATGACACCGAGCATGACGTTGGACGCGAAGAGGAACCCCGCGATCACGAGCCACGAGACGACGGCCCCGGCGAATCGCGCCGAGACGTCGAACATCCCACCGACCCGGATCGCGTCGGACGCGACCGTGTTGACGACGTCGCCTGAGGGAATGGCCGCCGGCAGCGCAGGGCCCGTCGCAGCAGCGTGACGGCCGAGGAGCTGGATCGATCGATACGACGCCTCGAGCCAGTTCGTCACGGCGTAGCGGTGGCGCATCCTCCCGCTGAACGCCTGGAGACAGCCGAGGCCAACAACGACGCCCGACCAGACCAGCAGAGTGCCAAGTCGCTGGTACAGGACCCCGCTGCCGATGGCATCGCCGATCGCGACGAACACCAGGAGCTGGGAGACCATCCACAGGATGCCAAAGAAGGTCCCGCCGGCAAGCTCGCGCCATTGGAGCCTGGCGAGCCACAGGACGTAGCGAATGGGGGACCGCAGATCAGGGGTGCCAGGGTCCTCCTCTGGCAGGCGACGCATTTACACAACGCTACCGCGAAGTGGCGTCATCTCGGGGTCGACTCGCAAGCCACGCCGGCGCTCGGCGGCCGCACGGTGAATCGGCTCGTCGATTCGACTAAGGCACGTCACGCGACCGCCTTGCGTCCGTACGACGCCGCGGAGGTGGCGCCACGCGGCGCGCAAGGTGAGCCGCGGCGCGCGGATGGCGCAAAATGAGCACAACGCTGGCGCTTCGAAATCGTGCAAGGCCAGCCCTGGTTGCAGACCTCTGACGCCAATGTGGTTCGTCAGGTAGATCGCCATTTGCGAGATCTGTCGGTGTACATCGAAAACCATTCGGATCTGTGGGCGAAGTCGATGGACGCAGATTGGACTCGAAAAGTGCCCGAGGGCGGACCTGGAAACCGACGCGACGGGGATGGCGAGGTGTGACGAGGGGAGTGTGAGCTCCTGCTCGTCACACGTGGTTTTGCCGTCTCTGCATGGTGTTTTACCCCCACGCGGTGACCGTGAGTCGTTCGATGTCCTTCCGTGCGCGATCCCTTCGAGGATCGAAACATGGAGATGACACACCGCGTTCATACTTCGCTTGATCTCACTGGACGGAAATGACGATGTCAGTTAGAGTCACCTTTCGCGGAGGAGGATGAGTGTCAATTCGAGTGATTGCGAGTGTCGGCGTGATGCTCAGCGTCGCAATGACATCGTTCTCGATCTATCTCGGAGTCATTGAGCACTCTTACGCTCCCGTGCAGACGAGTAGGTACTCCATCCCCTCCCTCAAGGGTCGCACGACGCAGTGCATGCAGTACCACGTCCTCGCGAGCACGACTTCCACCGTCGCCCCTGGTACGGCGAGGGTCGTGGAGTGCGGCGGCACCTCTAAGTAGCTGTTCGCGCCCGCCAACCGCTGGCGAATGCCAGCCAGCGTCGCGGCGCCGTCGGCACATCTGGCGTCCCCTGGGCTCCGGTGGCCCGATGTGCACGATGTGGATCGATCGCTGCAACGCAATAGTCCCGCACCAAGTCCCAGACGCCGATCTCGCCGTCGCTGCGGCGGCACCGCTCAGTCCCGCGCGTGAGCACGGGGTGCCGTGGCTAGGCCAACCTGCGACGTCTCAGCAGGGCCGAATCGCGGGCTCAAGCGCGACCTTGGCGCAAGGATGAGAATGGCACGCAGCACTCGAAGGTCTCGGTGTTCGCAGAGGAGCCCGGCGGCGCCGTACGACACGTCTGCACCGGCTCAGAGAGCTCGGTGACCAGGTCCTGAGCGCGGCATCGACCCCCTCTGTCCCACGTGGCAGCTGGCTCGATCTCACCGCGCAGGTCAGGGAGACTGGTACGCATCGCTCAACTACGAATGGGTTTCCCGCCCGAAGGAGTGCTCGAGCCCACGTAGTATGAGGTTGCCGTGGCAAAGGCTGACTTTCGACGACATAAGGGCGACGGCACGTATCCGTGGCACTTCTGCTCAAACTGCACGTACTGGCCGACAGAGCACTTCGAGTCGTCGGAGAAACGACAGGCACCGGCGTGCCGAGAGTGCGCCGACCTCGAACGTCGGCAGATGTGCACGAAGGACAACTCCTACTACCTGTAGTGGTCGCGTGGACGCTCGCCGCCCTTGGGCTGAGCCTGGGTCTACGGTCGGCGAAATGGACATCGAGCCAGCGTCGACTCGAACCGTCACCTTGGTCGTGGCGAACGATGCGCGACTCCTCGGCTCGATCGGGCCCTTCGGGGTTGCGACGCCCTGGTGGCAGGACACCGAGCCGATCTCTCGATGCTTCCCGCACCTCGCCGTGCTCAGGCTCCTCGACGTCAGCGCGCCGCCGGGCGCCACATATGGGGGGACGGTCCGATACCTCGCTGAGCAGGTCGGTCCGTCGCCCGACGCCCTGCCGCTCGATCTCGGGCCCGTTCCCGAAGGTGTCGTGCTCGACGAGAGCCCGATGCGCATGCCCTGGGCGCGACCTGGAGGTCCGAGCCTCGATCTCGAATGGGTGGCCTCGGTTGTCCCGGTGACCGGGACGCCGGTCCAGCATCGAACCTGGAACCTCTCGGCGATCTGGTCGGTGCCAACTGCCGTCGGCGAGGTCTGGCTCAAGTGCCTCCCGCCCTTCCTCAGCCACGAGGCCCAGGTCCTGCGGGTGCTGTCGGACCGGGCCGTGCCGAGGCTGCTGGGCCACGACGGACACCGACTGCTCCTTCAGTCCCTCCCCGGTCGCGACGGCTACGACGCGACGATCGGCGAGCGAAAGCAGCTCATCGACACGCTGATCGCCATCCAGCTGACGACGGTGTCGAGAACCAGCGAGCTCCTCGCCTCCGGCGTCCCCGATCGACGCTGGCCGGCACTGCTCGCCGCAGCCGGCGCGGTGGTTGACGCGCGGGCACCCGAGGATCCCGAGCTTCGAGCGCTCGTCGAGGACGCAGACTCGAGGGTGCGAGCCATCGTCGAGTGCGGGATGGACGACGTCCTCGTCCACACCGACGCCCACAGCGGCAACGCGAGGATCGTCGAAGGGGCCGGGCCGATCTGGTTCGACTGGGGAGACTCCGCGGTCGGGCACCCGATCCTCGATGTCGCGGTCCTTGAGCGACCGGGCACGCCGTTCCGCGACGAGCTCATCGCGTACTGGCTCGATGCGTGGAAGCACGCGTGTCCGGACGCCGACCCCCACCGAGCATGGCGCCTCATTCGGCCGTTCGCGGCGCTCCTCGGTGCCGTCGTGTACCAGCGCTTCTTGGACGGCATCGAGCGCAGCGAGCGCGTGTACCACGAGGGCGACGTCACCGCGTTTCTCGCACGAGCTGTCGAGCTGGCATCGATCCCTGCGTGAGCCCTGCTCGCGCGACGTCACCAGAATATCTGTCTTGACAGTTATATATCCATCTAGTTATATATTGCGGTGACCACGAGCTCGACGATCCAGGCGCTTGCCGAGCCCCACCGCCTGGCAATCCTCGACGTGCTGCGCGAGGGCGAGAGTCCTGTCGGCCAGCTCGCCGCTCGGCTGGGACAGAGCCAGCCCGGCGTCTCCAAGCACCTTCGCGTGCTCCGCGACGCCGGACTGGTCGCGGTGCGAGCGGACGGGCAGCGCCGCCTCTACCGGGTGAAGCCCGAGCCGCTCGTGGAGCTCGACGCATGGATTGCCACGTACCGCGACCTGTGGTCCGATCGGCTCGATCGACTCCAGGGCGCCCTGGAGAGAGAAAGGGAGCGCACATGACCGAGCCTGTCCTCAAGACCGAGGGGGATCGACCATCGATCCGACTCGAGCGGCGACTGACCGATCCGCCCGCCGTCGTGTGGCGCGCGCTGACCGAGCCCGAGAAGCTCGACACGTGGTTCCCGTGCCAGATCCTCGTCGACGGGGGAACCTGGCGGGTCGGTGCGGTGCTGTCGTTCCCGTTTCCGCCCGAGGTGATCGAGATGACGCTGACGGGCGAGGTGCTCGAGCTCGATGCCCCTCGTCTCCTCGTCTACACGTGGGGACCAGAGACGCTTCGCTTCGAGCTTCTCGACGACGACGGCGGGACAAGGCTCCTTCTGACCGACGTGCTCGATCCGGCATCGGCGGCGAGGAACGCGGCGGGGTGGGAGGACTGTCTCGACCTTCTGGCGGGCACCGTCCCCGACGAGCCGGCGTGGCAGGCCCGTTTCGAGCGCTACGCGACGAGGTTCGAACCGATCATCGGGGCCCAGGCGGGCCCTCCTGAGGGGTCCAAGGGCGACTGAACTCGACGCGACGGTACATCGCCTGAAAATATCCGCCCATCGCAGAGGACAACACTCGCTCAGCAGGCGATGCCCACTGGAGGGCGTGGCACCGCGCCTACGACGACCCCGTCTCGTCGCTCAGCCGCCGGCTCGTCGCCGTCAGGGGCCTGATCGCTGACTGCCTCGACGCCGCACCAGCAGGGGAGATCCGCATCATCAGTCTCTGCGCCGGCGACGGCCGCGACCTTCTCGGCGTCCT
The DNA here is from genome assembly GCA_003162395.1 of Acidimicrobiaceae bacterium. Lineage (GTDB taxonomy): Bacteria > Actinomycetota > Acidimicrobiia > Acidimicrobiales > RAAP-2 > Palsa-459. The sequence goes on from PMON01000076.1 coordinate 46,072, forward strand.
CGAGCACCACCCGCGGCGCCCCGACGTCCGCGCGGAACTGATCGAGCTCGAGGGAGGATTGGTCGACGTGGGTCGGCGCCAGATCGACACGCTCGGACTCGAGGGCGTCATCTTCGTGCAGGCGGACGCCGGTGACGCTGCCGTGCTCGACACTCTTGGAGACGCGCAGCTGGTGCTCGCGTGCGGAATCTTCGGGAATGTCGCGGACCACGACATTCGATCGACGATCCGGGGACTCTCCGTGCTCCTCGTTGGGGGCGGATCGACGATCTGGACGCGGCACCGCCTGGCGCCGGATCTCACCCCGTCGATCCGGGAGTGGTTCGTCGCTGCAGGATTCAAAGAGACGGCGTTCGTGTCCGTTGCGGACTCCTCGGCGTCGGTCGGATCTCACCGCCTCGTTGCAAAGGATCCGACGAGACCGCTCCCACGACGCCTCTTCGAGTTCATCGGCGACGGTGCCGGCGGGCACTGCTGAAGCGACGACGTGCTCGCGGCCCGTACAGCCCGTGACGGCTTCGTGACAGCGCTGCGCGCGTGCAGCTGACGCTTCTCGGCATGCGGGGGTCAGTCACTCGTGCTCAGTGAGCGTCTGGCTTCCTGGGCTCGAGGAGCGCACGACGTAGACTCGATGGCTCTTCACATCTGTCTTGGAGCGTGAACGCCTACATGCGCACCCTTGCCTCTTGGTGCTTCCGTCATCGTCGAGTCGTCCTCACCTTGTGGGTCATCGCTCTCTTAGCGACGTCCTTTGCGTCACGTGAGATCGGCACGAACTTCTCGAACAGCTTCAGCCTCCCCAACACCCCTTCCACGGACGCCATCGCCATTCTCCAGCGCGTCTCGCCGCAGAACTCCGGTGACATCGAGCGGATCGTGTTCGAGACGTCCGACGGGCTCTCCGTGACGTCGCCGGCTGTGGAACAACAGATCAACGCGATGCTTGCCACCGTGGCGCTGCTGCCGCACGTCTCTCACGTACAGTCGCCGTTCACTCCCGCGGGAGCCACCCAGGTCTCGAGCGCCGGAAGGGTCGCATTCGCGAACGTGAACTTCAACGTCGGGGCGACGAGCGTGTCGACGAAGGAGGCACAACGGTTCGTGAGCACGGCCAGGTCTGCCGACATGCGCGGACTCCAAGTCGCGGTCTCGGGCCAGGTGGCGGAAAAGGCGATCCCGCCGTCGCTCGGCGGCTCCCTACCCGGCATCCTCCTCGCGGGCATCGTGCTCTTGTTGGTGTTCGGCTCGCTCGCCGCGATGCTCCTTCCCCTCGCCTCGGCGCTCCTCTCCTTGGGCACCGCGATCGGCATCATCGGACTGCTGAGCAACGTGATGAAGATGCCGGAGTTCTCCACGCAGCTCGTCCTACTCATTGGTCTGGGAGTGGGGATCGACTACGCGCTGTTCATCGTCACCCGGCATCGACAAGGGCTGCTCGCGGGCCTCGATGCCGAGGCCGCGGTGGTCAAGGCCGTCAACACCTCGGGCCGAGCGGTGCTCTTCGCCGGGATGATCGTCTGCATCGCGCTGCTCGGGATGTTCGCGATCGGCGTCTCGTTCCTCTACGGCGTGGCGATCTCCGCCTCGATCGGCGTCGCCTTCACGATGCTCGCCGCGCTCACGCTCTTGCCCGCGATGCTCGGGTTCTGCGGCCCGAAGGTCCTCAGCCGGCGGCAGTGTCGTCGCCTCAGGAACGAGGGGCCGCGGATCGTCGGCGCAGGCGCCAGGGGCTTCTGGCCGCGCTGGTCGGGCTTTGTGTCTCGGCGCCCGATCCTTGCGGCCGGCGGCGCGCTGATCGTCGTCGTGCTCGTCGCTCTCCCGTTCTTCTCCCTGCGCCTCGGCTCATCTGACCAGGGCAACGACCCGGTCGGGACGACCACGAGGACCGCCTACGACTTGCTCGCCACGGGCTTCGGAGCGGGGTACAACGGCCAGTTGACCGTCGTGGTCGTGGGCCACGGGGCGCCCCCCGCGTCGACCCTCGCCCAACTGCGCGACGCGATCTCGACGCACGTCGACGTTGCGTCCGTGAGCCCGCCGTTCACGCTGCCGCCCAAGGACGACACCACGGTCAGCCTGCTGAACGTCATACCGAGATCCGCGCCCCAAGACGCGGCCACCACGAACCTGATCGACTCGCTGCGGGGCACGACCATCCCATCGGCCGTGCACGGCACCGGGCTCACGGTGCTGGTCGGAGGATCGACGGCAGTCCTGGTGGACTTCACCAGAGTGCTGTCCAACAAGCTCCCGTTGTTCATCGCGCTCGTGGTGGCGCTGTCGTTCCTGCTGCTCGCCCTCGTGTTCCGAAGCATCGTCATCCCGCTGACGGCCGCGCTCATGAACATCCTGTCCATCGGCGCAGCGTTCGGCGTGCTCGTGGCGGTCTTCCAGCACGGCACGCTGGGGGGCCTCTTCGGCGTGAACCGACCTGGCCCCGTGGAGTCGTTCCTTCCGGTGATGCTCTTCGCAATCCTCTTCGGACTCTCGATGGACTACGAGGTGTTCCTCATCTCGAGGATCCATGAGGAGTGGTTGAAGTCTGGGGACAACCGCACCGCGGTCCGCGACGGGCTCGCCTCGACCGGCAAGACGATCACCGCCGCGGCGTTGATCATGATCATGATCTTCGGGTCCTTCATCCTCGCCGGCGGCGAGCGGATCATCAAAGAGTTCGGGCTCGGGCTCGCTGCGGGGATCTTCATGGATGCCGTGCTGATCCGGATGGCGATTGTCCCCGCAGTCATGTTCATGCTGGGTCGGTCGAACTGGTGGTTCCCGAGGTGGCTGGACAAGAAGCTCCCGAGGGCTGCGATCGATCCGATGTCGGTCGGTGACGAGCACGTGGACGAGATCGTTCCGAGTGATCCCGTCGCCGTCGTCTGACCGGCCTGCTCGAGGCAGGCTGGCAGGTCACCGACGAGCTCTTCAACGACCCGTCAACGAACCGCGTTATACGGGTGTGGCTCGACCAGGGTGGCGCGCGGCACTACGTCGCGAAGGCACGGCGGACCTGATCGTCACTCGGCGGCCGTGGCGGGCACGGCGTTCACGGCGTCCACGGTGAACCTTCCCCTACAGTCGGGCCATCGCCTCCATGAAGGACCTCGACCAGCTCGCACTGTCGATGCCGCTCACGACGCGCACGGCCACTGCTGACGGGCGACCCTCGTACCTGGTCTCGGGAAAGCTCTACTGCTGCCAGCGCACGCGGCGGCGTGACGCGCTGGACGACGCGGGCGAGATGCTCGACGACGTGCTGATGTTCCGGGTCGCGGACCTCGACACGAAGGAGGCGTTGCTCGCGGACAGGTCGTCGTCGTTCTTCACCACGCCCCACTTCAACGGGTACCCCGCGATCCTGGTTCGAATCGCGCACCTTCGCTCGATTGGTCGAGATGAGCTGTTCGAGCTCGTCGCTGATGCGTGGCTCACGAGGGCGCCGAAGCGACAGGCAGCGACGTGGCTCGCGAACCTTGACGCGCGAGTTCGACCACCTGGTTGATCCGGTGCGGCCTCCGAGCACCCACTCGCGCGCGACTCAGGGGCCCGAATTAGGTGCGTCAAAGGCTTTGTCTTTTCGTCTCATTCTGAGAAGATGCACGAGAAGCATTTCGCTGGAGGCACCGGGTGTCGGACGACAAGACTGCACAGGGGGCGTCACCGATCGGCCAGCGGGGTACGACGCTCACATCTGGCTCGCGGACCGCTGCGGCATCGAGCCCCGAGGCGCAGCACGAGCGGCTCGAGCGGGCACTTGCCGAGCTGCTGGCGGTCGATCGTGCTCGCACCGAAGAGCCGTCGAGGTACCGACGGCTCGTGGGCGTGACGAGCATCATCTCGATCATCGGCGTGCTCGTGATCATCGGGGGCCTCCTCGCGCTCAGTCATCTCTCGCCGAAGGTCGTGAACGGCGCCTCCTCGCCCTCGACGACCTCGCCGGGCCCGCCGACGACGACCGCGGCGTCGGTCCCGACGACGCTGTCACCACCTGGCGGTGTCGCAGGTGCCTCGGCCGTCTCGACGATCGCTGCGGCGAGCCGGGACCGCGCGCTGACATCGACTGTGGGAGAGGGCGGACAGCCGATGCTGCTCCTGAGGACGACGGCGTCGTCATTCATCACCACTCCGACGGCGACGCCCGTCGTCGAGTACCTCTGGAGTGCAAGATGCGGCGCGTGCGGGCTGGAGAACCTGGTCGTCGCGAGCTCCCTGATCGAGCTTGGTGGCACGTTCAAAGGCATGTCAGCGCTGTCCTTTGGAGGTTCGTTCAGCTCCGTCGGCTTCGGGATGTATCGCGGACCCGTGGACTTTGAGCCGGTCGAGATGGTCGGTCCGCCCGGTGAGCCCAGCGGGACGCCGACGCCCCAGGCCAAGAGCCAGTACGAGCTCTACGACGCGTCCCCGTACACGACCAGCAAGGCAACGCTCCCATTCCTCGACGTTGCGAGCCACTACGTCACGGTCGGCAGCTCCGTTCCGAGCGACCTTGCGTCCGGGCTCACCCTCCGACAGATCGCGGCCGCACTCCAGTCGGGGCACGGCTCGATCGCCCAGGCCATCATCGGCAGTGCGAACATCCTCACGGCCAGCATCTGCGCGACGCTGTCGGACCTCAGCCGCCCGCTTCCGTCGATCTGTCTCGCTGGCGAGATCCAGCAGCTGGCGGCGTCGCTGCCCGCCTCGCCCCCGGGGCACTCGTGAAGCTGGGCCAAGCTCGGTCTGCCGACGCGCCCGCGCGCTCAGCGAGCCGCCACATCACGGCGACCTCACTGTCGCTCATGTGGGGATCCTTCACCTTCCACGAGACGACGTCGCGCACTTGCGCGGCCACCGCCGGCTGATCGAAGCAGGCCAAGAACGAACGCACCAGCGGGCCCTCGCGCCACGGACGCGTTGAGAACCAATCGAGTCACCAGGAACGCTGACAACATTGCGGCCGTGGCATCACATCTCGGGACGGGACGAGCAGGGGAGACGGGAATGCTCGACATGAAAGCGGCGTGTGAGCGCTGCTCGGTGGAGCTCGAGGCAGCGGGTCGCGCGGTCATCTGCAGCTACGAGTGCACCTTTTGCTCGGCGTGTGCCAAGGAGCTGGACGGACGTTGTCCCAACTGCGCTGGGGAGCTGGTCCCGCGGCCCCGACGGCGATCAGCTGAGCCGCGACTTGTTGACTGACGATGCCGTGACCCGCAGGGTCGGCGCCAGTACGCCTCGTCTGCGGGGCTACGCTCCACTCAGTTGCGCGCTGAAAATGGCAATGTGCAGGCGGGAGTGGCTTCGCGTCCAAAGGATCACATGACCGGCGCAGGTGGTGGGGTGACCATCGTCGACCTCATCGGGCGAGCATGCCGCTCTCACAAAGACGGCATCGCCGTCACCGGCATCGGCGACACGCTGACCTACGGCGAGCTCTGGGAGCGGTCCCAGGAGCTCGCGGCGCTGCTCGTGTCGCGCGGCGTCCACGGCGAGGACCTCGTCGGGCTGCTGTGCCCCTCGAGCAGCGACCTGCTCATCGGCATCATCGGGATTCTGTCGGCTGGTGCCGCCTGGGTGCCGCTGGACCCCTCGGCGCCACCGCCTCGACTCGAGTTCGTCGTCAGGGACGCGGGACTCACGTCAGTCGTGGCACCCGAGCACCTCCGCGAGCTCGCAACCGATCTCGGCATCGTCGCGGTCGCACCGACGCGGACCACGACGCACGCAGTCCGACCCGCAGCGACGAGGCCTACGCCGGCGTCGGTGGCCTACGTCATCTACACGTCCGGCTCGACGGGGACGCCCAAGGGCGTGGTCATCGAGCACCGGACCCTCGTCGAGGTGCTGTCCTGGATGATGGCGGCCCTCGAGCCGAGCGTCGGTGACCGGTTCATCGGTACCGCCTCGCCGTCGTTCGACGCCTCGATACCCGTCACGCTGCTTCCGCTCCTCACGGGGGGCACCCTGGTGACCCTCAGCGCCGATGCCGCCAGGGACCCGTTCCTGCTTGCCGACGAGCTCTCGAGATATCGCCCGCAGGTCCTGCAGACCGCGCCCGCCACGCTCAGGATGCTCACCGAGATGGGCTGGGCGGGCGATCCCGGACCTCGACGTCTGGACGGGCGGCGAGCGGACGCCGCCCGGCGTGATCGCCCACATCGCCCCAAGGGTGCGCACGCTGTGCAACTGGTACGGGCCGACCGAGGCAACCGTGCAGGTCTCCATGGCGACGCTTCGCGCGGGGGACCACGAGTCCCCGGTCGGCGTGCCCTTCGAGTACTCGCCCTGCGTGCTGCTCGACGCGGCGGGCGCCGAGACCCCTCCCGGCGAGATCGGCGAGCTCTACATCACGGGTCGATCGCTGGCACGCGGCTACCTCAACGACCCTGTTCGAACCGCTGCCCGCTTCTGTTCTATCGAGCGTCCTGACGGCACGACGATGCGCGCCTACCGGACCGGTGACCTCGCGCGGGCGGGCGACGATGGCTCGCTCGTGATCGTCGGACGCGTCGACGACCAGCTCAACGTCCAGGGCTACCGCGTGGAGCCGAGCGAGATCGAGGGCCGCCTGGTCGAGCACCCTGGCGTCCTCGAGGCGGTCGTGGTCGCGAGGCCGGATCAGGGCGACGACGACACCCAGCTGGTCGCCTTCGTCCGCGCGAACGAGGGTGTCGCCGCCCAGTCGCTGCGCGACTTCGCGGCCGAGACGCTGCCGCGGCACATGGTGCCGGCCCACGTCGAGCTCGTCGATGCCTATCCCGTGAACGCCACGCACAAGATCGATCGCCAACGCCTCTGCACGATGGCGCTCTCGACGTCGGCCTCGACATCGCGGGGCACGTCCTCTGGGGGGGAGAGTGCCACCGAGCTCGAGCGCGAGGTGCTCGACTGCTTTGCCGCCGTGCTCTCGATCGAGCCTGGGTCCGTGGGACTCGACGATGACTTCTACGATCTCGGGGGCACCTCGCTGCGGAGCCTCCGCCTGTTCATGCGAATCGACGATCGACTTGACGTGCGGCTGCCGCTGTCGAGCATCGCCAGCGCCTCGACGCCGCGACTGCTCGCCGCCCTGGTCGCCGAGGCCCGCCGTCGGAGCGGCGGCACGGGCCCCGACCGTGGTGAAGAGCCCCATCACGAGTGGGAGCGGCTGCTGAACGGGATCTGGTCAGAGGTGCTCGGGCTGCGCCACATCTCGAGGACCGATTCGTTCTTCGACATCGGCGGCTCACCGTCGGACGCGCATCGCATGCTCGACGAGCTGAAGGACCTCTACGGAGCGACGGTCTCGCTGGTCGAGCTCGAGTCGCACCCATCGATCATGGAGCTCGCGATCCTCATTATGCGCAGCACCGAGCGCGCGGTGCTGGTGCCGCTCACGACGACGGGGGAAAAGCTGCCGATCTTCCTCGTCGCGGGCGCGGGTGGACTCGCGATCTCGTTCCTGCCGCTCGCACGGCTGCTGGGGCCGGATCAGCCCACCTACGGCTTGCAGGCCCGGGGCATCGAGCGGCGAGCGATCCCCGACCTCACCCTCAAGGGCTGCGCGCGGCGCTACGTCCGCGCGATCCGCGAGGTCCAACCGCACGGGCCCTACGTCATCGGTGGGTACTCGCTCGGCGGCGTGGTCGCGCTCAAGATGGCCGAACGCCTCGAGGCCATGGGCGAAGAGGTGCGACTCCTCGCGATCTTTGACACCTACCTGTCGACCGCCATGATTGGCCGATCGAGGTCGCGGCGCGACGAGCGCGCCCTGCGACCCCATGCCCTGCCCAAGGGGGCGCCGAGGCTGTCGACGGTGCTGCACCTGCCGATCTGCGGGATCGTCCAGCTTCGCGGCACGGCCCAGTTCGAGGTGTTCGCCGCACTAGGTGAGCTCCAGGGGATCTTTGCCCGCCGGCTCCGCCCGTGGGCTGGCCGCGCGACGATCTTCCTCTCCGACGACGAGGAGTCCACGTACCTCGAGGCGTGCTGGTCCAAGTTGCTCACCGGGGACTGGTCGAGCGTCCGCGTGCCCGGGGAGCACCTCGGCATGCTCGAGCTTGGCAACGTCCGTGCCGCCGCGTCCATCCTGCGCACCCAGATCCACGAGGCGCTCGGCGACGAGGGGCACGACCGGCCCGGCGGGGTCGACGAGGGCACAGGGGCACCCCTGCGGCCTCGCCCCGCAGCAGTCCGGACGGACTGACGTGGTGTCACCCGGCGGCGACCCGATGCCGACCACGAGCGAGGCGGTGCCCGCGTCGTCGTTCGCACTGCGACCGACGAGGACTGGGACGAGATCTACGCGATCTTCACCTAGGTCGTCGACGAGGGCCGCACCTACGCGTCTCCCGAGGGGCTCTCCTCGCGCGACGCCCGGTCCCTGTGGATGGAGACCGACCCGGGTCGGACGGTCGTCGCCGTCGCCGGCGGCCGCGTCGGCGGCACCGCGAAGATGGGGCCGAACCGCCCGGGCCGCGGCTCGCACTGGCCACGGCCAGCTTCATGGTCCACCCCGCGCAGCGCCGCGAAGGGATCGCCACCGAGCTCGCGTCGCACGTGATCGAGAGGTCGCGTGCGTCGGGCTACCGGGCCATCCAGTTCAACGCCGTGGTCGAGACCAACACCGATGCCGTCGAGCTGTGGACGAAGCTCGGCTTCGCAATCCTCGCGACGGTGCCCGAGGCGTTCGACGACGCCGTGAACGGCTACGTCGGCCTCCACGTCATGTACCGCGCGCTGCGCTGAATCAGGACCTCGGGGACGCGTCGGGCCCGGCGAATGACGCGGCCTTGCCCGACGGCGCCGCCTCGAGCATGGCTTCGAGGTCCTCTGGGGACATGGGTCGCGCGAAGAGGAAGCCCTGGGCCATGTTGCAGCGCTGGCGCTCGAGCTCGTCGAGCTGGACCTCGAGCTCGACGCCCTCGGCGATGAGCTCGAGGTCCAGGGTCTTGCCGAGGTCGATCAACGAGCGGACGATCGCGGCGGCCTCCGGGGAGTCGTGCAGGTCCGCGACGAACGACCGGTCGATCTTCAGGATGTCGACGGGGATCTGCCGCAGGTAGCTGAGGGAGGAGTAGCCGGTGCCGAAGTCGTCCATCGCGAGCCGCACGCCGAGGTCCTTCAGCTCGCGGAGGCGGCCGGTCGCGGCGTCGGCGTCTCGCATGATCGTCGTCTCGGTGATCTCGAGCACGAGCGAGGACGGCTCGAAGCCGGTCTCTGCGAGGATGCGCCGCACGTCGTCGAGCAAGGTGGCCGACGAGAGCTGGCGAGCAGAGAGGTTCACCGCCAAGGTCAGCCCACGTTGCGTCAGCCGCCACCGCACCGCCTTCTCGCAGGACGCTCGCAGCACGATCCGGCCGATGTCGACGATCATCCCGTTCTCCTCGGCCGAGGTGATGAAGTCGGCCGGCGCGAGGCGCCCACGGTGCGGGTGGTCCCAACGGACGAGGGCCTCGAGGCCGGTCATCGACCTGTCGCGGATGTCGATGATGGGCTGGAAGTGCACGACGAACTCGTCCTGCTCGATCGCGCGCTGGAGGTCGATGACCAGCTGGAGCCGGTCGTTGGCCAGCGTCTCCATCTGCGGCACGAACGTGACGACCTGGTTCTTTCCGGCCGCCTTCGCCTGGTACATCGCGATGTCCGCCTCGCGGATCAAGTCCTCGACGCTCGGCTCACGGCCGCTCGCGACACCGATGCTCGCGGTGACCGAGATCACCCTGCCGTCAATCTGGAAGGGACTCCGGAGCACCTCGTTGATGCGCAGGGCCAGCAGTTCGGCGGACGAGTCGAGGGACCGCGGATTCACGAGCACGACGAACTCGTCGCCACCGAACCGGCAAAGGAGGTCCTCGGAGCGCAGGACGTTGTTCATCCGCCGTGAGGCGGCAACCAGCAGCTCGTCGCCCCCGTGATGCCCGAGTCCGTCATTGAAGGTCTTGAAGTTGTCGAGGTCGATGAACAGGACGCTGATGGCCGTCTGGTCGCGCCGTGCGAGCGACAGCAAGCGCTCGGCTCGGTCGATGAAGAGCGTCCGGTTCGGCAATCCGGTCAGTGCGTCGTGCAACGACTGCTCCATGAGCTCGCTCTCGAGCAGCTTGCGCTCCGTGATGTCGCGCCCGTTGACGATGAGGCCCTCGACCTCGGGGTTGTGGACGCAGTTGGTGGAGACGATCTCGAGGATCCTGACCTCGTGGCTCGTCGAGACGAACCGGACGGTGTCGGTCATGGTCCCGCCCGGCAGCCGGAGGAGCTCGAGAAACCGCCGGGTCACCCGTGCGGCATCGTCGGGGTGCAGGAATGAGATCGCGCTCGTCCCGATGGCATCTTCGATGGCCACGCCGAACAAGGCGGACGCAGCAGGATTTGCATAGACGAGGAGGCCGTCCTTGTCGATCAGGACCAGCAGGTCAGCGGAGTGCTCCGCGACCGTCGACATCGCGGCGAAGAAGCCCGCGGCGCCGTTGGCACGGAGTGCCTCGGTACGCCCGCCGCCCGCTACGAGCTCGAGCATCGTCGCTCCCGCGGGCTTGGTGTCTCGCGATCCTCTCGGGTGTCAGCCAGCACGCGCGAAGTGTGTCAAGACGAGGACACGAGCAGGACTCTGCCGACACAATCCACGCCCAATTGGAAGCCGCGAGTGCCACCGATCCGGGGCGACCGCTTTGGGGCCGGCCCCGGGCGAGGTTCGTCGCGCCTAGCCGTGCATCTCGCGGCACGCGTCACGGGCGATCCGCAGCAGCTGACGCTGCCCGGTTCTCGTCGTGACCCTCAGCCGCGAGAAGCTCGCCTCGCCCGGGCTGCGCACGTCGGCGTAGACGTCGGGACCGTCCTCGTGAAAGTGCACGAACGCCTTCGAGCGAAGGTAGAAGACGCCGGGGCGCTTCTCGTTGAGCAGCGGGACGGCGCGCAGCGACGCCAGCAATCCGGCGATGCCGCCCAACGCCTCGGTGCCGGCGTGACGCATCTCGGCTACACGACGCCGACGAGCAGCGAGGGCCACGGGCGCAGAGCGGCAGGACTGACCCAGAAGGACCGTGCGACCGGCGACGCCGGCCCGAAGGCGCGGTTGCCGGCCTGGGACGCCACGATCGTGCACCGACCTGCCGCGAGGAGCGTCACGAAGCCCCATCGGGTGACCGCGCACACCGCGGGCGTGGCGGACCGGAGGGCGACACGAAGCCGCGAGGTCGCCTCGGCGAGGCGTGCCACGCTGAACCGTCGCTGGCCGTCCCGATGGCCACCGAGCACCGCAAAGGCGATCCGCTGCCCGCACTTCGTGTCGCCCACCGCGGTGACGGCGTCGAGAAGTCCACGACCGACCGCGCTCGGGCCGAAGTTGCCGACGCGCCGAGCCGAGGCGGCCTGCGCGGCCATCACGGACACCGGCGACGCGCAGGGGCGGTACTGCAGCTGCAGTGCGGCGACGACGGCGGCGTGCGGCGCCGCAGCCGACGTGCCCCAGAACCGATGGGGACTGCCCGTGCCGAAGAAGGAGTTCTGGCCGCCGTCGGTCGCGGCGATGTCGACCTGCTTGCTGACGCACCGCACGAGCGGTCTCGCCGGCTTGACGCCGTGGACCGGCCCGTAGCAGTCGATCGCGGGGCCGAAGGAGGAGAACGAGTCCGGGGCCAAGTCGGTGTAGTACGGCACGGAGGCGACGGACGACGCGCCGAGCGCCGCGCTGTGGCCGAAGACGGTCGGGCCCACCACGTCGATGGCTCGGTTCTTGTCGAACTGCACGCCGCTCAGGTTGTCGGCGTGGATCATGATGAACTTGAATCGTGGTGTCCCCGCTCCGCGGTAGCGGATCACGACGAGGGCGTACCTGCCCGCCGACACCTGGGTCGTGAGTTGCTGGAAGGCCTGCTCGGAGGCGAAGTTGTTGGCGTGCGCGAGGGCCTGGACCCGGCCCGTTGCCTCATTCACGAGCGCGAGGTGCAGCTCGGTGCGGATCCCGTCGACCGGCTCGTTCCACCCGAGGATCACCTGGAGGCTCCCGCGGCCGGCGAGCGTGAGCCGGTCGGTGGTGTCAGGGGGGCCCGCCGTAGCGAAGTTGTTGCACTCGATGGCGGAGGAACCTCGGTCCGCGGCGACGACCTCGGGCTGGCACGTCGCCGGCCGGAAGTGCAGGCCCTCGTAAGAGCCCGCGTTGCGGCCGCCCACGACCTTGTTGGAGTCGCCGGCGGCCACGAAGTAGGTCACGCCCTCGGCCTCGACGCGGTCGATGGCGACGGCGACCTCGCTCTGCTGGTAGAGGGGCTCGTCGTAGTACGCGACGTCGTCGACGATGACCTTCGCGCCGGCTCGGGCCAGGGCGAGGATCCGCGCGGCCATCTCGGGCCGACCGCCGTTGCCCGACGCGAAGATGATCCGAGAGGCCGGCGCGATCGCGTGGACGATCTGCGCCATCGCCCGACCCTCGTCGGTCGTGCCCCCGTCGTGCAGGACGACGACTGGGGTCTTGTAGCCGCACGGGTTCGTCCGGCCCGGCAGCTGGCCGCTGGCGACGTCCTTGCTGGCACCGCCGAGGAAGTTGTACGAGTCGGCGAGTATGCCGATCGTGATCCCTGCCCCGTCGACGTGGTACTTGGCGCGCGCCTGCTTGACGTCGAGTTGCGTGACGCCTTCGGTCACGAACTTGCCGACCGGGCAGAACGCTGCCGCGGCCGGTGCGAGCACCTCACCGAGGTAGTCCACGCCCGGCACCGACCTCACCTCGTCCAGTGACGAGGGCGCCACGAGCAGTGTCACGGTCCGACGCGCCCGGTCGACGAACGCCACGTGGCCCCCAGCGCCGGCAAGCTGCCCGAGCAGACGACCCCCGGTGGCCGCGACCCTCGCCGTGACGAGGACTCGCTCGCCGGGTCCAAAGACCAGGCTGCCGCCCCCGGACACCGAGACGCCGAGACGCCGAGACGCAGCGCACGGGTGCGGGGCGCGAGCGCCGCGACGCCGGGGCGCCCGAGCGTGGCGAGCACCGGGGACAGCCTCGATGCAGCCGTGCTGGACGCGCTCGTTGCGCGAGCACTTCCCTTCGCCGCCCTCGAGAGCACCGTGGTCGAACCGACGGCGAGGCCCAGCACGAGCGTGAGCGCGAGCGGTGATCGGATCGTTCGGTTCATCAAGACTCGCGGCCCCGCGGCGACGTGCATTGAATATACCGTCGTGCATCTGGCAGGACCCGACAGGTCTCGAGTGACTCGACGCCGGCACTGCGTGCTCCTCGTCGTGTCGGGGCCCCTGCCCGCATCGTCTTAGCGCGGCGTGCTCGTCGGGACGTCCCGAAACGGCACCACACGCGTGGCATCGGGCTCGTGGGGCAGTCCCAGCACGCGCTCGCCGATGATGTTTCGCTGGATCTCGTCGGTCCCGCCGGCGATCGACACCGCGGGCACCGAGACGAGGACCTCGGTGATCGTGCCGGCAAGCGGCGCGTCGTCACCCATCAGCATGATCGAGGTGCCCGAGATCAGGGTGTGGACCCGCGCGGCCTCGCGTGCGACGTCGCTGCTCGCGAGCTTGCCGATCGAGCCCTCGGGACCCGGGGGCCGCCCGAGAGCACGAGCCTCGGCGGCGCGCTGGTGGGTCAGGCCCGCCACGAGTTCGAGCGCGCGCACTCTGGCGATTCCTTGGCGGACCAGGGGATCGCCGCCGCGTCCGGTCTGCTTCGAGCGCGGCGCGACGAGATCGACGCGCCCCGCTCGTTGCGGGTACCACCGATACGGCTCTGACGCGACGCGCGTCTCCTCGGCGGCCTCACGGCGTGCCCGCCCCTGCACCTCGACGTCGGGGGGCAGCGTGGTTCGCGGTGCGACCCGGCGCTCGTAGGCGAGCGTGGTCAGCGCCACCTTCCAGCCGCCGTGGACCTCGCCGATGACGTGGTCCGCGGGGATGTGTGCGTCGTCGAAGAAGACCTCGTTGAACGACGCGTGGCCGTTCATCTGGCGCAGCGATCGAACCTCGACGCCCGGCTGGCGCATGGGCAGCGCAAAGCACGTGATCCCCTGGTGCTTTGGGACGTCCCAGTCGCTCCGGGCGAGCAGGAGCCCCATGTCGGCATGGTGCGCCGACGTGGTCCAGACCTTCTGGCCGC
>PMON01000040.1 GCA_003162395.1 Acidimicrobiaceae bacterium
ATGTCGGCATAATCGTGCAGTCGCACCGACGTGAGGCCGAGTTCCTTGCGAAGGTCGATAAAGGCATGGGTCACGTCGTTTGGTGGCCACGGTCGCGAACCATCCACCGAGCGAGAGAAGACGTATGCCGAGCGCTTCAGGTCCGCGCTTCACAGCTTCAGACGGGCTGTGCAGCGCTCTCGATGCGCCACTAGAGCGTCGACCGTGGTTGGATCGAGAGCGACGCGCCGGACGGAATGGGTCTTCGTGTCCTTCTCGACGAGCGTGAAGTTGGGGCCATCGACGATCGACCGGGAGATCGTCATCGTTCCCTGCTCAAGGTCGACCGCGTCCCAATGCAGCCCACACAACTCCCCTCGACGTGCTCCTGTGGTCGCCGCAAGGTGGAGAAAGGTCCCGAGATCAGGGTCGCGCTCCCTGGCTGCCCGGACGAGGCGAACGACGTCCGATGGCTCCGGTGGCTCGATGATCCGATTGCGGACGCGAGGTGGCGTTGCGAGAACGGCTGGATTGGTATCGATCCAGCCCCACTTGACGCCCTGCTGGAGCGCCCGACGCAAGATGGCGTGGACTTGACGCACGGTGGCGGTCGCCAACGGCCTCCGTGCCTGCCCTCCCCCGCTTCGCAACTCGGCGTAGAGGTGGTCGAGCTGGGCCACCCTGAGCCGGTCCAGAGGTACGTCGTCAAGCGCCGGACCGATGTAGCGGCGGATGCACGCCTCGTAGCCAATGATCGTCGACGGCGAGAGGTCCTGCCTTGCGAGCTCGAACCACTTGGCGACGAGGTCTCCGACCGTTGCGTCCCGTGCTGCGTGCCCACCAGCGACCTCCTGGACGAACCTGGCGAGCGCATCCTCCGCATCGCGCTTCCCGCCTCGGAATGACCTCGTCCGGTACACCTCGCGACCGGACACGGGATCCCGGCCCGCGTAAGCGCGAAGCTCCCATGCGTTGCCGCGCTTGCGGAGGTGTCCCTTCATCGTGCCGACCCGTGCGGAACAACGGTCGCGGTGCGACAAGATCTCGACGTCGCTCGCCGTTCAGTAGCAACCAGTAGCAGTCGACGTTTGACGGCGACGGTGCTTGTGCGTCGAAGTGCCGCTGATCTGGTCGGATGTAGTGGGGCCGGCAGGGATCGAACCTGCGACCNNCTGACCACTGAGCTACGGCCCCGTGTCGTGCCACGTCAACGTGGCGGGCTGATGGTACCGAGCATCGGGGATCGCGCTGACGGACCGCGGTACCGCCCGCTTGTCGAGACTGCCTCGTGCGTGGCTCCGGGGGAGAGACTCGAACTCTCAACCTAGCGATTAACAGTCGCTTGCTCTGCCATTGAGCTACCCCGGAATGGGATCGCGGCGCCAGACGCTAGCAGCCACCCCTGCGGCGACTCCATCGTCACGCGTCGCGCACAGAGTCGAGGATCGCGGTCGCGGTCTTGTTCCGTCGCAGCCTCGAGACCGCCTGCAGCTCGAGCTGGCGCACCCGTTCTCGCGTGATGCCGTAGTTCTTCGCGACGGTCTCGAGCGTCTCGACTCGACCTGTCGCGAAGCCGAATCGAAGGCGGAGGATCTCGCGGTCACGCTCCCCCAGGTTCGCGAGCACCTTGTCGAGCGCATCGCTGAGGTCTGAGCGGTCGACGGCGTCGTCACCCTGCTCGCTCGCGCCGTCCAGCATCTCGAGCAGCTCGGTCTGACCGTCCTCGCCGATGTGCACGTTGGCGGACACCACGCGCAGCTCCGTGCGACGGAGCTGGTAGAGGGCCTCGACGCTGAGCCCGAGGTCACTCGCGATCTCGGCCTCGAGCGGGGTGCGGCCGAGTACCTGGGTCAGGTCCTCCTCGACGCGTCGCAGCTCGAGCAGGGAGGCGCGCTTGTCGTCGGGGAGCGCGATCGCGTGGCCCATCTTCGACATCCCGTGCCGGACGGCCTGGCGAATCCAGTACGTGGCGTACGTGCTGAAGCGAACGCCGAACGCCGGGTCGAAGCGTTCCACGGCCCGCAGCAGGCCGACGTTGCCCTCCTGGACGAGATCGGCGAGGTCGACCCCGGCGGTGCGGTACGTGCGCGCAATCGACACGACGAGTCGCAGGTTCGCCTCGACGAACTCTCGTCGTGCGCGTTCGCCTCGCGCGACGGTGCGCAACAGGGCTTGGCGCGCGGCCGGGTCGGCCGCCTCGGTGGCGTCCAGGTCCGCGCGCGCGGCGATCCCCGCCTGCACCTCCGCGCCGAGCTCGCGCTCCTGCTCAGGCGTCAGCAGGTCGACTTGCCCGATCCGGTTGAGGAAGTCGGTCATCACGTCGCGGCCGCCCGCCGCCGGGCGCTCACCCCCACGATTGATCGGCTCACGGGGCGTCATGCGCCCTCGATTCTTCCAACAGCCGAAAGCCACTCGACCAGTTCGCGCTCCGCCTCCTGCCCGTCAGGTCCCTCGAGCCGGTCGAGGAGCTCCTTCGCGAGCGAGATCTCCTCGACGACGTCGCGCGCCTCGAGCGCGCCCGAGCGAACGGCGGCCTGTCGGTGCTCGAGCACCGTTCGCGTCGCGTGGCGGACGAGCTGGGCCACGACGGCGGTGACCAGGTCCGCGCCACCGGTCGGCTCGTGGGGCTCTTCGACCAAGAGCCGACGCAACAGATCCGCGACCTCGAGATCCTCTTCGGCCTCCGCGGCGTCGATCGCCGTGGCGTGCCCGCCGGAGGTGACCAGCACCAGGTAGGCGCGTCGCAGGAGCTCGTCGTCGAACAGGACCTCGGCGAGCCTGGGCAGGATCCGCTCAGGCGAGTGCAGCGCGAGTCGGAGTGCCTCTTCGCCAGGACGGTCACGCGGCGCGCCGCCCTCGTCGCGCACTTTTGGGCGCGAGGCGCGCGTCGTCGAGCTGCGCGGCGCGTTCGCACGTCGCGCGACGTCGGCACGCAGGAGGGTGGGATCGAGCCGGCACCGATCGGCGACCTGCATCACGTACTGGTCGCGGACGAGGTCACTGGGGTGCTCCGCGACCACGTCGAGTGCCCGCTCCGCGGCCCGAGCCCGTCCCTCGGGCGTCGAGACGTCCACGCCGCGCAGCGCGGCATCGAGACGGAACTGGAGGAACGGCACCGCGCTCTTGACCGCGGCGGCGAGCCCGTCGGGGTCGTCGCGCGCGAGGTCGTCGGGATCGGCACCCTCGGGCAGCGCGGCGACGGCGACCTCGACCTCGTGCGCGCGCTCCCACTGGTACACGCTCGCCGCAGCACTCTGCCCCGCGCCGTCGGCGTCGTAGGCGAGCACGATGCGGCGCGCGAAGTTGCGCATGACGCGGAAGTGGTCCTCGGCGAGGGCAGTGCCGCACGTCGCGACCGCTCGCGGCACGCCCGCTCGGAAGAACGCGATGACGTCGGTGTAGCCCTCGCACACGACGATCTCGTTGGTGGCGATCACGTCGCTCTTGGCCCAGTTGAGCCCGTACAGGGTGCGGCGCTTCTGGTAGATCGGCGTCTCCTGGGTGTTCTTGTACTTGGGCTCGATGCGACCCGACCCACCGCGCGCCGTCGTCTCGTGGCCGGGCAGTATCCGCCCCCCGATCGCGACCGGTCGACCGCCCGGATCGAGGATGGGGAACAGGACCCGTGCGCGCATCGCGTCCTGGAGCCGGCCCGCCTTGTTGACGAAGCCGATCCCCGACGTGCTCGCGACCTCGGCGCGGATCTTGAGCGAGGTGACGAGCTGGTCCCAGTCGTCGGGCGCCCACCCGAGCCGGAACTCGCGCACGGTCGCGGCGTCGTAGCCGCGGCTGCGCAGGTAGTCGCGCGCGCGCCCGGCATCGGGCGCGGTCAGCAGCCGCTCGTGGTACCACGTGACCGCTCGCTCCATCGCGTCGTAGAGCACCGAGCGATCGCGCCATCCGCCGACGTCCTTGGCGTCCTCGTGCAGCGTGATGCCGGCGCGCTCGGCGAGCTGGCGCACCGCGTCGATGAACTCGACGTGCTGGGTCTCACGGACGAAGGTGATGGCGTCGCCGCTCGCGCGGCACCCGAAGCAGTAGTAGAGGCCCTCTTCGGCGTTGACCGAGAACGACGGGGACTTCTCGGAGTGGAACGGGCACAGTCCGGTCCAACGCTGGCCGGTCTTGCGCAGGGCAACGTGCTCGCCGATGAGCGCGACGATGTCGGTCGAGGCCCTGACCTGTGCGATCTCCTCGGGCGCGACCGACATTGCCGGACCGTACCGCGCCTGAGGGCGTCGTTCAGCGGGACGTGGTTTCCATCGCCGCCAGAGCCTGGGCGGCGGCGAGCCGGGCGACGGGCACGCGGAACGGCGAGCAGCTCACGTAGTCGAGCCCGACCTCGCAGAACAGGCGGATCGAGGCAGGATCACCCCCGTGCTCTCCGCAGACACCGCACTTCAGCCCCGGTTTCGCGCGACGACCCTCGGCGACAGCGAGGCGGACGAGCTGGCCGACGCCGTCCACGTCGATCGTGTCGAACGGGTTGTGCGCGAGGAGGCCCAGCTCGAGGTACGGGCCCATGAGGCGTCCTTCGACGTCGTCTCGGCTGAAGCCGAACGTCATCTGGGTGAGGTCATTGGTCCCGAAGCTGAAGAAGTCCGCGCTTCGAGCGAGCTCGCCGGCGAGGAGGGCTGCCCTCGGGGTCTCCACCATGGTGCCGATCGAGACGTGCAGTCGACGGCGCAGCTGGGCCGGGACCGTCTCGCGCACCGCTCCTTCGACCCATCCGCGCGCGAGAGCGAGCTCGGCCCTGGACACGGTGAGCGGGATCATGATCTCGATGACCGGGCGCCCGCCTGCTTCGAGCCGGTCGATCGCTGCCTCCATGAGGGCTCGCACCTGCATCTCGTAGAGCCCGGGACGCACGACGCCCAGGCGCACGCCGCGAGTCCCGAGCATCGGGTTCACCTCGTGCCAGGACCTCGCGGCGTCGAGGAGCGCCCGCTCCTCGTCCGAGAGCCCCTGGGCCGCCTCCTTCACGGCCAGCTCCTCGGTCGAGGGGAGGAACTCGTGCAGCGGCGGGTCGAGGAGCCGGACCGTGACCGGGAGCCCGTCCATCGCCTCGAGGATCTCGACGAAGTCAGCGCGCTGCGCGACGCGGAGCTCTTCGAGCGCGTCGGTCGCGGCACTGCGGTCGGTCGCGAGGATCATCCGACGCACGATCGGGAGGCGGTCCTCGGCGAGGAACATGTGCTCGGTCCTGCAGAGCCCGATCCCCTCGGCACCAAGCCTCCGAGCCGTCGCCGCGTCCTCGCCGGTGTCCGCGTTCGCGCGCACCGCGAGGCGACCCTTCCTGATCGCGTCGGCCCACTTGAGGATGGTCGCGAGCTCGCGTGACTCCGTCGCCTCCGTCGTCTCGATCTGGCCGGCCATGATCTCGCCGGTCGCCCCGTCGATCGAGAGCCAATCGCCTTCTTCGACGCGGTGCCCCGCAATCGTCGCGTGGCCGCCCGACACGACGACGGCGTCGGCGCCGACGACGGCGGGCTTGCCCCACCCACGTGCGACGACCGCGGCGTGCGAGACCAGCCCGCCGCGCGAGGTGAGGACCCCTTCTGCGGCAAGCATCCCGCGCACGTCCTCCGGCGAGGTCTCCGGCCGCACGAGGAGCACGTGCTCGCCTCGTGCGGCGGCCTCGTAGGCGTCGCGCGACGTGAAGTAGCTCCGCCCCACTGCCGCACCGGGCGACGCGCCGAGCCCGCGCGCGAGCGCCGCGGGTCGCGACGCGATGAACTGGGGGTGCAAGAGCTGGTCGAGGTGGTCCTCGGTGATGCGCTGCACCGCCTCGGTCCGCGAGATGCCCAGGTCGTTCGCGCGCGTCATCTCGACGGCCATGCGCACCGCGGCAGGGCCGGTGCGCTTGCCGATGCGCGTCTGGAGCATCCACAGTTTTCCCTGCTCGATCGTGAACTCGGTGTCGCACATGTCCACGTAGTGGCGCTCGAGCCGCTCGAAGATCTCGAGGAGCTCTGTATGGACCTTGTGGAAGCGTCGCTTCATGGCGATGAGCGGCTCGGTGATGCGGATCCCCGCGACCACGTCCTCGCCCTGGGCGTTCACCAAGAAGTCCCCGTAGACGCCGCGCGCGCCGGTCGCTGGATCGCGGGTGAAGCCGACGCCCGTGCCGGACTCGTCGTCGCGGTTCCCGAAGACCATCGCCTGGACGTTCACCGCGGTGCCGAGGTCGTCCGGGATCCCCTCGCGATCCCGGTAGGCCACGGCGCGCTCACCGCCCCAGCTCTTGAACACCGCCTCGACCGCGCCGCCGAGCTGCTCGTCGGGCGCCTGGGGAAAGGGCGTGCCCGTCTCGTCGCGCACGATCGCCTTGTACGCCTCGCAGAGCGCCTCGAGGCGCTCGGCGGGCACCGCGGCGTCGCTCGAGGCCCTCGACTCGGCCTTCGCGGCATCGAAGGCCTCGTCGAACCTCGTGCCATCGATCTCGAGCACGATCCGCCCGTACATGGAGATGAACCTGCGATACGAGTCGAGCGCGAATCGCCGATCGCTGGTCTGGTCCGTCAGCCCCTCGACGGACGTGTCGTTGAGCCCGAGGTTGAGGACCGTGTCCATCATCCCGGGCATGGAGAACTTGGCCCCCGAGCGCACCGAGACGAGCAGCGGGTCCGCCGCGTCGCCGAGCCGCTTGCCCATCGATCGCTCCAGGCGTCCCCGGGCCCTCGTGACCTCGGCCATGAGACCCTCGGGCATCACGCCGTCGGCGAGCCACGCGCGGCACGCGTCGGTCGAGATCGTGAAGCCCGGCGGCACGGGGAGCTCGAGCACCGACGTCATCTCAGCGAGGTTCGCGCCCTTGCCGCCGAGGAGGTCCTTCATGTCCTTCGGGGCTCGGCGGTGCGCGTGGTCGAAGTCATAGACGTACCGCATCTGGCTCCCTTGTTCCGCAGCGATGCTAGGTCGTCGGCCACGAGTCGCCCGAGCGGCGACGGCCGCCGTCGTCAACGCGACGAGCGCGTTCACCGAACACCCCGCCATTAGGGTCGCCCCGTGACCGACGCCTTTGCCGTCGACGTCGACAACGTCTCGAAGGTCTTCCCGAAGGGCAACGTCACCGCGCTCGATCACGTCTCGTTCAGGGTGCGTCCCGGCATGGTGTTCGGGCTGCTCGGACCCAACGGCGCCGGAAAGACGACGCTCGTGCGCATCCTCTCGACGGTGCTGCGCCCTGACTCGGGGACCGCCAAGGTCTTCGGACTCGACGTCACCAAGCACGACGATGAGGTCCGGCGAATGATCGGGCTCGCAGGCCAGTACGCGACCGTCGACGAGAACCTGACCGGCTCCGAGAACCTGAAGATGGTGGGCCGACTCTCGAGGTTGTCGCGAGTGGACGCACGGACTCGCTCGGGCGAGCTGCTCGAGATGTTCGGGCTGTCCGACGCGGGATCGAGACCGGTCAAGACCTACTCGGGCGGCATGCGCAGGCGGCTCGACCTCGCCGCCTCGCTCGTCGCACGGCCGCCGATGCTCTTCTTGGACGAACCGACCACGGGTCTTGACCCCCAGAGCCGCAAGGACCTCTGGCGCGTGATCGAAGAGCTGGTGTCGGCAGGCGCGACGATCCTGCTCACGACCCAGTACCTGGAAGAGGCCGACCGCTTCTGTGAGTCGCTGGTCGTGGTCGACCACGGTCGCATCATCGCGGAGGGCACGCCCGCGGACCTCAAGGCCACCCTGGGCGAGACGGTCGTGGCGATCTCGTTTGCCGACGCGTCCTCGGCCTTGAAGGCAGCCGAACGATTGTCCGACCTCTCCGAGCATCCCCTCTTCGTCGACGGCGAGGAGATCGAGCTCACCGTCGACCAGGGCCCGAAGATCACCGCCGAAGCGCTGCGCCGGCTCGATGCCGCCGGCATCGAGGTGGGCGGCATCGTGCTGCGCGAGCCGAGCCTCGACGACGTGTTCCTCGCGCTCACCGGCAAGCGCACGGACGCCAATGATGGCACCGAGCCGCCGGCTCCCACGAAGAAGAGGGGCAAGTGACGACGACCAGTCTCGACGCCATCGCATCGCCGTCGCTGCCCGAGGGTGGCTCGCTGCGCTGGATGCTCGCCAACATCGCCACGATCGCCTGGCGCAATCTCATGGCGATCCTGCGCATCCCCGAGCTGCTGTTCTTCTCGACGCTGCAGCCGATCATGTTCGTGCTGCTGTTCCGGTACGTCTTCGCCGGCGCGATCAGCCGACCGGGCCTCGACTACGTCGCCTTCTTGATGCCCGGGATCTTCGTCCAGACCGTCTGCTTCGGCGCAGTGTCCACGGCCATCGGCCTCGCCGACGACCTGCAAAAGGGCCTCATCGAGCGGTTCCGGGCGCTGCCCATGTCGCGCACCGCGGTGCTCGCAGGGCGCACCGTCGCCGACGTGTGCCGCAACGTCTTCGTCATCGTGGTGATGACGATCGTCGCCCTGGCCGTCGGGTTCCGGCCCACCGGCGGCGCGCTCAACTACTTCCTCGCCTTCTTGCTCATGTTGCTCTTCGCGTTCGCGCTCAGCTGGGGCTTCGCGTTCGTCGGGCTCGCCGCGCCGAGCGCCGAGACCGCGCAGGTCATGGCGTTCCCGCTCCTGTTCCCGCTGACGTTCGCGTCGTCGTGCTTCGTGCCAGTCCAGACGCTGCCCTCATGGCTGCGGGGATTTGCGACCTACCAACCCGTGAGCCAGGTCGCCGACGCGGTCCGCCAGCTGATGGTGGGCAACAACAAGCTGTTCCCGTATCCCTTTGCCCACGAGTGGGTGGCAGCACTGATCTGGACGGTCGGCATCCTCGTGGTGCTCGCCCCGCTGGCCGTGCGCAAGTTCCGAAACGCGATCTGACGCCAGCCACAGTTGTGCCGGTGGCGCCCTAGCTCGTCGTTGCCCTGGACGCGAGCTCGGCGGCGAGGCGCTCGATCGGGACGCGGACCTGCTCGGTCGTGTCGCGGTCACGGACCGTGACCGCGCGGTCCTCGAGCGTGTCGAAGTCGACGGTCACGCACCACGGCGTGCCGATCTCGTCCTGGCGGCGGTAGCGACGTCCGATCGACTGGGTCACGTCGTAGTCGCACATGTAGTTCGGCTGCAGCAGGCCGAGCACCTCTTTGGACGTTGCCTCCAGCTCGGGCTTCTTCGACAGCGGCAGCACCGCGACCGCGTACGGCGCGACCCGCCAGTCGAGCCGGAGCACCGTGCGCCGCTCCCCGCCGACCTCGTCCTCGGCGTAGGCGGCGAGCAAGAAGGCCATCATCGAGCGCGTCGCGCCGAGTGCGGGCTCGATGACGTAGGGCGTGTAGCGCTCGCCGCTCGCCTGGTCGAAGTACTCGAGCGCCTCGCCCGAGGCCCTCGCGTGCGCCAGGAGGTCGAAGTCGGTGCGGTTGGCGACGCCCTCGAGCTCACCCCAGCCCCATGGGTAGAGGAACTCGATGTCGGCGGTCCTTGCCGAGTAGTGGCTGAGCTCGTCGGTGTCGTGGACGCGCTTGCGAAGGTGCGTCTCGGGGATCCCCAGGTCGCGGTGCCAGCTGTAGCGCTGCTCCAGCCAGTACTCGAACCACGTGGGCGCGTCAGTCGGCGGCACGAAGAACTCGAGCTCCATCAGCTCGAACTCGCGCGTCCGGAAGATGAAGTTCCCGGGCGTGATCTCGTTGCGGAATGCCTTGCCGACCTGGGCGATGCCGAACGGGGGCTTCTTTCGCGCCGTGCGAACCACGTTCGCGAAGTTCGTGAACATGCCCTGTGCGGTCTCGGGCCGCAGGTACGCCACGTGCCCCTCGTCGTCGACCGGACCCGCGTGGGTCTTGAACATCAGGTTGAACGCCCGTGCCTCGGTGAGGTCGTGGGACCCGCAGTTGGGGCACGTGTCGCCGATCGTGTCGGCGCGCCACCGCTCCTTGCAGCTTCGGCAGTCGACCATCGGGTCCGTGAAGTTGGACAGGTGCCCGGACGCCGCCCAGACAGCGGGCGGGGACAGGATCGCGGCGTCGATGCCCACCACGTCGTCGCGGAGCTGGACCATCGCACGCCACCAGGCCTGCTTCACGTTGCGCAGCATCAGCGAGCCGAGCGGGCCGTAGTCGTAGGTGGAGCGGAACCCGCCGTAGATCTCGGCGGAAGGGAAGACGAACCCGCGGACCTTGCACAAGGTCACGACCTTGTCGAACAACTCGGGGTCCTTCGGCGAGTCCATGGGGCGGGACACTACTGGCGGGCCTCGCGCGTGCCGTCGGACAGCCTCGCGCTCACCTGGTTCGCGAGGAGTCGGCCGCGCCGAGTGAGAACGACTCGATCGCCGCGGACCTCGACCAGGTCGTCGAGCGACTCGACGTCGTCGAAGGACCCGAGTGGCACGCCGAGCCGCGTGCGAAGCATGAGCGTCAGGGCCTCGAACCCGCGAGTCGACGCGTCGAGTGACTCCTCCCCCGCCGTCGGGAGGTCGCCGCGCGCGAGCGCGTCGCAGTAGCGCTGCGGCGTGCGCACGTTCCACGAGCGCGTGGAACCGAGGTGGCTGTGCGCGGCGCAGCCGACGCCCGCGTACTCGCCCTCGGTCCAGTAGAGCCAGTTGTGGCGCGCCTCGTGACCCTGCCTTGCCCAGTTGGAGATCTCCTCCCAGGCGTAGCCGGCCTCGGTGAGGCGCTGATCGACGAGGTCGTAGCGCGAGGCGAGCACGTCGTCGTCGGGGTGACGGGTGCGGTCCTCGCCGAGGGGCGTGCCCGGCTCGGGCGTCAGCGCGTAGGCGCTCACGTGCGGCGGCGGCGAGTCGAGCCCCAGCACGTCGTCGAGCGTGCGCTCGAGGTCGACCGGCCGCTCGGCACGATCGCCGAAGATGAGGTCCACGTTCCACGACTCGAAGCCGACGCGGCCAACGGCCACCGCGACGTCGCGGAGCGCCCCGGTCCCGTGGCGGCGCCCGAGCGATCGGAGCACCCGTTCGCTGGTCGACTGGATGCCGAGGCTGAGCCGCGTGACCCCCGCGCGACGGTAGGCGTCGAGCCGCGCGGGGTCCGCGTCCTCGGGGTTGCACTCGACGGTGACCTCGGCGCCCTCCACTCGCTCGATCGCCTCCAAGACGCCGCACAGTGACGCCGCGGGGATCCGCGACGGCGTGCCGCCGCCGAAGAAGACCGACGTCGCGGGCCGGATCGTCCCTCGCTCGCGCCGCAGGGCGAGCTCGTCGTGCAGCGCGGCGACGTAGTCGCCGATGAGGTGGTCACGGTCGGTCCACGTCGCGAACGCGCAGTAGTCGCACCTCGCACGACAGAAGGGCACGTGCACGTACACCCCGAACGGCGCGCTCGACGAGCTCGCGGTCTGGCCCGGCATCGGCACCGTCAGTGCGCGCCGAGCACGCGCGCGGCGCGAAGCCGACGACCGAGGTTGGACTCGACGGCGTCGATCGCGATCGACGCGACCTCGGCCGAGCCGGGAGGGCCCTCCTCGCGCAGGACGCCCGCGAGCCCCCCGAGCAGGATGCGTCGCATCAGCGCCACCGCCTCAGGGCTCACCGGACGGCCGCGCCGGCACGACGAGCACAGCAGGCCCCCCTCGGCGAGGTCGAAGGCGACGAGGTCGGTGTCCTCGCCGCATGACGCGCAGTGCTCGAGCACCGGTGACGCCCCCTCGTGGGCCAGGGTCTTGAAGAGAAACGCCGTCGCGACCACCGACGGTGTCGGCGCCTCGCCAAGCGTGGCGAGCGCGCGGCGCACCATCTCGAAGAACGCCTCGTCGGCATGGTGCTCGATCGTCGCGGCGTCGGCGGTCTCGACGATCACGAGGCCCGCGGCGAGTCGCTCGTAGTTGTCCCGGACGTGGTCGAACGCCCCTCGCGACTCGACCTGGCGGACCGAGAGCAGCTCGGTGCGCCCCTTTGCGAGCAGCACGTCGACGTGGTCGAGCACCTCCATGCGCGACCCCAGCTTCGACGAGGTTCGGCGCACGCCGTGGGCGACCGCGCGGACCTTGCCGTGGTCCCGGGTCAGCAAGACGCAGATGAGGTCCGCCTCGGCGAGCTTGTAGGTGCGCAGCACGATCGCCTCGCAGCGAACCGTGTTCACGACGGCTCGGTGTCCGTCGACTCGTGCTCGTCGCACGGCGCGGGCTCGGAGAACTTCGGCGAGGGCCGCTCGATCCCGAGCCAGTGCTGGAGCCAGTTCCCCCCCGCGAGCAGCACGAGGAGGACCGGGATGACGACGAGTGGTGCCAAAAGAGCGCGCGCGCCGGCCACCTCGGCCAGCCAGGCCACGCCGTAGCCGACGAGGCAGCAGGCGAGTCCCGTGTTGCGCCAGATCACTCCTCGAGCCCCCCGTAGCGCCGCGAGCGGCCCTGGTACTCGCTGATCGCGTCGAAGAGGTGCTGACGGCGGAAGTCGGGCCACAGCACGTCGGTGAAGACGAGCTCGGCGTAGGCGAGCTCCCACAGCAAGAAGTTCGACACCCGGTACTCCCCCGAGGTCCGCACGACGAGGTCGGGGTCGGGCATGTCGGGGTGGTACAGGTGCGAGCGGATCGCGCGCTCGTCGATCTTGTTGGCCGGCACCCCAGCCGCGACGACGGCGCGAACGGCGTCGACGATCTCGGCGCGGCCCCCGTAGTTGAAGGCCATCGTGAGCGTCATCTTTCGGTTGGCGCTCGTGAGCGCCTCGGACTCGTCCATGTGTCGCAGCACCCGGCGCGGGACGCGACGGTCGCGGCGCCCCGCGAAGCGCACCCGCACCCCGCGCTCGTTGAGCTCGTCGCGGCGGCGCAGCAGCAGCGACTCGTTGAAGTTCATGAGGAAGCGAACCTCGTCGGCGGGCCGCCGCCAGTTCTCCGTCGAGAACGCGTAGACGGTCAGCCACTTGACGCCCAGGTCGAGCGCGCCGTAGGCGGTGTCGACCAGCGCCTCTTCCCCCGCGGCGTGGCCCTCGGTGCGCGGCAGCCCCTTTCGGCGCGCCCACCGCCCGTTGCCGTCCATCACGATGCCGACGTGCGCGGGGATCCGCGAGCCGTCGATGCCGTCAGGCAGCGGCGTTCGAGCAGCTCGCCGCTGCGGTGGGGACACGGCTCGAACCTACCCGGGCCGAGGCGAGCGTCCCGTCGATCGGGCGAATCACCCCTGCGCGCACCGATACCCTCGCAGCGTGCGCACCTTCGACCCCGACGAGCTCGGCGGCGACGACGCGCGCGCGCCGGACGACGACGACCTGCCGTCACGCGACCTCACCGACGACCTCCTCGACGGCCCGCGCGACGAGACCGTCGCCGCACTCGACACCGTGGCGGCCACGCTCCGCGACGCCGAGCACCGAGAGGGCCAGCGCCTCATGGCGGGCCACGTCGCCACCTCGCTCGCGGCGAACCGGCACCTCGTCGTCGAGGCCGGCACGGGCATCGGCAAGTCCCTCGCCTACCTCGTCCCCGTCGCGCTCTCGAAGCGTCGTGCGGTGATCGCGACGGCGACCAAGGCGCTGCAGGACCAGCTCTTCTACAAGGACGTGCCGTCGGTGCGGGCCGGGGGCGTCGGCCTTGACGCAGCGGTGCTGAAGGGGCGTCAGAACTACCTGTGCCAACAGCGCCTGGCGAACGTCGGTGCTCCCTCGACGGCGACGCTCGAGCTCGACGGCGTGCTCGAGCGCACGCCCGCTGGCGTCGCCGACCAGCTGCGCAGGATCACGGTGTGGGCAACCAGCACCGCGACCGGGGAGCGAGACCACCTGGGCTTCGAGGCAGACCCCCGTGCCTGGGGGCGCGTGTCGATGCCGGCCGAGGAGTGCCCTGGCGCGGAGCGCTGCCCGTTCGGCTCGACGTGCTTCGCCGAGGCGGCCAAGGCACGGGCCGAGCAGGCCGACGTCATCATCGTGAACGCCGCCCTGTACGGCGCGCACCTGTCGACGGGCCGGACGCTGCTGCCCGCGCACGACGTCGTGATCTTCGACGAGGCCCACGAGCT
>PMON01000029.1 GCA_003162395.1 Acidimicrobiaceae bacterium
ATGTGGTAGCCCTCGAGGTAGTTCTCCGCGTAGGTCTTCCAGTTGCACGCGAGCTCGTGTGACCAGGTGCCAGCCGGGATGAAGCCCTCGAGGTCGAACCCGGACACCTCGTCGGCGAAGGTCCCGAGCGACTCGAGCAGCGGCGCGGCCGAGCCGTCGAGGTTGACGAAGACGAAGCCCCGCCAGGCCTCGACGCGCAGGTCCCACAGCCGGCAGCCCTCGTCAGGCCCCGGCTCGCCGAAGTCGCGAGCGCCGCGGAGCGCGCCGTCGGGCTCGAACACCCAGCCGTGGTAGCGGCAGACGAATGACGACGCGGTCCCCGTGCCGTCGTGGACCAGCGGGCCGGCCCGATGCGGGCAGACGTTGTGAAATCCGCGAAGCTGCCCCTCGGCGCCCCGCGACACGAGGACGGGAAAGCCCGCCCGCACCGTGGCCACGTACGAGCCGGTGACCGTCAGCTCTGACTCGTGGGCGACGTAGAGCCACGCCGACGAAAAGACGTTGGCCCGCTCGAGCGCGTACTGGCCGTCGCCGCGATACAGCGACGCGGGGAGCGTCGTGGCCACGGCGCAATGCTAGGTCCGCCTCGACGCACGTCCCGACGCCCGCGCGTGCGGTCAATCCACTCGGCCCACACGGCCGGATCGGTGTACGGTCCGGACGCACCGACCCCCCGACAGGAGCGCGCATGTCCGGACGACTGAAGGACCGACTCACCAGTGCGCGAGGCGCTCGAGGCACCGCGTGGCTCGCCGTCGGCGTGGCGGTGGGCCTGATCCTTGCGCCCGCGGCGGCCGTCGCCGCGGGCGTCGGCGTCACGAGCCTGATCGGCTCGAACGGCACGAAGGTTGCCGTCACTGGTGCCGGACAGCTGGCGACGGCGCCGGCCGACGCAAGCAGGTATCGGTCCTTCACGGACGCCAACCTCAACTCGGGCGGGGCAACTGGCTGCCAGACCCTCTACACCGCCCCGCGCGGCTGGTCGTTCGTGCTCACCCAGATCACCGTCGACGCCTGGGCCGACCCGACGCCCGGGGCGTTCAACGGCGCCGCCATCTACCTCGGAACGGGCTGCACCCGGCTCATCGCCGACTGGAACCCGCCCACCGTCGGCGCCTTTGTCTTCCCCTTCTCCCCCGGCATCGTCGTGCCCCACGGCCACTCGGTCGCCGCGTACGTGAACGGCGGCGTGAAGGCCGAGGCGTTCGGCTCCGGCTACCTCATCCCGGTCTCCGACGCGCGGATCGCGACGTCGGTCACCGAGCGCCCGGCACGCACTGGGTCGCCGAGCCGGCTGCCCTGACCGCGCGCGTCGCCGCGCGCGTGCGCTGTCCTAGAGGAATGGCAGGTACTCGCGCAGCTCCCAGTCGGTCACTGCCTCGGAGAACCTCTGCCACTCGGTCCGCTTGACCGCGAGGTGCTGGGCCACGAGGTCGTTGCCGATGGCCTCGACAAGGGCGGTGTCGGCCTCCAGCTCGTCGAGCGCGGCACCGAGGTTGGCCGGCGTCCCGACCGTCGCTTCGACGACGTCGAGGCCGTTGCCCGCCTCGGGGGGGCCAGGGTCCGACTTCGCCGCGGCACCCAGCCGGGAGGCCTGCAGCACCGCAGCCAGCGCGACGTGCACGGGTGCGGCGCCGTCGCTCAGGCGGTGCTCGAGCCTCGCACCCGTGCCGCGCTCGGGCGACACGCGCACCGTCGCGCCGCGGTGGTCGTAGCCCCAGTTCGCCCAGTATCCAGACAGCTGCGCGGGCTTCAGGCGCTTGTAGGCGTTGACGGTCGGCGCGCACAGCCCCGCGAGCGCCCGGTGATGCTCGAGCAACCCCCCGATGCAGTGCCGAGCGAGGTCGCTCAGCCCGTCGTCGCTCTCGTCACCGTTCACGACATTCGCGCCAGACTCGTCGGTCCAGCTCAAGTTGAGGTGCAGGCCCGAGCCGCCCCGATCGACGAACGGTCGTCCGAGGAAGGTGAGGAGGAACCCCCGCTGTGCGGCGACCTCTCGGGCGAGCACCTTGAACAAGAACGCGTCGTCGGCCGCGCGAAGCGCCTCGTCGTAGCGAAGCGTCAGCTCGAACTGGCCGTTGTCGTACTCGGAGTTGACGGACTCGAGCATCAAGCCGGCCTTCTCCGCGGCACGCCAGATGTCGTCGATGACCCCGTGGGGATCGACGGCGGTGCCCGTCCCGTAGACAAAGGCGCCGGGCGTGTCGATGGGCTTGAAGCCGCCCGCCCCGTCGGGCTCCAACAGGTATGCCTCGAGCTCGATCCCGGCGTAGGCGCGGAGGCCGACGTGCTCCCAGTCCGCGATTGCCCTGCGCAGCGCGGCACGCGGCGACACCGTGACGGGCACGCCGTCGGACACCAAGTCGGCGACCACGACCTTGGTCCCGTCCTCCCAGCCCGGTCGGATCTCGGCGACGTCGAAGGTCGCCTCCATGTCGGGCAGGCCGGACTCCCAGCCCGATCCGGGGGTGTAGGGCGTCATCTCGCGGTCGTAGCCGAGTGCCCAGGTGCCCCTGCAGTGCCGGACGCCGTGCTCGGCGAGGCGCTCGGGCACGTACTTGCCGCGAGGAAGCCCGAGGTGGTCTGGCCACAGGACTCGGACGCGCGCTGCGGTCACGGACGACTCCTCTCGATCACGGCGGCGAGGCCGGCGCGCAACGTACCACGGCACCTCTGGAACCGGCCCTCGTGTTCGGCGCACACAGAGCACTGTGGCAGGATCGATCGCGGTGTCCTGACGGAGTCCGGAGGTGTGGTCCTTGGAGCTGCGACGCGTGCTGCTCGGCGGTGTCGTCGTCGTCGTGCGCCGTGACGGCGAGTGGCTGGCGGCGCCCGACGGTCGACGCGTCCTCGCCGATGAGGCGATCCACCTCGCCCCCGTCGAGCCCACCAAGATCATCTGCTGCCATCTCAACCACGTCTCGAGGGTGCGCGAGTTCGGCATCCAGCTGCCGCCCGCGCCCACGTACTTCCACAAGCCAGTCTCCGCGCTCAACGCCCATGGCGGGGAGGTCGTGCGGCCCTCCAACTGCCGCTGGCTCAACCTCGAGGGCGAGGTGGCGATCGTGATCGGTGCGGTCACCCGCAACGTTCCGGTCGATGGTGCCGCGGCGTGCATCGCCGGGTACACCATCGCCAATGACTTCGGGCTGCACGACTTCCGCGACACCGACGCAGGCTCCATGCTCCGGGTGAAGGGTGCGGACACCCTGTGCCCGCTCGGACCCGGCCTCGTCACGGACTGGGACTTCGCGGACAAGTCGATCCAGACCCGCGTGAACGGGTCCATCGTCCAGGACGGGTCGACCGCCGAGATGGCCTGGGACATGCACTACCTGGTCGCGGACATCGCCCGGCTCATCACGCTCGTGCCCGGCGACGTGATCCTCTCGGGCACCCCGGCGTTCTCCCGGCCCGTCGTGCCCGGCGACGTCGTCGAGGTCAGCGTCGAGGGACTCGGCACGTTGCGCAACGTCGTCGTTGAGGGCCCCGTCGCGGTCAGCGACGAGGTTGGCGCCCAGCCGACCGAGACCGAAGAGGTGCGCTCGACCGCGCTCGGCGGCGACTGGGAGCATCGGGGCGAGCGTCCCCCCCTCGCGACGACGCGCGACCAGCTCCCCTACCCGAGGGTCCGACCGAGGTTCGAAGCGTGACGGGCGGCCGGACCGCCGACGTCGGCGGGGTCACGGTCTCGCTGGACCACTACGTGAACGGCCGGCGCATCGGGTCCGCCGACACCTTCGAGGACCGCTCCCCACTCGACTGGTCACTCAAGCTCGGTGACGTCGCCAGGGGCGACGCGACGGTCGCCCGCGACGCGGTGACCGCCGCGATCGGCGCCGCGGACGGATGGGCGGCCCTCGGGCCGGCGGGGCGCGCGACGATCCTTCGGCGGCTCGCCGACCTCATCGACGAGCACGTCGAGCCGCTCGCAACCGTCGAGTGCCTCGACATGGCCATGCTCCACGAGAGCCTCCGCGCGCGGGTGATCGGCCGCGGTGCGAGAAACTTCCGCGCCTACGCCGACCTCGCCGAGCACCACGAGCCACGACGGTGGTCCTCCAACGGCACCGACAACGAGGTGCGCCGCATGCCCGCGGGACCGACCGTCGTCATCACGCCGTGGAACGCGCCGTTCATGCTGTCGACGTGGAAGTCCGCACCAGCGCTCGCCGCGGGCAACACCGTCGTGCTGAAGCCTGCCGAGTGGTCCCCGCTCAGCTGCTCGTACCTCTGCGACCTCGCCGAGGAGGCAGGGATCCCGCCGGGCGTCCTCAACGTGGTCCAGGGCCTCGGCGGCGAGGTCGGCGCGGCCTTGGTCGCGGACCCACGGGTGCGACGCATCAGCTTCACGGGCTCGCCCGAGACCGGGCAGTTGATCGGCGTTGCCGCGGCGCGCAACCTCGTGCCCTTCACTGCCGAGCTCGGTGGCAAGGGGCCGCTGCTCGTCTTCGAGGACGCCGACCTCGCTGCAGCCGCCACGACCGCGGCGCGGATGTACGACGACGCGGGCCAGGTCTGCCTTGCCGGCACCAGGCTGCTCGTGGCCTCGGGTGTCGCCGAGGAGTTCTACGAGCGCTTTCGTGCCGCGACGGACGCCCACGTGCTCGGTGACTCGCGCGACCCCGCGACCACGATCTCCCCGCTCATCCACCCCCAGCACCTCGCGCGCGTCGAGGGCTTCGTCGAGCGTTCGAGGGTGGCGGGCGACACCGTGGTGTTCGGGGGGCACCGCTGGAAGGACGACGGGCTGTGGTACGAGCCGACGCTCATACGGCCGAGGGACAACGACGCCGAGATCGTCCAGAGCGAGGTGTTCGGCCCGGTCCTCACCCTCCAGGAGTTCGCCGACGAGGACGAGGCCGCGGCGCTCGCCAACTCGACCAAGTACGGGCTGACCGCCATGGTCTTCACGCGCGACGCCTCGAGGGCGTCGCGGCTGGGCGACGCGCTCCGCGCCGGCACGATCTGGGTGAACACCTTCTTGGTCCGCGACCTCACGGCCCCCTTCGGCGGGTGCAACGCAAGCGGGATCGGCAGGGAGGGCGGGGACTATGCCCTCGACTTCTACAGTGAGTTGAAGACCGTGCAAGTTCGGGAGGACACGACGTATGGGTGAGATCGTCGGCGCCGCGGTGCTCGCCCATGTCCCGACGATCGTGCTGCCCGACGACGTGCGGCGCTCGCTCAACAACGGCGACGAGTCGACGCTCTTCACCGGCCTGCACGAGGTGCGCCGAAAGGTCTTCGACGAGCTGCGCCCCGACCTCGTCGTCGTCTTCGACTCGCACTGGTACACGACCGTCG
The DNA here is from genome assembly GCA_003162395.1 of Acidimicrobiaceae bacterium. Lineage (GTDB taxonomy): Bacteria > Actinomycetota > Acidimicrobiia > Acidimicrobiales > RAAP-2 > Palsa-459. Next base: position 5,308 of record PMON01000029.1, read on the forward strand.
AGTTCTGCGTCGCGGCGCAGGATCGCCGTCAGGGCCGCTACACGTCCGAGGAGCTGCCGCGCGGCATGTCGGGCGTCCCCTACGACATCCCCGGGGACCCCGAGTTCGCCCGAGCCCTCGCCGAGGAGGCCGAGCCCGTCGAGGACTGCTGGATCACCGCGATCGACGACCCGTACCTGCCGATCCACTACGGCACGGTCAACCTCTTGGGGTTCCTCCAGGGTCCCGAGCGCTGGGTCTCGGTCAGCCTCGCCCAGACCGGCCAGACCGACGACTTCCTCGCCGTCGGCGCGTGCCTCGCGCGCGCCGTCGAGCGCCTGGATCGACGCGTGCTGCTCGTGGGCTCGGGCGCGCTCAGCCACACCTTCTGGCCGCTCAAGGAGCTGCGGGCGCACGAGGCGGCCGGCGAGGAGCACATCTTCACGAAAGAGGCCGCCCAGGCCGACCACGAGGTGCTCGACCGGTGGCAGCGCGGCGAGCACCGCGCGGTGCTCCAAGGCATGCCCGAGTACCTGCGGTTCCGGCCCGAGGCCCGCTTCGGGCACTACCTCGCGATGGTCGCGGCGATCGGCGGGTCGTCGTGCACCGCGAAGGGCACGCAGTTCTCCAAGTACGAGAACTCGATCGGCACGGGCCAGGCCCACGTCGTGTTCGATCGGCCCGCGGGCGGGTGGACCGCCTGATGCAGGGGCTCAGCTTCCCGAGGACCACGACCGGACGCGCCTCGATCCTTCCCCCGCTGCCCTGGCACTACTCGGGGGACCTGCTCACCGTCGAGTACCGCACCGATCCGTCCGCGATCCGGCGCCTGCTGCCCGACGAGCTCGAGCTCCCCCACCACGACGAGGACCCTGGTGCGATCGCCTTCATCTGGGCCGACTGGCAGGCGTGCAGCGACGACGGGCGAGAGCTCGACGACCCGATCCGGCTGCAGTACAAGGAGGCCTTCGTCGTCGCCCGCTGCCGCTGGCACGACCAGCTGTGGTCGAGATGCCTGTTCATCTGGGTCGACAAGGACTTCGCGCTGGTCCGCGGCCACTTCCAGGGCTACCCGAAGAAGCTGGGGTCCGTGCAGATGTCCCGTCCAGTGACCGTCGGACGGGGCGGCCCTCGGCTCGCGGCCGGCGGGCGTTTTGCCGCCACGCTCGCCGCCTACGACCGCCGCCTCGCGCACGCGGCGGTGACGCTTCGGGCGACCTCGGACTCCAATGGCTTCGTGAACGGCCTCCCGATGCTGCACCACCGCTACCTGTCGCGCATCGAGGGCGACGGCACGGACTCGTTCGGCGAGCTCGTGACGATGCGCGGCCGCGACGTCGAGGTGTCGGAGGCCTGGGGCGGCGACGCCGACATCGAGCTGTTCGACTCCCCCGTCGAAGAGCTGACCACGATCGCGCCGCGCGAGATCATCGGCGGCTACTGGCGCAGCGTCGGCACGACCTTCGCCGGGGGCGAGACCCTCGAGCAGCGCTAGGTCGCGACGACCTTGGACGACGACGTCAGGTAGCCCGCGGAGGCCACCGCGAAGATGCGCACGTAGTAGGTCGCCTGGTGCACGCCCGTGAAGGTCGCGCCGCTGCGGTAGCTCGAGGGCGTCACGCAGCTCTTGGTCATCGCGGCGTCGAGGCACGCCCGCGCGGTGTAGCTCTGGGCCTTGGGGCCGTTCGATGAGCCCGTGAACGCGATGCGCAGCGCCGTCGACGTCGCGGTGACCTTGGTGATCACGGGAGCGTGGAGACGGACCGACGCGAGGTACGGCCCGACGACCTTGGACCTCGCGGCGAAGTAGCTCCCGTTCGTGAGCGCGATGACCGCGACGTAGTACTTGTCGCCCGCGACGAGCCCGGTGAGGACGTGGCCGCTCTTGAAGGGGCTCGCCTTCACGCACTTGGTCGACATCGCCGCGTTCGTGCACGCCTTGATGCTGTAGACCTCGCTCGCGGGGGACCCCGAGGGCTTCGTGAAGGTCACGCCCAGCGCGCCGGTCGTCGTGGCCGACGACGCGACGTGCAGCACGGGGGCCGGATCCGTCGTGAACGCCAGCGTGCTCACCACGCCGCCGTCCGGGTTCGTGACGGAGATCTTCGTCGAGGCGAGCGTCGCCGCACCGGTTGCGGCCACGACCACGCGCAGCTTGGTCGCCGAGTCGACCACGGCGGGGCTGAGGAGCAGCGCGGTGTCCTTCTTGCCGGCCGAGCCGATGCTCACGAGCGCGCCGTGCTCGAACCCCGTCCCGACGACGGTGACCACGAACGCGGTGTTGGCCCCGATGCCCTTGGGAGAGTCCGACGTCTCGGTGGGCAGCGGGTCGATCGAGAGCACGCCCGTGCCGATCGTGCTGCCGCCGCCGGTGTCCGACACCGTCACGTCCCGGAGCCCGAGCGCGGCGGTCTTCGAGACGCTGAGCATCGCTCGGATCTGCGTCGAGGAGAGCCAGTCGAGGTGCGAGAAGGCGACGTCGCCGCCTGCCACTGCCAGCGTGGTCCCCGGGGTCAGGTTGGTGCCCCGCACGATCTCGTTCCTCGTCACGCCGAGCGCGATCGGCGGGATCGACGTCATGGTGGGAAGCCCGACGACGTGGAACACGCCAGCAGAGGTGGACACCCCGCCCGAGTCGCAGTTGGTCACGGTCACGTCACGGGGCCCGAGCGCGGCGTTGGACGCGACCGTCAGCTTGACGTACATCTCGTTGCCGAGCGCCGAGCTCACGCTGTCGACGCTCACGCCGGACCCCGAGATCGCGACGGCGGGCTCTTTGGACTTGCACACCTCGAAGTTCGAGCCGGTGACGCGCACGGTTTGGTTGGCCTCGCCCTGACCGAGGGGCGCGACGCTCGTCACTCTCGGCGGCAGCCGGACCCTCAGGCCATCGGGCACGGTCCACGACGCGGACCCCTCGGTGATCCTCATCGTCCGCCACCCTGGGGCCGCGCCACTCGCGATCGTGAAGCCGACGTCGAGTCGCCCGCCATGCGCGAGCGACTGGCTCGCGACACTGACGCCCGCCCCCGAGAACGACAGCGCCGGCGCCACGAAGAAGTCGGGTCGGACCATTGAGGTCCTCCAGTTGACCGCACCGTCGCCCACGGCCCACCTCGCCAGCACGGGCGCGTAGTCGACGTGCACCGCGCGCGAGAGGGTGCCTTTGGCTCCCCCTGGATTCGTGACGGTCAGCGTCCGCGCGCCGAACGCGGCATCGCGCGCGACGACGAGCCGCACCGTGATCGCAGTCGCGGCCACGGACTTCTCGGCCGTCGAGATGCCCTTGCCGAGCGACACCTTCGCGCCGCTCGCGAAGCCGGAGCCGTGGATCGTCGCCGGGATCGACTCGTCCCGATTGATCGTCGAGACCGACAGCGAAGTCACCGTCGGCCCCGTCGCACGCCGGACCGCGGCCGCTGCGCTGGCGACCGAGACCGTGGCTGCGCCGCCGAGGCAGGCGACCAGCAGCGCGGCGAGCGCGCGCCTCGACACTGCACTTCGCTCCGACACGATTCCTCCTAGCAGGCCCCTAGCGGACCCTGACTCTAATCAAGGGCGCGATTCGACGGTCAGGCGCCACAAACGGGGCCCAGACGGCGTCAGCCCCGTGGCTCGACGGGGTCTCGATCGTCTTCGGTCGCGACCAGGTGTCGCGCTGCACGAGCCTCGTCCAGGCGACGAACGGGCGTCGATCGGGGGGCCTCGTGGGCGGCGTCGGGGTCGTCGGTCGCGCCACGTGCGATCCGTTCGAGCGCGTCCGCGAGCGCTGCCAGCGTCTGGGGGCTCTCGGTCTCGGTCGGCTCGACCATCAGCGCCTCGTCCACGACGAGCGGGAAGTACACCGTCGGTGCGTGGAAGCCCTCCTCGAGGAGCCGCTTCGCCACGTCGAGGGCGCGGACGCCGGTCGTGCGCTTGAGCTCGGCGGCCGTGAGCACCACCTCGTGCATGCACGGTCGGTCGAACGCCGCGGGGTACGAGTCGTGCAACCGGACCCGGAGCCAGTTCGCGTTGAGCACCGCGCGCTCAGCGACTCGCGCGAGCCCGTCGCGCCCGTGTACGCGGAGGTAGGCGTGCGCGCGCGCGAGCACGAGCGCGTTGCCGTGCCAGGAGTGCACGCGCCCGATCGAGCGCGGTGGCATGCGCCACTCGAACTGGTTGTCCGCGGTGCGGCACGGCGCAGGACCTGGCAGGAATTCCGCGAGCCGCTCGGACACCGCCACCGGTCCGGCGCCGGGTCCTCCCCCGCCGTGTGGCGTGGCAAAGGTCTTGTGCAAGTTGAGGTGGACGATGTCGAAGCCCATGTCACCCGGGCGCACGACGCCCAGGATGGCGTTCAGGTTCGCGCCGTCGTAGTAGAGGAGCCCGCCCACCTCGTGCACGGCTGCGGCGATCCTGTCGATCTCCTCTTCGAAGAGCCCGAGCGTGTTCGGGTTCGTGAGCATGATCCCCGCGACGTCACGATCGAGCGCGGCGCGAAGCGCGTCGACGTCGACGAGGCCGCGGGCATCCGAGGGAATCGTGACGACCTCGTAGCCGCCGAGCGTGACCGAGGCGGGGTTCGTGCCGTGCGCCGAGTCGGGGATCAGCACCTTGGTCCTCGTCTCGCCGTTCGCGGCGTGGAACGCGCGCATGAGGAGCAGTCCGGTCAGCTCGCCGGCGGCGCCCGCAGCAGGCTGGAGGGTCGCGGCGTGCATGCCGGTCACCGCGCACAGCTCGCGCTCGATCTCGCACAGCAGCGCGAGCCAGCCTTGGGTCAACGGCGCGGGCGTCGCGGGGTGCACGTCGGCAATGCCCGGCATCGCGGCGATCTCGTCGAACGCCTTTGGGTTGTACTTCATCGTGCACGAGCCCAGCGGGTACATGCCGAGGTCGACCGAGAACTGCCGGTGCGACAGGCGCGTGAAGTGGCCGACCAGGTCGCGCTCGGAGACCTCGGGCAGAGCGACCGGCTCTCGCCGCAGGTACGACGCGCTCACGAGGCGCTCGAGCAGCGTCGCGGGCACGCCCGTCGTGCGCAGCTGGGCTGCCGAGCGACCTGTCACCGAGAGCTCGAAGACCGTCGGCTCCGCGTCGCGACCGAGCAACGGCGCCGAGCTCGCGCGGCCCCCCGGGGCGGCGCTCATCTCGCGGCCTTCCCGAACGCGGTGGCGAACGCGTCGATCTCGGCCCTCGTGCGGCGCTCGGTGACGGCGACGACGATCGTGTGCTCGCACGCACCAGGTGCGAGCGAGCCATCGTCGCCCTCGGTGAGCGCCGATGCCGCGACACCTCCCAAGAAGCCCTCGTCGGCGAGCCGTGCGAGCACGGTCTCGGCGAGAGCCGGGGTCTGCACGGCGAACTCGCGCAGGTACGGCGCCGAGGCGACCGGCACGATCGAGTGCAGGGCCTCGAGCTGCTCGGCGAGGTAGTGCGCGCCCTGCGCGCACCTCGTCGCGACCTCAGCGAGGCCATCCGGACCGAGCCAGCTCAGCTGGATGGCCGCGGTCACGGCCATCAGCGTCTGGTTCGTGCACACGTTGGACGTCGCCTTCTCGCGGCGAATGTCCTGCTCGCGTGCGCGGAGCGTCGTCACGTAGGCCCGCGTGCCCGCGACGTCGACCGTCTCGCCGACGAGCCTGCCCGGCAGGCGACGAACCTGGTCGCGGCTGCACGCGAAGAGCCCGAGATAGGGCCCGCCGAAGCTCAGCTTGGTGCCGAGCGACTGGCCCTCGCCGATCACGACGTCGGCACCGAGCTCGCCCGGGGCACGAAGCACGCCGGCCGCGATCGGATCGGCAGCCACGACCAGGAGCGCACCGTGGGTGTCGGCGTGCGCTCTCGCTGCGGCGAGGTCCTCGAGGCACCCGAGCCAGTTCGGCTGGGCGACGACCACGACGCCCACGGGCTCGCCGCGTGGAGCCAGCTGCCACTGTGTGACGCCGTCGATCAGCGCGACGACCTCGAGGTCGTGACCGGTGCCCCTCGCGAGGGTCTGCGCAACCGCGCGCCAGTGGGGATGCACGCCGGCAGACAGCAGCACCCGTTGACGACCGGTCGCCCCGACGCACAGGTTGATCGCCTCGACGAGCGACGAGGCGCCGTCGTACAGCGAGGCGTTCGCGACGGGGAGCCCGGCCAACCTCGCGACCATGGTCTGGAACTCGAAGATCGCCTGGAGCACGCCCTGGGCGACCTCGGCTTGGTACGGGGTGTAGGCCGTCACGAACTCCGAGCGCGTCGCGAGCGCGCGCACGACCGCGGGCACTTCGTGGTCGTACGCGCCCGCGCCAGCGAAGCAGACGAGGTCCCGGCCCACCGAGCGGTTCCGAGCGGCGAAGGCCTCGAACTCCGCGGCGACGTCGGGCTCGGTCAGCCCCTCGTCGAGATCGAGTCCCCCTGCGAGACGAAGTGCCGCGGGGACCACCTCGAAGAGCTCGTCGAGCCCGCTGAGCCCGAGGAACTCGAGCATCGTCTCGATCTCGGCGTCGGTGTGCGGCAGATAGTCGGCCACTACGCCTTCTTTTTCACAAAGGGCACCGCCACGCACGCCGCATCAAGTCGTCGATCACGCACGTTCAGCTGCACGCGCTGGCCCACCTCGAGGGGTCGCGAGGTGCTCACGAGCCCGAGCGCGATCCCGTGACCAAGCACGGGTGAGAAGTTGCCCGACGTGACGACCCCTGCGGTCGCCCCGTCGACGAGCACCTCGGCGCCGTCACGCGGTGGCTGGCGCGTCGACGTCGAAAAGCCCCGGAGGGTCCTCGAAAGTCCGGACGCACGCTGGGCTAAGAGGGCGTCTTTGCCACGGAACTTCGCCTTGTCCCAACCGACGACCCAGCCGAGCCCCGCCTCGAGCGGCGTGATGGTCTCGCTCAGCTCGTGCCCGTGCAGCGGAAGGCCCGCCTCGAGGCGCAGGGTGTCACGGGCGCCGAGTCCTGCGGGCAGCACGCCCGCGTCGAGGATCGCGGCGAAGACGTGGCTTGCGTCGGCGTTGTCCACCGCGATCTCGATGCCGTCCTCGCCCGTGTAGCCAGTCCCCGCCACGACCGCAGCCCGCCCCGCGACACTCGCTGGCGCGACACGGAACCGACCGACACCCGCGGCGTCCGGCGCGATCTCGAGGAGACGACGCCGCGCGTTCGGACCCTGCACGGCGAGCACGGTGCGTCCAGCCGTCACGTCGTCGCCACCGACCGCGGCGAGGACGCGCTCGGTGTTCGACGCGTTCGGCATGACGTCGAAGACGTTGGTGGACACCCACCAGATGATGATGTCGTCCAGCACGCCGCCGTCGTCATTCAGCAACTGGGTGTACTGCGCCCTGCCCGGCGCGATCTTGGTCAGGTCATTGCACAGCGCGAGATCGAGCGTGACCCTTGCCTCGGTGCCCGACACGCGGACGGTGCCGAGGTGGCTGACATCGAAGACGACGGCGTCGCCGCGGCAGCTCAGGTGCTCTTTGACGGTCCCCGACGGGTACGAGAGCGGCATCTCGAAGCCGCCGAACTCGACCATCTTCGCGCCCAGCGCCACGTGCGCGTCAAAGAGGGCGGTGCGACGCAACGAGGTCGAGTGCACGAGGGCAGACTAGGCCGCGGTCGTGAGCAGTCCTTCGAGCCCGTGGCGCTCGAGGAGCGTCGCGAGGTCCCGCTGGTACACGATGGCGAGTCGCAGCTCAGGGTACAGCTCGCGCATCCTGCGGACCTTTGCGTTCTTGCGAGTGACGAGCCGCTGGTCGGCGACCGTGAGCTCGACCAGCATGGAGTGCTCGGGCAGGTAGAAGTCCGGCCGGAACGCCTTGGTCGGGCGCCCTGCCTCGTCCCAGGCGAGCGGGAACTCGAAGGGCTCGTACTGCCAGGTGACCTCGTAGAGGTCGAGCAGGGTCGCGAAGTACCGCTCCGAGGGGTGCGCAAACGCCACTCTCGCTGCGCGGAACCCGCTTGGGTGCGGCGACCCCTTGTGGGGCGTGACGAGCTCGTCGCTCACGCGGTGGCGGGGTGCCTGGCAGCAGGCTTGTCCGCCTGACCGTCGCCCAGCGCGACGATGTCCGCGTGCAGGTCGTCGATGACGCTCGCCAGCGGGACGATGTTGAAGACGCCCTGGCCGCCCTGCAGCAGGTCCACGATCTCGCCGTTCGATCGAGCGAGCACCGAGCCCGTGGGCGTGAGCACAAGGCTCGTCGACGCCAGGTCCTGGCCGAGGCTCCCGCGCAAGCAGTCGACGGCGCGACGCGCTCGCTGCAAGGACACGCCGGCGTCGAGGAGCGACTTGATGACCTTGACCTCGAGCACGTCGGTGTAGTCGTACCGGCGCTTCGAGCCCGAGCCGGTCGCCGACGCGAGCGACGGGACGAGCAGACCGGTCCTCGCCCAGTAGTCGAGTTGGCGGTAGGTGATCCCCACCAGCCGGCACACCTGGGGTCCGCTGTAGCTCTGCAGGGTCGACGTCGCTGCCATGGGTCCTCCCGACACGGGACCACTCTACCGTCGAGACGACATCGATGTAGTTCGGTTTTCCCCGGCGCTCAGGGCTCCGTGAGGTCCGGGAGCCCGAGCACGGGGCTCGAGGCCTCCCCCCAGCTGCGAAGGGGGATCCGACCGGCGTCGCGTGCCAGGCGTCCGGCCTCGACGGCGAGGGCCACCGCACGGGCCATCGCCGGTGGGTCGAGCGCCCGGTTGATCCCTGAGGCGCACAGCACGCCGTCACAGCCGAGCTCCATCGCGAGCGCGGCGTCCGAGGCGGTCCCGATGCCCGCGTCGAGCAGCACGGGCACCTCGAGGCTCTCGGCGATCATCGCGATCGCGTGGGGATTGCGGATCCCGAGTCCCGAGCCGATCGGGGACCCGAGCGGCATCACGGCCGCGCAGCCCGCCTGGGCGAGGCGGCGGCACGCGATCGGGTCGTCGGGCGCGTAGGCCCAGACCGAGAACCCCTCTTCGACCAGGGTCGCCGCGGCGCGGACCGTCTCGATCGCGTCGGGCAGGAGGGTCCGGTCGTCGCCAATGACCTCAAGCTTCACCCAGTTCGTCCCGAACGCCTCTCGTGCGAGCCGCGCGAGCGCGACCGCCTCATGCGCGGTCGCGCACCCCGCCGTGTTGGGCAGCACCCGGATCTGCAGCTCTTCGAGCAGCGAGTACACCGAGCCATCGGTCGACGGGTCCACGCGTCGCAGCGCCACGGTCGCGACGTCGCAGCCCGACGCGACGAGCGCGCCGCGCAGCAGGTGCAGCGACGCCATCGCGCCCGTCCCCATCACGAGCCGGCTCCGCAGCTCCACGCCATCGACGACGAGGTGGTCCTGCACTCTGCACAGCGTACCGAGGCGTGGCCGATCGCCCTCGGTACAGTCGCATCGTGGATCCGCTCGTCGTGCTCACGATCGCGGGGTCGGACTCGAGCGGCGGCGCCGGGATCGAGGCCGACCTGCGCACGTTCGCGGCCCTCGGCGTCCACGGCGCGGCCGCGCTCACCGCCGTCACCGCGCAGAGCACGCGCGGCGTGTTCGCCGTCCTCGCCGTCGAGCCCGAGATGGTGCGAGCCCAGGTCGAGGCGGTCGCCGGCGACCTCGTGGTCGCCTCGACAAAGACCGGCATGCTGGCGCGGCCCGCCACCGTGCGGACGGTGGCGCGCCTCGCCGAGGAGGGCCGACTCCCGCGCCTCGTGGTCGACCCCGTGCTCGTGTCGTCGACGGGCCACCCGCTCATGGAAGAGGGCGGTGTCGATGCCTACCGCGACGAGCTGTTCGCACACGCGATGGTCGTGACCCCCAACCTGCGCGAGGCCGCCTTGCTCGTGGGCATCGAGCTGTCCGCGCTCCGCACCGTGGACGCCATGGCGGCCGCCGGACGCTCGCTCCTCGCGATGGGCGCGAGGTGCGCAGTCGTGAAGGGCGGCCACCAGCTTGAGGGCTCCGCGACCGAGACCGTCGCCCCCGACGTCGTGGTGACCCATGACGGGGTCGTCACCCTCGAGGGCCCCAGGGTCGCGACCCGCAATGACCACGGCACGGGCTGCTCGCTCGCTTCGGCGATCGCGGTGGGACTGGCCGAGGGCCTCGAGCCCGTGGCCGCGGCACGCCGAGCGAAGTCGTTCGTCGCCGAGGCGCTCCGAGGAGCGGCGAGCTGGCACCTCGGCGCGGGACACGGGCCCATCGACCACTTCGGCTGGGAGCGTGCGGCGCGAGCTCAGGTGGACGAGCGTGCGTGACGACCAGGTGGCGGCGGCGCGGACCCGCCACCAGGCGACGTTCGCGGTCCTCGCGACGGCGGTGGCCGCCTACGCGCTCTTGCAATCCCTCGTGATCCCGGTGCTGCCGACGATCCAGGCCGGCCTGCACACCTCGCAGAACACCGTGACCTGGGTGCTGACCGCGTACCTGCTGTCCGCCTCGATCTTCACGCCGATCATCGGCCGGCTCGGCGACCAGCTGGGCAAGGAGCGCATGCTCGTCGTCGCGCTCGTGGCCCTCACGCTCGGCTCGCTGCTCTCGGCCCTCGCGCCGTCGATCCCCGTGATGCTCGTCGGCCGGGTCATCCAGGGCGTGGGCGGCGGCGTCGTCCCGCTCGCGTTCGGCATCATCCGCGACGAGTTCCCGAAGGACAAGGTGCCCGGCGCGATCGGCATCATCGCCGCGCTGGCCGCCGCGGGCGCGGGACTCGGCCTCGTGCTCGCCGGCCCGATCGTCGGGGCGCTCGACTACCACTGGCTGTTCTGGATCCCCGCGATCCTCCTCGCGGTGGCGTGCGTCGCGGCGAAGGTCGTCGTGCCGGCCTCGCCCGTCCGCGCACCAGGACGGCTGAGCTGGGGGGCGGCCGCGCTGCTCTCCGGCTGGCTCGTCGCGTTGCTCGTGCCGGTCAGCGAGGCGCCGTCATGGGGCTGGGGGTCATCGCGCGTGCTCGGGCTGCTCGGCCTCACGGTGGTGCTGGCGGCTCTCTGGGTGCTCGTCGAGACGAGGTCCTCGCACCCGCTGATCGACATGCACATGATGCGGATCCCCGCGGTGTGGACGGCCAACCTCGTCGCGTTCCTCTTCGGCGTCGGCATGTACGCCGTGTTCGCGTTCCTCCCCGAGTTCCTCCAGTCCGCGCCCTCGGCCGGGTACGGCTTCGGCGTCAGCATCACGCACTCCGGGCTGATCCTCTTGCCCATGAGCGTGATGATGTTCGCGTTCGGCACCGCCTCGGGTCCGCTCACCGTGCGCTTCGGCGGCAAGGCGGTGCTGCTCGCGGGCTCGACGATCGCCGTGGTTCCCTTCGTGCTGCTCGTCGTCGCGCACGCGGCGCAGTGGCAAATCGTGCTCGCCATGGCGCTCATGGGCGCGGGGTTCGGCCTCGCGTTCGCGGCGATGTCGAACCTGATCGTCGAGGGCGTGCCGCCCGCCCAGACGGGCGTCGCGAGCGGCATGAACGCGAACATCCGCACGATCGGCGGCTCGCTCGGAGCAGCGGTGATGTCGAGCATCGTGACAGGGAGCGCCCACGGCGGACTGCCGACCGAGGGCGGCTACACGCACGGCTTCGAGCTGCTGACCGCGACTGCGGCGCTCGCGGCGCTCGCGGCGCTCCTCGTGCCGTCCGCGCGTCGCCGGGTGGGCCGCGACGAGCTTCGTCGTGCGCTGCCCCACGCCGAGCTCGCACAGGTGGCCGGCGGGACGGTGCTGGGCGACGAGCCCGAATGACGCCGGCGGCGCCGGCTTGCGGCGGCTCGAGCCGCGGCTGACGGCACACCTAGTCTGAGCGCATGGCGGCACCAGAGATCTCGCGTGCCGTGCCGGTGCCGCCGCCGGCTCGCAGGTACAGCATCCTGCCCGCGGCATCCGTGCTCGGGCTCGCCGTGCTGACTCTGTTCGTCGTGCTCATCGCGAACTCGTTCGACTCGTCCATCGTGACCCCGACGACGCTGCCCGTCATCGTCGGCGGGTTGCCGTCCGCGAGCGCGGCGGCGGACGCGTCGCTCTTCCCCAAGGCCCTCCAAGACGGCGTGCCACCCGCCAACATCGCCTCGGCACTGATCGCCCCGAAGGGCTCGGCCCGGCTCGGCAACGTCCCCACCGGCGGCGGGGGCACGGGCGACTACGACTGGGCATCGACGTTCAGCGTCGCCGCGCCACGCGCGCACCTCCTGGGCTTCTATCGCGGCAACCTCGAGGCCATGGGCTGGCACCTGATCTCGAATGGCGCGGCGCCGAACGGCAGCGGTGACGAGCTCATCTTCCAGAAGGGCGGCACCGACGGCTGGTACTGGGAGACCGGCGTCGTCGCGCTGCCGACGGCAGCGGGCACGACGTCGTTCACCTTCCGCATCTTCCAGGCCGCCGACGACAGCTGATCGAGCCGCGACAGCACGTCCGATCGGTCGACCTCAGGGCCTGGCTCGCTGCGCCTTGGCCTGCTCGACGGCGCCGTCGCCGCCCACCGCGGTCAGCTGTGTCGCACCGGTTCGCTCGAACAGCCAGGACCACGCGAGCAGGTTGACCGGGTACACGATGTAGCCGACCCTCGTCGAGGGCGCGAGGCACATGACGATGATCGCGATGACCGCCGTCAGCCGGCACACGTCCGAGACCTCCCTCGGGGGCCGGCGCCAGAGCCACCACGCGAGCATTGGCGACCCCACGATCGCGAGCCCGATGAGCAGCGCGCGGTGCGCCCCGGGGACGAGGGCGGCGATCACGTGACCCGGCAGCGGGCTGGCCGCGGGCGAGTTCACGCTCGAGAGGCCGAGCGGGAACGCGATCGTGTTCACGACGAACGTCCGGGGGTCCCAGATCGCGAAGGGAATGACGAACACCGCGACGATCGCCGCCATGATCGCGGCGACCTTGGCCGAGACACGCCGCCCGCTCGCGTCGCGCACGACGAAGAGGCTGAGCGCCGCGAGCGGCCACACGGTCAGCTTCATCGCCATGACGAGCCCGAGCGCGAGGGCAGCGGTGGCCGGGCGGCGCCGATGGTGCAAGGCGAGACCCACGAAGGAGATGGCGAGGATCGGCAGGTCGTCGCCGCCACCTGCGAGGAAGATCGCGCCGGTCGGGAGCACGCAGAGGAGCTGGGCGGCACGAAGCGCGCGGTCCGGCGGCGCCCGGGCGAGCCACAGCCCGACGAACAGCAGGCCAACGGTCACGAGCGCCATCCACAGCCGGCCGTCGCCGAGCGCACCGAGCCACGAGATCGTGGACGGCAGGCCGAAGACCGCCATCGCCGGGAAGTACGGGAAGAAGGCCTCGTAGCGCGGGACCCCGGGCACCTGGCCGATGAGGCGGTGCCCGATGACCTCGGCCACGTAGGGGTCGCGGCCGTGCGCGAGACGGTTGCCCGCGCGCTCGATCACGGCGACCTCGGGCAGCACGTGCAGCTCGCTCCTTGACTCGGCCCGCGCGCGGACCATGAGGATCATGGGGACGAGCGCGACGAGGACGAAGCACACTGCGGCAAGCAGGACGCGAGCGCGCAGCACGCGCCGCGGACGGACCCTCGCGAGGACGAACGCGGCGAGGGCGCACGCCGCGTAGCCGGCGTAGGAGTCCCGGCCCCAGTCGCGGTGCGCGGACAGGTCGCTCACCGACCACAATGAGGCCGCGAAGACCGCTGAGATCGCGAACACGATGCCGTCGAGGGCAAGCGGCGAGCAGCGCAGTCGACGAAGGCGCGGGGATTCGAGCGTCACGGTGGTCATGGCGTGCCCGGCTGCTCGATCGCCCCGGACGTCGACGCATCGTACCGAGCGTCGCTCGCGATCCGAGTGACCGTCAGGCGGCGGTAGAAGTCGAGCTCGTGGCCGAGTGCGAGCGCCCTGCCCGCCGCGGTGCGGAAGCCGTGTCCCTCCCCGGGAACGACGACCGACGTCACGTCATCGAGGTGCTCGCGGAGCCTGGCAACGAGCTGGGCGGTGTCGGCGGGATCGATCTCCTCGTCGTCGGCGCCCTGGACCACGAGCACGCAGCCCGCCATCTCTCCGGCACGCATGAGCGGCGAGCGCAAGGAGCCAGCATCGCCCAGGAGCCTCGCGAGGTAGCCCGACTCCAAGCCAGGCCCGCCACGGTCGTCGTCGTCGAAGCTGGACGCGGGATACCACGCCACCGCGCCCGCGAAGACATCGCCGCACAGCGCGAGCAGCGCGGTCGTGCCGCCTGAGCTCGTGCCCCTGATGAACAGGGCGCGCCCGTCGGCGAGCCCGGCGCCGGTGAGGTGGACCGCAGCGGCCGTGCACTCCGCCACGTCGAGCTCGCCGTAGTTGCCGAGCAGTCGCTCTCGATGCCGGCGACCGTGGGCCGTCGAGCCGGAGTAGTCGACGCTCGCCACGGCGAACCCGCTCGCGCACGCGAGGTGCACGAGCGGCGAGTACGACCGATCGCTCGCACCGGTCGGCCCGGGGTGGACCATGACCACGAGGGGCGGCGGCGAGTCGGTCGCGTGGTTGCTCGTCGGCGCCCATCGGACGCCGACGAGCTCGACGCCGTCGTGGAGAAACACGAATGACGCTGGCTCGGGCGCAGGTGCGACCGAGTGGGGCAGCGCGGCGCTCGTGACCGCGGCGTGCCAGGCCGGCAGCGCGCGGAGCTCGGCGCGCTCGGCGAGGAACACTGCCCCCTGTGACTGCGTCGTGGCGCCGACCCACGCGATGCTCGACGCGTCGGCTGCGATGCCGTCGACGCGCACGCAGGGCTGCTCGATACGCTCGAGCCCCCCGTCGGCATCGAGCGTCGCCACGTGCTCGCCGTCGGCGTCTGCGTACGCGCACAGGAGCGAGGCGTCCGCACCGCTCGCGGCCAGCCAGCGGCACGTCGTCCACCTCGGCCGCTGGAACTCGACGCGAGCACTGCTCAGTCGTCGCACGACCCCGTCGCGGTCTCGTCGCCAGGGCTGCCAGCAGCCGGCGCCCTCGGTCACGTAGGCGAGCGAGCCGTCGGGCAGCCAGGTGGGCTGGCCCGCCGAGCACGCACGCCCGCCGTCGAGGCGGCGAGGCGCGCGCAGCACGGGTCGCCCGCCGTCGAGATCCAGGTGCGCGACGTGGAGCGCCGCGTCGTCCCACGGCATGGTCCGTGCCGGCCAGCTGAGCCACGCGACGCTGCATGCCGCGGCGTCGATCGCGGGCTCCGCGGCGAGCCCGTCGACCTCCAAGAGCTCGACGCACGCGCCCGTCGCCACGTCCACCGCGACGAGCGTGACGCGTGAGCCCGTCGCGACCACCTGCTCGCGCACGCAGACGACCCAGCTCGTGCCCGGCACGCTCGCGGGGTCGCCGAGGCGCTCGTCGGCACCGCTCGGCGACGATGCGCCCACCGGGTCGAGACGATCGGGCGCGAGCCGGCACAGCCGCTGGGTCCGCGACTCGATGCCCACGAGCCCGAGCGGCGTCGCGCACCACGACGCGGCGCCGTAGCCGTAGAGCCGCGAGCGCACCGAGCGGTCCTCGGGGGACTCGCGCCGGACCTGCTCACCGCGCGCACCGGAGACCACGATGGCGTTGCCAGCGGTCGACGGCGGCGTCACCAGCCAGACGAGCCGTCCTGCGACGAACCCAGGCTCCCCCACCCGCACCGTGGCGCCCGCGACGTCGCTCGGGGCCAGTGGTGTCCGCGGTGCGCCTCGCCCGGTGACGAGCGCCACCTCCGCACCTTACGGCCGGGCACAATGTCGCGGTGGACCTCACCAAGTACGCCCACCTCGAGGACGAGCAGCGCTTCGTGCTGCCAAGCCTGCCCGAGGGCTCGCACGCACCGCGGATGATCGCTGACCGCTATGTGCTCGGCACCCGCCTTCGCGTGCGGACCCTGACCGACGAGGCAGCCGACGTCACGATTGCCAAGCTCGGCCACAAGGTTCGGCGCGAGTCGTCGCATCCCTCGGCGGTCTGGCACACGACCATCTACCTGGACGACGCCGAGCACGACATCCTGGGGGCGTTACCCGCACGGGTGCTCGCCAAGCGGCGTTGGACGGTCGCGGGGGGCTGCGCCGACGAGTTCCTCGGGCACCTCGAGGGCCTCATCCTGTTCGAGGGCCCCCGTCCGGTCGTGGCGCCGGGTCCCGCAGTCGAGGTCACCGACGACGAGCGGTTCACCGGCGGTGCGCTCGCCGGTCTCGACGCCGACGGGGCCATCGCGCTCGTCGCCGAGGCGCGGCGGCTCGTCGCATGAGGGCGTTCGTCGTGGAGCGGACCGACGGCGAGGTCACTGCCTCGGTTCGCGACGTCGACCCCGACGAATGGCTGGAGGGCGACGTCGAGGTGGCCGTCGAGTGGTCGTGCCTCAATTTCAAGGACGCGATGGTGGTGGCGCCCGGCGCGCGCGTCGCGAGGCTCGACCGACTGATAGGCGGCGTCGACGCGGCCGGGTCGGTGCTGCGCTCGGACGACCCCACCATGCCCGTCGGCACCGTGGTCGTCGCCCATGGACATGGATTCGGGACGGCGCACCACGGCGGCTTCGCCCCGCGCCTTCGAGCCGACGCCTCGTGGCTCACCGCGCTTCCCCAGGCGCTCGACGCGCGAACCTCGATGGTCTTCGGCACCGCGGGGTACACCGCGATGGCGTCGGTCCTCGAGCTCGAGCACCGCGTGACACCCGGTGCGGGCGAGGTCCTTGTCACCGGTGCGACTGGCGGGGTGGGCTCCGTGTCGGTCGCGCTGCTCGCGGCACGCGGCCATGACGTCACGGCCCTCTCTCGCAAGGAGTCCTCGCACGAGTTCCTGCGCGGCCTCGGCGCGGCACGCGTGGTCGCTCCCGAGGTGCTCGTGGACCGGCCCGATCGGGTCCTCGGCTCGGCACGATTCGCTGCGGCGGTCGACTGCGTCGGCGGCGAGACGCTGGCAGCGATTCTCCGCGTCGTGCGCTGGGGCGGCGTCGTCGTCGCGACAGGGCTCGTGGGCGGCGCGGCGCTCGCCACGACCGTGTACCCGTTCATCACTCGCGGCGTGTCGCTCGTCGGCGTCGACTCGGTGGACGCGCCAGCGCCGCTGCGACACTCTGTCTGGGCGGCACTCACCGGCTCGTTGGGGGCAGCGACGCTCGACTCGCTGGTCGATCGACAGGTTGGGCTCGACGGGATCGCCGATGGGCTCGGCCAGCTCGACCGCGGCGACGCGCACGGCCGGATCCTCGTCGACCCGACTCGGTAGGTCAGGTCCCCGCGAAGAACGGCGACACGTTGACCGTCCCTTGGTTGCACGGCGTGATCGACACGGCGACGTTGAACGGCGTCGTCGTGGAGGGCGGGTACACGTTGATCGATGCCGCCGTGGCGCACGTGGTCTCGGTTCCCGACGGCACCTGGGTGAACTGCAGCACGAACTCGACGGTGCCGCCGGCCTTCACGTGCTGCGTCGTTGGTGCGGCGTTCGCGGCGGCGGGACCGAAGACGAAGTCTGTCATGCCCGGCACGGTCCGCTCGGTCATCGCGGTCATGTTCGAGCTCAAGAGCTGGATGCTCGGATAGCCGTCGATTGTGCACGTCGTCGCACCGACGTTCGCGACGTCGATCGTCAGCTGGATCGTGCCGGCGGCCCCCTGCTGCGCGCCGAGGCTGCCGGCCAGCACCGACCCGCTGCACGCGAGCGCGGGTGGGACCGTCGAAGAGGTGGTCGTCGTGCTCGACGTCGTCGTCGTGGTGGTCGTGGTCGTCGTCGTGGTGGTCTCCTTCTTGAAGAGCCACCCACCTCCGAAGCCGATCGCGAGCGCGATGACGACCGCGAGCGTTGCACTGCCCGCGGACATCATGCGTCGTCGAGGCGTCGCTGCCACGGTTCGTCCTTTCGCCGGCCCCGATGGTACGCGTGAGGTTCGGTGACGGCGTGGACCGTCGCAGCCAACAGTGTCGCGCGCCACGTGACCGGCGTCGCGAGCGACGCGCGACGACGCCGGACGAGCGACTCGTTAGGGCTGGAAGTCCTCGGGGTGAACGGTGTCGAGGAAGTCGCGGAACTGCTCGGCGAGCTCGTCGACGTCGGCGACGTCCTCTTCGTCGTCGTCGTTGTCGTCGTCGTCGGCGAGCTCGATCAGGCGTCCCTCTTCGTCCATGAGCTCGTCGTCGACGAACAGCGGAGCGTCGGTGCGCAGCGCGAGCGCGACTGCGTCGCTCGGCCGCGCCGAGATCACCGACGTGGCCCCGCCGTTGACGAGGTGGATCTCCGCGTAGAAGGTGGCGTCCTTCAGCTCGGTGATCACGACGCGCACGACGGTCGCCCCGAGCTCGGCGATGACGTCGCGGAGAAGGTCGTGGGTGAGCGGACGGGGGGCCGGGACGCCGCGCACCGCGAACTCGATGGCCACGGCCTCGGGCTCGCCGATGAAGATGGGAATGGAGCGACGGAGCGCGCCCGTCTCTTGGAGCACGAGCACCGGCGTACGTGACTGCAGGTCGACACGTACGGCCCGGAGCGCGACCTCGACCACGACTGCAGCCTAGACCCGGACCTTGCGTCGCTCCCTTATCCGATGGTTCGGCGAAGCTCTCGGCGCAGCATCGCGGCGCGCAGCGACTGACCGGACCTGGCGAACTTCGCGGCCTCTTCTCGCGCGCGCACACGACCCGCGGGCGTCCGTTGCTGGAGGAGCGGCAGGACGAGCGTCTCGATCATCCCCATCTCACGGTCGACACCGTGCCGAAGAACCTTCAGGTGCCGTGGCTCGAGGCCCAGGGCGAAGAACCCCGAGGCAGCCTTCGCGATCGCGACGGAGTCCTCGTCGAAGCACTCCATGCCGCCGGATCGAACGGTCGAGACCAAGCCGTGCTCAACCAGCGCCTCGAGCGCGGCGACGTCGATGCCAGCAGCAGCTGCGGCCTCCTCGGCGGACATCGTCGGCGGCTGCGGGCGCGACGTGATCGGGTCGTCGTGCGCCGCGGCGGGGACCGCAGGAGCGGCGTGCCCTGCACCCTCCGTGGCCGCGGGCGTCTCGGGGGCCGACGCGGTCGTCGGCGGGGGCTCTTGGAGCGCGGCGACGAGCTCGCTCACGGACTTGCGACGCGCGCCGGGCGGCTTCGTCGGCATCTCGGGCGCGAGGCCTGCCTCCTCCATGCGCTCACGGATGACCTTGAGCGGCAAGAAGTGCTCACGCTGGTGGCGCAAGACGAAGCGGAGCCGCTCGACGTCGGGCTCGTGGAACTTGCGGTAGCCCGACGACGTGCGCTCGGGACTGACGAGCCCCTGTCCTTCGAGGAATCGGATCTTCGAGATCGTGACGTCGGGGAAGTCGACGCGCAGCAAGCTGAGCACCTCGCCGATCGACAGGTACGTCCGCGACGTGCGCGCCGTCATCGGTCGGCCGCCGAGACGAACGAGAGCTTGAACTTGCCGATCTGTACCTCGTCGAACGTGCGCAGCGTGAGCTCCTCGACGCGCGAGCCGTTGACGTAGGTGCCGTTCAGCGAGTTGAGGTCGCGCACGGTCACACGGCCCGACGCGGTCGTCGTGAACAGCGCGTGGTGGCGCGAGACCGTGACGTCGTCCAGCACGATGTCGTTGCCCTGCTGGCGACCGACCGACGTCACCTCGCTCGAGAACTCATAGGTCTCCCCGATGCGCGGGCCGCGGACGGCCACGAGCGCGTCGAGGGTGCCGGGCCCCGCTCGCACGGCGTCGCGCGCGTGCATCTCGGGGAGGCTGGCGTCGATCGTCGGGGTGGCCATGGTCTCGTGGGAGTCGTCGCGATGCACGGGTGCGCCGCACTCGGGACAAAAGTTGGGCGACCCGGTCAGCTGCGTGCCGCAGCGGCTGCACCGCACCTCAGGATCCGCATCGTGACACCGGGTACCGACCTACGAGCCCGTCAACTTGGCGTAGGCGGACGCGTCGAGCAGACCTTCGACCTGGGCCGCGTCGGTGACCTCGAGCTCGCAGATCCACCCCTGCCCGTACGGGTCGGCGTTCAGGATCTCGGGCGCGTCGCGAAGTGTGTCGTTGACCGCGCGCACCGTGCCGGACACGGGCGCGTAGACCTCGGAGACCGACTTGGTCGACTCGACCTCGCCCAACAGCGAGCCCGCATCGATCTGCTTGCCAACGGCGGGCAGGTCCACGAAGACGACGTCGCCGAGCGCGTCCTGCGCGTAGTCGGTGATCCCCACCCGGACCTTCCTGCCGTCCGGCCGGGCCCACTCGTGCTCGGTCGAATAGCGGAGGTCGTCTGGAACAATCACGGCGAGCGACCCTATCGGACCTGACCGGGTCCCTTCACGGCCGACTCAGGCCATGAGCTCGACGATGAGGGCCGCGTACCGGCCCGCCCTGGCCTCGGCCCCCTCGGCCGTCGTCGCCTCGGCCCACACATGGGTCACCGGCTCCTCGGGGTCCGGGAGCACGAGGGCCCAACCGCCCTCTTCCACGACCTTCACGCCGTCGACGAGCACGGTCTCCTGGTCGGCCAGTTGCTCGACCAGGCCGCGCATGACGAGGCCCTTGCTCTCCCAGGCCGTCGGCACCGTGGTGTGGGCCACGTGCGCGGCCGGAAGGGAACGCACCAGCTTGGACAGCGGTTCGCCCGTCGCCGCCAACATCTCGACCAACATGACCAGCGTCGCCGTGGCGTCGTAGGCGGGCAGGAACCGCGGCCAGATGAACCCGCCCGACTGGCTGGCCGCGAACGTGATGCCCGGGCGCGCCGCGACCTCCATCAGGTGCGACGACGAGAGCTTGGTGAACGCGATCGTCGCGCCGGCCTCCTCGCATATCGCGACGGCGGCGTTCGGGACCGACACCGGCAGCGCCACGCACGCGCCCTTCTCGCTCCGGGTCACGAGGTGCAGAAGCACCAACATGGCCTGGTCGTTGGTGAGCACGGTCCCCTCGTCGTCGACGACGGTGATGAGCTCGCCGTCGGGGTCGACCACCGCGCCGAGCTGGGAGCCCGAAGCCCGGACCAGCTCGGCGACCCGGCGCGCGTTGACGTCGCGATCGACCGAGATCATCCCGGCGGTCTGCGCGAACGGGTTGACCACCAGGACGTCCGCGTCGAGCTTGGACAAGACGTTGGGCATGACGAAGCTGGCCGCCCCGTAGGAGAGGTCGAGGACCAGCTTGAACCCGGCCGTGCGGTCCTCGCTCTCTTGGACCGTCGCGACCAGGTCGGCCGTGTACTGCTCGACGGCCCGGGCCGGGAAGTCGATGTCGCCGATCTCGGGGGCGAGCACCCGGCGGAACTCCTCGCGGTGATACATGCGCTCGATCTTGCGCTGCGCGTTCTCGTCGAGGTCGAGGCCCTCGGCGTTGAAGAACCGGATGACGACCGACTGGGGGTCGTCGGCGGCCAGCCGCACCGTCACCCCGCCCCGCGACGAGGTGTTGCGGATGTGGTGGCGCATGACCGGGACGGTGGCCACCTCGAGGTCGCCGACGTTCACGCCGGCGGCGTTGCAGCCGACCATGACGGCCCGCTTCAGCATCCGGGCCGTCCTGCTGGTGTCGCGCGAGGCGGTGATCGAGGCCCCCCGACCGAGGGTGGACACCCAGGCCATGGACAGGCGGACGGCCAGCTCCGCGTTGATGTCGACGTTGGCGATGCCCCGGACCCCGTCCCGGCCGAACAGCGACCGGGCGCCCTTCGACTCCCACACGATCGAGGTGTTGACGAGCGCCCCGGCCTCGACGGTCTTGAACGGGTACACCTTCACCCCCGCCCGGACCTCGGCGCCGGCCCCGATGAGGCAGTTCTCGCCGAGCACGGCCCCCGGCTCGAGGCGGGCGCCGCGGCGGAGGTCACAGGCCCGGCCGACGGCGGCGCCCTCGACGCGGGCCCCGGCGCCGATGTAGCAGTTGTCCCCCACCATCGAGTGGCGGACCTCGGCCGACTCCGCGATCCGGACGTTGTCGCCGAGGGTCGTGTACTGGCCCAGCACCGCCCCCGCGGCGACCGAGCAGTTGTCCCCGATCAGTGCCGGGCCTTCGACCGTTGCCTCCGGATCGAGGGTCGAGCCCTTGCCCAGCCACACCCCGGGCCGGATCGGGAAGCCGTCCATCTCGACCGCGACCTTGCGGTCCAAGATGTCGTTGTGGGCCTTCAGGTAGGCCTCGGTCGTGCCGACGTCCTCCCAGTAGCCCTCCGATATGCATCCGTAGATGGGCCGCCCGGCGGCCAAGACCGCGGGGAACACGTCGCCGGAGAAGTCCGACGCCCCCTCGGCCGGGATGAAGTCGAAGATCTCGGGCTCTAACACGTAGATGCCGGTGTTGATGGTGTCGCTGAACACCTGACCCCAGGTCGGCTTCTCCAAGAACCGCTCGACGGAGCCGTCCTCGTTGGTGATCACGATGCCGAACTCGAGCGGGTCGGGCACCGAATGCAGCGCCAACGTGGCCAACGCGCCCTTCTCCTCGTGGAACCTGACCACCGCGGCGAGGTCCACGTCGGTCAGCACGTCCCCCGAGATCACGAGGAACCGCTCGTCGAGCTCGTCCCGTGCGTTCAACACCGACCCGGCCGTGCCGAGCGGGGTCTCCTCGGTCGCGTAGACCATGCGCACTCCGAGCTCGGAGCCGTCGCCGAAGTAGGACCGCACCGCGTTGGCCATGAAGGCGACGGTCACGACGATCTCGGTGAAGCCGTGCTGGCGGAGCAGCAGGACGACGTGCTCCATCATCGGTCGGTTGGCCATGGGCAACATCGGCTTCGGCTGGTTGGAGGTGAGCGGGCGCAGTCGGGTGCCCTCACCGCCGGCCATGATCACGGCCTTCACGCGGAGACCCCGGTGTCGGTCTCAACCGCGGCCCGGCGGCCGCGACGGCCCGCCGCAAGGGCGGCTCGGGCCGGCTTCACGTACGACGCCGCGGCCACCCAGGCCAGGGTCAGACCGCCGATGCCGGCCACCCAGGCGAACGCCCGGATCGGGTCTTGCCATGACGCCGCTCCGTGGCCGAGAAGGAAGGCCGGGTAGGCGAACATCAGACCGAACGTGCCGGCCTTGCCCACCCACAGCACGTCGATGCGCGCCGCGCCGAGGCTCGCGAGGAGCAGGACCATCAACCCGACCAACGCCTCCCGGACGATGGTCGTCACGCCGAACCAGACCGGCACCGCCCCGTGCACGAGGATGACGATGACGGCCGTGACGACGAGCAGCCGATCGGCCGTCGGGTCCAGGACCTTGCCCACCGTCGACACCTGGTGGAATCGACGGGCCACGTAGCCGTCCACCCAATCGGTCGCGCCGAGGACGGCCAGGAGGATCGCCGCTGCGGTCTGCTCCTTGGCCCCGAAGACCAGCCACACGAACACCGGCAGGCACAGCAGCCGGACCATGGTGATGAGGTTGGGCACCGTGAAGACCCCGGCATCATTCGTCCGGTCCGACTCGGCACCGGGCGGCGGGGATCCCACGACCCGATTCTACGATCGGGCGGCTGGCGAACCGGCATGGTGCTCGAGCGGGGCCGGCCGGTCGGGTTCATCGCTCGGTGCCGCTTGCGACCGCTCTTGTCCTGGATTGGGTCACTTTTTGCTGTGCCAGAGTAGGGAGTCGATGCCTCGTTTCTCCCCGTTCCAGGGACTGCGCTACGACCCCGCCGTCATCCCGCTCGCGCAGGCGATCGCCCCGCCCTACGACGTGATCGAGCCGGCCGAGCGGACGCGGCTGGCCACCCGGTCGTCCTTCAACTCGGTCCACCTCGAGCTGCCCGATGCCGACCTGCGGGCCGGGCTCGACCGCTACCAGGTCGCAGCCCATCTCCTCTCAGCGTGGCAGGCCGACGGGGTGCTGGTCCTCGACGAGCACCCGGCCTTCTACCTCTACCGGATGGCCGACGGTGAGGGCCGGTCCACCCTCGGGGTCATCGGCGCCCTCGGACTGCCCGAGGAGGGGGAGGACGGCGAGATACTCCCCCACGAAGAGACGCTCCCGAAGCCCCGCAGCGACCGCCTCGACCTGCTGACGGCGACCGAGGCCAACCTCTCCCCCATCTGGGGCCTCTCCCTCACCAAGGGCCTCTCGTCGGTCCTCGTCCCCGACGGCCCGCCCGACATCGACGTGCACGACGACGACGGCGTGCGCCATGAGCTGTGGGTCGTGCCCGAGCTCCACGCGCGCGCGATCAGCGACGCGGTCGCCGGCGAGCCGGTCGTGATCGCGGACGGACACCACCGCTACGACACCGCCCGGGCGTACCAGCGCCAGATCCGCGCCGACCACGGCAACGCGCCCGGCGGTCATGACTGGGTGATGGCGCTCGTGGTCGAGCTGTCGGAAGACCAGCTGAACGTCGGGCCGATCCACCGGGTCATCACCGGCCTGCCGGAGGGGACCGACCTCATCGCGGGGTTCGGCAAGTGGTTCGACGTGGTCCGGGCCGGCGCCGCCACCGAGCGGGTCGTCGGGGCGCTCGGCGAGGCCTCGTCGTTCGCCTTGGTCACTCGCGAGGACGCGTGGTTGTTGACGCCACGGCCGGAGGCCTACGAGGCCGCAAACAGCGACCTCGACTCGAGCCTGATCGCGCTAGCGATGCTGTCGTTCCCGGACGCCACGACCTCGCACTGCCACAGCTGGCAAGAGGCCGACGAGTCGGTCCGGAGCGGGGACGCCCAGGCGGCGGTGCTCCTGCGACCGCCGACCGTGACCCAGATCTCGGAGTGGGCGCACGAGCGCCGCCGGATGCCGCCGAAGACGAGTTACTTCAGCCCGAAGCCGCGCACCGGGATGGTGTTTCGCCCGCTGTAGGGCCGACCGGGAGGTTCAGTCGACCGTCCACGTCGAACCCGAACGAAGCAGGGCCTCGATGTCGCCGGCGCCGCGCTGCTCCTGGGCCCGGACGATCTGGCGGGACATCTCCTCGCCGTACTCGGGACGCTCGACGGCCCGGAACACACCGATCGGGGTGGGCTCGTAGGGGCCCCTGGAGAGCCGGGACAGCGCGAAGGCCAGGCCAGGGTCGGCCCTCGCCTCGTCGTGGACCAGCAGCGCATCCTCACCGACGTCGTCCACATCCACGATCTCGAGGCGCCCGTCTGGCCGCTGGACCACCCCTCGCTCGCGCTCGGCGCCGAACCGGATCGGCTCGCCGTTGGTAAGCGGGATGAGCATCGAGGAGCGGACGTCGCGGCCGGTGATCTTCTCGAAGGCCCCGTCATTGAAGACGTTGCAGTTCTGGTACACCTCGACGAACGCCGCTCCCTTGTGGTCGTGGGCCCGGCGGAAGGTCTCTTGCATGTGGGCGCGGTCCATATCGTGGGTCCGGGCCACGAAGGTCGCCTCGGCGCCGAGCACGAGCGAGATCGGGTTGAACGGGTTGTCGACCGAACCGAACGGGGTTGACTTCGTGACCTTGGACACCTCAGAGGTAGGCGAGTACTGGCCCTTGGTCAGCCCGTAGATCTGGTTGTTGAACATCAAGATGGTCATCTTGACGTTGCGGCGCAGCGCGTGGATGAGGTGGTTGCCACCGATGGAGAGCGCGTCGCCGTCGCCCGTCACCACCCACACGTCGAGGTCGGGCCGCGTCGTGGCCAGGCCGGTCGCGATGGCGGGCGCGCGGCCGTGGATCGAGTGCAGCCCGTAGGTGTTCATGTAATACGGGAATCGGGCCGCGCACCCGATGCCCGACAGAAAGACCGTGCTCTCGCGACGCACGCCCAGCTCGGGCATGAGCATCTGCACGGCGGCGAGGATCGAGTAGTCCCCACAGCCTGGGCACCAGCGAACCTCTTGGTCGCTCGTCCAGTCCTTGCGTGTGGTGACGGGGATGGCCGTCATGCGCCTCCTCCCAACATCTTCACGATCTCGTCCGCGACCTCTCCGGCCCGGAACGGCACGCCCTGCGTCTTGTTCAGCGACTTGGCGTCGACCAGGAACTCAGCCCGGACCATCTTGCTCAGCTGGCCGAGGTTGACCTCGGGGATCAGGATCTTCGGGTACGTCCCGAGCACCTCGCCCAGGTTGAGCGGGAACGGGTTCAAGAAGTCGAGGTGGGCCTGGGCGACCTTTCGGCCCTCGGCACGGACCCGGCGCACGGCCGCCGTGATGGCCCCGTAGGTGGAGCCCCAACCGAGGACCAGCAGCTCTGCGCCCTCCTCGTGGTCGACCTCCAACCGGGGCAGGTTCTTCGCGATGCCCGCGATCTTGGCGGCGCGCCAATGGACCATCGCCTCGTGGTTCTCGGGGTCGTAGGAGACGTTGCCGGTTTCGTCAGCCTTCTCCAGCCCTCCGATGCGGTGCTCGAGCCCCGGCACTCCCGGCGGTGCCCACGGGCGGGCCAGCGTCTCGGGATCTCTGACGTAGGGAAGGAAGTCCGGCGTGCCGTCGGCGGCCACGTGGTTGGGCCCGCTCGCGAACGACGGCTCGATCGGCGACTTCGTCGTCAGATCGGGCAGGCGCCACGGCTCGGCACCGTTGGCGAGGTAGCCGTCCGAGAGAAGGATGACGGGCGTCCGATAGGTCACGGCCAAGCGGACCGCCTCGATGGCGGCGTCGAAGCAGTGCGCAGGCGTCCGGGCGGCCACGATCGGGAGCGGTGCCTCACCGTGGCGGCCGTACATGGCATGGAGGAGGTCCCCCTGCTCGGTCTTCGTGGGCAGGCCGGTCGAGGGCCCGCCGCGCTGGACGTCGACGACGATCAGGGGGAGCTCGAGGTTGATCGCGAGGCCGATCGTCTCCGACTTGAGGTCGAGTCCCGGGCCACTCGTCGTGGTGACACCCAGCGATCCGCCGAACGCGGCCCCGAGCGCCGCGCCCACTCCGGCGATCTCGTCCTCCGCCTGGAAGGTCCGGACCCCGAACTCCTTGCGGCGGGACAGCTCGTGGAGGATGTCGGACGCGGGCGTGATCGGGTAGCTGCCCAAGAACACGGACAGGCCGGCCAGGCGGGCGGCCACGAGGAGGCCCCACGCCAACGCCTGGTTCCCGGTGATCTGGGTGTACTCCCCGGCCGCGAACGGTGCCGGACGGATCTCGTAGTTGGACGTGAAGAGCTCGGCCGTCTCCCCGAAGTCGTAGCCGGCCCGGAACGCCCGGGTGTTCGCCTCGGCAACCGCGGCGACCGCGGCGAACCGCTTGGCGATCCATTCGAGCGTGGGCTCGGTCGGCCGGGTGTACAGCCAGCTGACCAGGCCGAGCGCGAAGAAGTTCTTGGACCGCTCGGCGTCCCGGGGCTTGACCCCGGCCTCCTTGCACACCTCCTGGGTGATCGAGGTCATCGGCACCTCGTAGACCTGGTACGCCGACAGGGAGCCATCGGTGAGCGGGTTGGTCGCGTACCCGGCCTTGGCCAGGTTGCGCTCGTCGAACGCGTCCACGTTGACGACCAGCGTGGCGCCCATCGGTAGGAGGCCGATGTTCGACTGGAGGGCCGCCGGGTTCATGGCGACGAGGACGTTCGGGGCGTCGCCGGGCGTCAAGATGTCGTGGTCGGAGATGTGGACCTGGAACGCGGACACCCCGGCCAGCGTGCCGGCAGGGGCGCGGATCTCGGCCGGGAAGTCGGGAAATGTCGACAGGTCGTTGCCGAGCAGGGCGCTCGAGGTGGTGAACCGGTCGCCGGTGAGCTGCATGCCGTCGCCCGAGTCGCCGGCGAATCGGATGACCACCCGCTCGAGCTGTTCGGTCACACGCTTTGTTCCTGTTGCCACGGAAACTGGCCTTTCTTGGGCTCCGACGCCCGCATGCGAGTCGGGAACGGTCAACCCCCCGAGCCGCGGCGCCACTGAAGCGCACGCGATGACTTGCCCATGACTTTTGTGTTTCGAAAACGAGCATACCGCCGGTCGGGGAGGCTCTCGGGATCCGATCGTGCGCTGTCAGGCGCATAGACCGACGCATGGGTCGACCCCGAGGGCCCATCGCCCGGTGCGGGCGGGCGCCCGACCGAGGCGCCCGGAGGGCCGCACGGAGGAGCCGGCCGTCCGGGCAAGCTATTGGGCATGGCAGAACAGTTGACCCTGATGGCCGTCCACGCCCACCCCGACGACGAGTCGTCCAGCACCGGTGGGGTCCTGGCGCGCTACTCGAGCGAGGGCGTCCGGACGGTCGTCGTGACCTGTACCAACGGCGAGTTGGGCGACTCCCCTGGCGGCATCAAGCCCGGCGCCTCGGACCACAACGAATCGGCGGTGGCCGACATCCGGACCGCCGAGCTCGAGGAGGCCTGCAGATTGCTGGGCGTCACCCACCTCGAGCGGCTGGGCTACCGGGACTCGGGCATGTCCGACTGGGAGTACAAGGACCGACCGGACGCGTTCTGCAACGTGCCGATCGACGTTGCGGCCGAGCGCATCGGGCAGCTCTTCGAGACCTACCGGCCCGACGTGGTCGTGACCTACGACGATATCGGCCCGTACAACCACCCCGACCACCTGAAGGCGACCCAGGTGACCGTGGCCGCCATGGAGCGCTACCCGATCCCGAAGAAGCTGTATTTCACTGCGTTGAGCCGGCGGAACTGGGAAAAGGTTCGAAAGGTCCTGGAGGAGCAGGGTTCTGATGCCCCGCTCCCCGAGTGGTCTCCGGAGATGATCGAGCGCTTCGACCAGGTCGAGGCGCGCATTACGACATCGGTGACCCTCGGGGACTTCACCGAGCAGAAGCGCTCGGCTCTTTCGGCCCATGCCAGCCAATTGGAGGACAGCTTCTTCACCAGGTTCCCACCGGAGGTGTTCGACCTGGCATTCGGCCAAGAGAACTTCATCAGGGTCTCGGACACAACGGGCGCCGCGCTGCCCGAGACGGACCTCTTCGCCGGCCTGCGTTAATCCGGCCTCACAGCGCCGGTCTCCCGACAGTCCTTCTGGGCGTCGGCAGTATCGTGCGGAAATGATGCCCGACTCACAGTGGAATCTCGCCGACGTGTGGGAACTCGTGGCCGAGCTGATGCCGGACCGCCCGGCCCAGCGGTGCGGTTCACGCACGATCACGTGGGGCGAATTCGACCGGCGCGCCAACGCCCTCGCCCGCGATCTGGTCGACGCTGGCTTGACCCGGCAGTCCAAGGTGGCCGCCTACCTCTACAGCTGCCCGGAGTATCTCGAGGCCTATGCCGCCGCCATGAAGGCCGGGATGGCGCCGTTCAACGTCAACTACCGATACGGCCCCGACGAGGTTCTCTATCTATTGAACGACGCCGACGCGGAGGCGGTCGTCTTCCACGCAACGTTCGCGCCCCTTATCGCCGAGATCATCGACCGCCTGCCGCAGGTGAAGCGCTGGTACGTGGTCGAGGACGGCGCACCCGCGCCGGACTGGGCGACCCCGTACGAACCCGTTGCAGCGCCCGGAGCCGATGCTCCCGAGACCCGGTGGGGCCGCTCCGGTGAGGACCTGGTCCTGCTCTACACCGGCGGCACCACCGGCATGCCGAAGGGGGTCATGTGGGAGCAGAACGAGCTCTTCCTGGTGCTCGGCGGCGGCGGAGACCCGTTCTCGGGTTTGCCTCCGGTCAAGAGTCTGGCCGAGCTGCGCGGCCGCTTCGAGGCGGCCATCAACGATCCCCCATTCGTGTTTCTCCCGGCGTGCCCCTTGATGCACGGCACCGGGCAGTTCAGCGCCCTCATCACGATGACGCGGGCGGGCACGATCGTGACACTGCCCTCACGCCATTTCGATCCCGACGAGCTCTGGCGAGCGGTCGACGAGTACCAGGTCAACGCAGTCGCTCTGGTCGGCGACGCGTTCGCGAAGCCGCTCCTCGGCGAGCTCAGCGACCATCGGGACCGCTATGACCTCTCGACCCTGCTCCTCCTCAACTCGTCGGGGGTCATGTGGAGCCAGGCCACCAAGGACGGGCTCATGAAACAACTGCCGGCTGTCACCATCTTTGACAGCCTCGGTTCATCCGAAGCCGTCGGCATGGGGGCCAGTGTCTCCGCCGGAAGCCATTCGACGCCCACCGCCGAGTTCTCACTCGGCCTTGGTGTGAAGGTCTTTGGCCCCGACGATGTCGAGGTGGAGCCAGGAAGCGGCACGGCCGGGTTCGTTGCCGTGCCCGGCCACGTCCCGGTCGGGTACTACAAGGACCCCGAGAAGACGGCCAGAACATTCCGGACGATCGACGGCATTCGCTATGTCCTGCCCGGGGACCAGGCGATCGTGCGAGCCGACGGGGAGATCGAATTGCTCGGTCGGAGCTCGGCGGTGATCAACACCGGCGGCGAGAAGGTGTTCGCCGAAGAGGTGGAGGAGGTCATCAAGAGTTATCCGGGCGTGCTCGACGCGGTGTGCGTTGGCGTGCCCGATGATCGATTCGGTCAGGTCGTCACGGCGCTGGTCGAGGTCGGCGGCGGCCACCAGGTTGAGCGCGACGAGTTGCGGTCATTCGTCCGCACCCGGCTGGCTGCGTACAAGGCGCCAAGGGTGGTGATCCTGATCCCGAGCATCGGCCGCAGCCCGGCGGGCAAGGTCGACTACGCCCGGCTCGGTCAAGTCGCCAAGACCACGTTCGAACAGGCCGACGGCGATGAGTCGCGCACCTTGGTCGCGGCTGACGTATAGAGCCGCCAGAGGCGGTTTAGTCAGCTCTGACCAGGTCCGAAAGACGGACCAGGGAGTTCAGGCGATCGTGATCGACTTGTCCAAGAAGACGTCCTGGACGGCGTGGATGAGGGCTGCTCCCTCTTCAATGGGGCGCTGGAACGACTTGCGTCCGACAATCAACCCCTGACCCCCGGCCCGCTTGTTGATGACGGCGGTCCGCACGGCCTGGGCGAGGTCGCTGTCCCCCGCCGACTCGCCACCGGAGTTGATGAGGCCAATGCGGCCGGCGTAGCAGTTCACGACCTGCCAACGGGTGAGGTCGATCGGGTGATCGGTTGTGAGCTCGTCGTAGACCAGCGGGTCGGTCCGACCGAACGCCAAGGCGTTGTAGCCGCCGTTGTTCTCGGGCTGCTTCTGCTTGATGATGTCGGCTTCGATGGTCACGCCGAGGTGGTTGGCCTGGCCGGTCAGGTCGGCCGACACGGAGTAGTCGACGCCGTCCTTCTTGAAACCGGCATTGCGTAGGTAGCACCACAGCACGGTGAA
>PMON01000023.1 GCA_003162395.1 Acidimicrobiaceae bacterium
GGAATTCTCAATGGCCATTGACATACTACCTACGCGGCTCGATCGCTGAAGTGGTGGCATGTCCACCTTCGGCTTCGTCGCTGTCCAGGGCACCAAGCCCGCTCAACAGCTCCCATCGCTCAGCGAATCGTCAGCCTGACCCTGAGGTTGGCGGCGGGCGTTGACAGGCGTACACCTGAGCTCCGGCTCCCGCCGTGATGCTTTAGCCGACGGAGACAGCCCGGCACAACCGGTCCACATTGGCTATCCCGCGGCTATCCGGATAGCCAATCTGAAGGATCGCCACCGGTTCTATTGCCTTGTCTCGTTTGAGGATCGGGCGTGTCCTTCTGACGATCGTCAGACAGCTGCGGCGTTGCAATCGGGCTGTCCCGACAATTGGCCTGCTGAACAGGCAGTTCAACTGGCGCGCTCGGAGGCGCGCTCGGAGGGATTCGAACCCCCAACCTTCTGATCCGTAGTCAGATGCTCTAGTCCGTTGAGCTACGAGCGCAAGTGCCCTGCACAGCCGCGTGCAGGGCGCACCGATGTTACCCGCTCGAGTGATTTGGGCCGAGCGCCAGCGCTGGCCCCGCTCTACGCTCCGGGCATGCCTGACCTCCTCGACAGCTTCGACGCGCTCGTCACCAGTGCCACCGATGAGATGGTCGACACCCGCCGCGACCTGCACGAGCAGCCTGAGCTCGGCTTCGACGAGCATCGCACGACCCGGATCGTCACGGACCGGCTCGACTCGCTCGGCCTCTCGGCGCGCCCTTGCCCGACGCCGACCGGGGCCGTCTACGAGCTCGTCGGCGCCAAGCCCGGCCGCACCGTGCTCCTGCGCGCCGACCTCGACGCGCTCCCGGTCCAAGAAGCGGCGAGCTCACCGGTGACGTCGAAGGTCGACGGCCTGATGCACGCCTGCGGCCACGACGCCCACACCGCGGCGATGCTCGGCGTGGCCCGGGTCCTCGCCGCGCGCCAAGCCGAGTTGGCTGGCCGCTACGTCTTCATCTTCCAGCCCGCCGAGGAGTCGCTCGGCGGGGGCAAGGCGATGGTCGCCGGCGGCGTGCTCGACGGACTTGGCGCGAGCTCGACCATTGGCTGCCACGTGACGTCCATGGCGCCGGTCGGGACCGTGGCGACCCGCGAGGGCGTGCTCATGGCCGAGGTTCGCTCCTTCACCGTGACCGCCCGGGGTGCCGGCGGGCACGGTGCGACCGCGGGAGCCTCGGGCAACGTCCTGCTCGCCGTCGCCCAGCTCGCGACCGAGCTCGGCGCCGTGGTCGATGGGCTCGCACACGACGGCACCGCGTGCGCGTGCAGCGCCGGGATCCTCGCCGCGGGCACGGCACCCAACGTCGTGCCCTCGACCGCGTCGCTTCGCGGGACGCTGCGGACGTTCACCGAGTCCCAGACCACCAGCGCGATCGCCGAGCTCCATCGGCGATGCGAGGCGCTCGGCGCTGCCTACGACGCCGAGCTCGCGGTCAGCCTCGACGACCACGCGCCCGCGGTCGTGAACGACGGCGCGGCGGTCGACGTGGTCCTCGCCGCGGCTCGGCGCGTCGTCGGCGAGCACGCAGCCCTCACGATCCCGCCGGTCACCCCGAGCGACGACGTCTCCGAGTTTCTCAACCGGGTGCCCGGCTGCTACTTCTTCGTCGGGGCGGGGCGCCTCGACGGCACGAGCGGGCCGCACCACAGCCCGACCTTCGCGCTCGACGAGGGCTGCCTCGGCATCGCCGCTCGCGTGCTCGCGACCGCGGCGGTCGAGCTCGCCGCACCCCGTCCCTAGCGGGTCGGGCCGAACAGGAGGACCCCGCCCAGGATTCCCGACCGCGACGACGAGACCGTCGTGATCGTGGCGAGCTCGCCCAGGTCGTCGCGGTGGATGCGTGGCGCGTTGCCGCCGGTGAGGTGGAGGTGGTCGAAGCCGACGACGTCACTCAGCTGGCGGAGCGCGCCGATCACCCTCGCGTGCCACTTGGTGTCGCCGTCGCGCTTGCGGGCGTGCTCGCCGAGCACGTCGTCGAACGTCTCGCGCCGGCTCCATCGCAGCTCGGAGCACTCGAGGTGCGGCAGCAGCGCCCCGTCGAGTGTGAGGCCCGTGCCAAGGCCCGAGCCGAGCGTGACCGTCAGCTCGAGGCCCTTGCCCGTCGCGCACGCGAGCGCGGCCACGTCCGCGTCGTTGCCCACCCGCGCGTCGAGCTCGAAGGTCGCCTCGAGCCGTCGCTGCAGCTCGAAGCCGGCCCACGCGGCCCCGAGCGCGTCCGTCCGCGCGGTGCCCGGGCCACCCGGTCGCTCGAGGTTCGCTCCTCGCACGACGGTCCCGTCGAGGACCGGGCCAGGGAACCCGAGGGCGAGCCGGTCGCCGCGCGGGAGCCGAACGACGAGACGTGCGACCTCCTCGATCAGCCGCGACGGGGTCATGGGCCACGAGGTCCGAAGCTTCACGCGCTCGCCCACGAGCTCGCCGCGTGCGTCAACGACGCCAGCGCGCAGCGAGGTCGCGCCGACGTCGACGCAGACCGTGTAGGGCCGCATCGGCGCGGACTCGTTGCGCCTCACGCTGCGTCCACGGTGACCTCGAGGTGCTCGAGGCCCCGCAGCACGAAGTTCGGTCGGTAGTGCGGGACCGCGCCGTCAGCGAGGTGGAGCGAGTCCGTGCGATCGAGGAGGTGTCGCATCGCGATCTTCGCCTCGAGCCGCGCGAGCGGCGCACCGAGGCAGTGGTGCAGCCCGAAGCCGAAGCCGAGGTGCGGGTTCGGCTCGCGGTCGAGCCGAACCGCCGACGCGTCCTCGAAGACCTCCGGGTCGCGGTTCGCACCGCCGATGAGCAGCATGCAGAAGGTGCCGGCCCTAAGGGGCTCGCCGCCAACGACCATGTCCTCGACGAGCGTGCGGCCGGTCATCTGCACCGGGGAGGTGAGCCGGAGCAGCTCGTCGGGCGCGGTGCGGTCGAGCTCGGGGTCCGTGCGCCAGCGAGCCTGCGCGTCGTGGTCGCGGACGAGCGCGAGCACGCCGCCTGAGAGCAGGTTGACGGTCGTCTCGTGGCCCGCGACGAGCAGGAGGATGGCCGTCGACAAGAGCTCCTCGTCGCTCAGGCGGTCCTCGCCGTCGTGCGCCGCGACGAGCGCGGACAACAGGTCGTCGCTCGGGGAGCGTCGTCGCTGCTCGAACAGCCCGTGGAAGTACACCGCGAACTGCACGAGCGCCTCGTCGCGCGCCTCGATGAGTTCGGGCGGCAAGAGGAACTCGGGGTCGAGCCCCCGGGCGAGGGCCGCGGAGCGCGCGCGGAACTCGAGGTGGTCCTCGGCGGGCACGCCCAGGAGCTCGCAGATGACCGCCACGGGCAGCGGCCAGGCGAGCGCGTCGACCACGTCGAAGGTCCCGGCCGCCAGCGCCTCGTCGAGCAATCGGTCGCACTCGCGCGCGACGAAGCCGGTGAGCTGCGCGACGGTCCGCGGGGTGAACGCGCGCTGGACGAGTCCCCGCAGCCGCGTGTGGTCGGGCGGGTCGCGAAAGAGGAACGGGCGCGCGTCGGGCTCGCCGGCACGGATCGACTCGAGGGTCTCGCCGCGCCTCGACGACGAGAAGCCCTTCGGCGCTCGCTCGGGGTCGACGTGCAGCGAGTCCGACGAGGCTCGCCGGTCCCGCAGGACCGACAGGCAGTCCGCGTGCCGCGAGAAGACCCAGTAGCCGTCGGGCGTCTGGTGCACCGGCGCGTCCTCTCGCAGCTCGTCGAAGAGCGGCTGGGGGTCGACGACCCAGCGCGGATCGGTCGGATCGAAGTGCGCCACTCACGAAGCGTAATGAGCCGGGGGCACTGGGGCCCTTGGGGACCTCGGCGGGTGCTCGAGGCGCAGGCGCACCGGGGGATGACGCCCCGCGACGAGGAGGGCGGCGCCGGTGGGCCACTGGCGCAGCTCGTCGCCGCGCAGCGCGGCTGTCGAGCCGTCGAGGTGTGCGGCTCGCGCCGAGCCCGTGAGCGTCGGGAGCCACTCGTCGAGCGTCGGGTCCGCGAGGCCGCCCAGCAGCACCCGCGTCGTGTGGTTGTTGACCACGGTCCTCGACTTCGCGCCGTAGCGGGCGGTGAGCTGCGCGAGGTCCTGCCAGACGGTGACCAAGGTGACGCCCTGGCCCTGGCAGGTCGCGGCGATCTGGTCGAGCTCTTCGACCGGGGCGATCGACGCCGCCTCGTCCAAGAGCACGAGCAGCCCGCTCGGCGCGCCGCGCTCCGAGCGCACCGCTGCGGCCGCGAGCACCTGTCGGAGCAGCCCGCTGAAGAGCGGTCGGAACCGGCGCTGGTCGTGCATCGGCGCACAGAGGAAGCACGTGTTCGCCCTCTCGAGCAGCGCGGCGGGGTCGACCACGTCGTCGCCCGCGCACAGCGGCTCGAGCGCGGCCTCGAGCGTCGCGATCACCGAGCCCAGCGTCCGGTCGTCGCGGGTGAACGACGCGACCAGCGCGTCGGCGACCTCGGGGAGCCCCTCGAGGTGCTCGAGGGCGCCGTCGACGTCACGGCGATCGAGCCACGTGGACACCGTGGCGATCGTCCCGCTGGCGTGGTTGGCGGCGAGCAGCATCGGTGCGAGGAGCTTGGCGGCGAGCGACGCCCAGAACTCCTGGTCGGCCTGGCTCGAGCCCGCGCCGGTGCCACCCGTGAGCGCGGCGGCGAGCGCGCGCGCCTCGTCGAAGCTGCGTGCCTGGGCGACGGGGTCCCACACCGACGAGCCCTCGACGCCAGGGGCGACGACCTGGACGCTGCCGAGCTGGCGGCGCGCAGCCACGGTCGCTGCCACGAGGTCGCCCTTCACGCTCGCGGCGAGCACGGGCCCGCGCCACCCCAACACCAGCGGCACGCACAGCGAGGTGGTCTTCCCCGACTGGGTGGGGCCGACCACGAGCACCGAGCCAGGGGCCTGAGCGCCGAGTCGCAGCGGCGTTCGCAGCCAGCCACGCACGGCCCAGCGCCCGAGGGGCATCGACGAGCGTCGTGCGCGCTGGGACCAGGCCGTCGACGCCCCGCCGAAGCGCGTCACCGCCCCTCGCTGCGCGCGAGACGAGTCCGCTCGCGATGCCACGACGAGCGCGGCGAGCGCCAGCACGCAGCCGAGCAGCGTCATCCGCGCATCGCTTGGTCCGTGTCGACGAAGGCGAGCTCGGCCGGCCCGACGGCATGGCGGACGATCGAGCGCGCGGCGCCGACGCGCCACAGCGCCGCACCCCGACCGAGTCGCCCCACGACGTCGCACTCCGTCGCGGTGAGACCGAGCAGCTCGGCAAGCGCGCCGGCCTCCGACGGCGGCTGCGCGAAGAGCACCGACGTCTCGACGTCGCGGAGCAGCCCCGCGGCGATCGAGGACTGCACCGAGCCGTCCGGTCCGGCGGCGGCGAGGTCGCTCAGGCGGTGCAGCACCAGCACGTGGGCGACGCCACGGGCGCGCGCGAGCTTGAAGCCGGACTGCAGCCACCGCGCCGCACCCTCGTTCGCAAGGAGCGACCAGGCCTCGTCGAGCACGAGGATCGTCCGCGCGGCCCGCGGCTGGCGGCGGCTCGCGTCGATCGCCGCGGCCGCACAGCTGAGCACCGCTGGCAGCGCCCCGGTCCGCATCGCGCCCGAGACGTCGAGCACGACGACGTCGCCGTCGAGGTCCACGCCCGCGCTCGTCGGGCCGTCGAACATCCCGCGCAGCTCGCCGAGCACGAGCCGACGGAGCTCGAGCGCGGCGGTGCGTCCCTCGGCCGCGAGCGCCTCGGGCGTGGTGCCGACCGACCTCGCCGACGCGATGCTGGGCGAGAGCAGCTGGTCGAGGACCTCGCACAGCGTCGTCTCGCCTGCCAGCCCGTCGGCCGCGAGCAGCGCGACCTCGAGCGCGGCGCGCTCGGACGGCTCCAGCCGGCGCTCCATGCCCGCGGCGACCAGCGCGCCCAGCAGCGCCTCGCGGTCGGTGTCCTCGCGGGACCCCGCGAGTGGATTGAGCCGCACCTTCCCGCCCGGGACGAGCACGAGGGGGGTCGCGCCCATCGCCTCGGCGAAGGGCGTGTACTCGCCCTTGGGGTCGACGACGACGCAGCGGCGTCCTGCGGCGAGCGCCCGGGCGAGGAGGCACTTGACGAGCGCGCTCTTGCCACGCCCGACCTGCCCGGCGACGAGCACGTTCGGGTTGGTGACGAGCCCCTCGGCGTAGGCGTCGAAGGGATCGAAGTGATACGGGCCGCCCAGGCTGCACGTGCCGACCACCATGCCCTGGACGGCGCCGCCGGCGTCGTGCAGCCCCGCCGCGACCGCCGGCGCGTGCCTCGTCGTCAGCAGCTGGGTCGTCGCCCCGATCGGCGCACGACGGGTCACGGCACGCACCAGCCCGGGACCGTGGCGAGCACGCCGCGCCGGTGATCCCCCTCGCAGCGGCGCAGCCGCACGCCGCAGGTCGCGGCGTCGGCGAGCAGCCGGACGCA
This sequence comes from Acidimicrobiaceae bacterium, assembly GCA_003162395.1. Classification (GTDB taxonomy): domain Bacteria; phylum Actinomycetota; class Acidimicrobiia; order Acidimicrobiales; family RAAP-2; genus Palsa-459. The sequence goes on from PMON01000023.1 coordinate 6,445, forward strand.
CGCCGCCTCGAGCCCGAGGACGTCGCGTGCGTCGAGGGCGACGGCGCCGACGAGGCGCATCGAGCCGTGCCCCACGGCGAGCTCGCTCGCGCGCGACGCGTCACGACCAGCGTCGCGGTCCGCCTCGGGGGACGCGAGGAAGCCCCCGCGGGCGATCAGCTGGCCGTCGGCGGCGGCGGCGGTCCGCGCCCGCGCGGTCCGCTCCCGTGCTCGCCCGAGCTCTTCGACGCGGATCGAGATCGCGACGGTGCGGCGATCGCGCGACGTGCACAGCGGCGCGAGGAACTGCTCGTCGACGCTCCCCATCGGCCACTCCTCGACGAGGAACGCGGCGTGCACGGTGGCGGGCGCCTCGAGCAGGCGCCAGCGCGCGACGACGTCGCAGCCGAGGATCGTCCCGAACCCCGGCGCGATGCGCGCGCCGAGGAGCTCGTCGAGTCCCGCCACGCCGAGGTCGACCGCCCCGTGGACACCCGCTGCTGCCAGCGCGTCGGCCACCTGGACCGGCTCGGACGCGCTGACCGCGATGCACGACGTCACGCGCATGCCGGGATCGACCCAGGGCGCGCCGCGAGACGAGCGCCCCGGTCCCGTGGTCGTGAGCAGGGTGACGGTCCACGATGGCGCGCCCGCGCTGCCGAGGCCGCGGAGCCACGACGCGACCGACTCGCCGAAGGCCCGTGGCTCGGCGGCGAGCGCGCGCAGGCCGCGGTGCGAGATCACCGCGACCACCGTCGCGGTGCCGTCGGCCCATCGCAGGTGCGCGGGGTCCTCGGCGCGCTCTCCGGGCTGCACCGAGGCACCCGCGCACAGCGCGCCACCTCGAACGCGAGCGACGTGGGCGGCAGCGACGGGCACCCACTCGTCGAGGCCACGACCGCCGACGGGCACCGTCGCGACCGCGATCGCGGCGAGGGCGGCGGCGACGCCCGCGACCAGCCCTGCCGCCGAGCCCGAGCCGATGCCGGCGACGAACGCGACAGCCCCGACCGCCGCGGCGAGGGCCTGGCCGACTCGGAAGCCGAGCACGCTGCCGCGCCGCTCGGCGCGCCCGAGCTCGTAGGGCGCGTCAGGGCTCGACATGGCCGGGCGGCTTCCAGACGAGTCGCGGTCCGCACGCGTCGCGCTCCCAGACGTGCGTGCCGGCCGACGCAGGGATCGCCTTCACCGGCGACGGACCGCGCACGGGCTTGAAGGTCGGGTCGAGCGGCGTGCCCGCGACGAGGTCGACGTCGATCCCGGGCATCATGCCGACGGGATTCGAGCCGACCGTGTCGATCGACGGGGCGACGACGCCGCCGACGCCGCCGACGCCGCCCACTGCCAGGGAGGCCGCGTGCCGCGACACCTGCTGGACCCCGGCGCTCGCGCGATGTCGCACGGACTCGAGGTGTGCGATCGCGGCTGCCTCGGCGACGGGGACGAGCCGCAGCACGGCGTAGGGCGTGAACGAGGCGAGCAGCAGCATCGCGCCACCGGTCAGCGCGGTCGCGGCCCCGGTGCCGGCGTGGGCCACCGCGTCGAGCGCGATCGACAGCACGAGGACGATGACCGCCTTCGAGATGATGAGCCCGCCGATCGTCTCGACGAGGCGGCGCGACCAGGCGACCGCGGGCGGCCACAGCGACGTGGCGAAGACGAGGGGCAGCATCGCGGTCGCGACGGTGATGGCAGCGGCCCGCACGACGAGCTCGAACCACAAGACCAGCGACCCGAGTATGACGAGGCCCGCGACCAGTGCGGCGACCGGGCCCGACAGCCCGTTGGTCGACGCCACCGCGACCGCGAGCCCCCGGAGCGTTGTCGCGAGCGACGTGGCGTTGCCCGCGGCGAGCATCGTGCAGAGCTGGTCGGTCGCGGCGACCGCGATGCCCACGATGCCCGCCCCCGCCGCGCCGAGGAGGACCGCGACGGGAAGGCGGAGCAGCACCGTGCGCCAGAGCTCGTCGAGCGCGCCGTGCAGCGTGGCGTGGAGGATCCCCGCGATGAGCGAGAGCAGCGCCACGGGGGCGGCGACTGCGAAGAGCAGGTGCTCGCGCTCGAGGAACCACGCACTCGTCACCGGGGGCGTCGTCGAGTGCTCGAGCACGCCACCGACGAGGCCGAGCAGCCAGGTCGCCGCCCCGACGAACCACGCCGTGATCGTGCGGAAGATCGCCGCGGCGACCGCGTTGCCGAGCCCACCCAGCCCGCAGATCGGTGCGAGCAGGCCGCAGCCGTGCGCGTGCACCATCAGTGCAGCGAGCTGCCCGCGTGGAAGAAGAAGTTGATGAGGTGCGGGGCAGCCCCGATCAGCAGGGCTGCGGCACCGGAGACCAAGACGGCCCGACGGCCCGCCATTGACTGGTGGACGTTATGTGAGTGCGAGCCGAGCGCCCAGGACACCGCGCCGACGAGGAGGGCCGCCAGCGCACCGATCAGCGCCCAGCCCGCGACGCCGTTGACCAGCGCCTGGAGCGTCGCTGACCCGGGCAGGGAGCTGAGATTCGGCTTGAGTCCGACGTCGGCGAGCCAGTGCAGCGTGTCCATGGTTCCTCCTGGAAGTGACGAGGTCACCAACGGTCGGGCCCGGCAGGTGCGCGACGCGGGTCTGCCATGCTTTGCGCGTGCTGGCGTCCGCTGACCCCACGACCTGGTCGGCCCCGTCGATCTTCGGTGCGGCGGCGGGACTCGCGATCGTCGCCACCGCGATCGGCTACCTCGCCGGCCGGCGATCGGGCCGCCGTGCGATCGCACAGCGGCTCACGTCGCTTGGTGCTCGGCTGGGGGCGGCGCACCCCGACGACGACGGGAGCATCGAGACCGCGCTCAGCTACCTCGAGCAGGTGACCGGTGCGGCGACCCAGGCGGTCTCCGAGACGAGCGCCGACGCGATCCGGCTCCGTCGCTCCCTCGACGCGCTCGCCCTCGGGCTCGTGCTGTGCGACGAGTCCGGCACCGTCGTGTACCGCAACGAGCAGGCGAACCAGCTCATGACGAGCCGCTATGGCGACGCGATCGCGGCACAGGCGGTGACCGAGCTCCTGGCGGACGCCTGGGGCGGCGGCGGCGCGGAGCGGAGCGTCGACCTCTACGGCCCGCCGCGGCGGACCCTGGCGGTGCGCGCAGCCCTGATCGACGACGGGCGCCGGCCGCTCGGCGTGCTCGCCATGATCGAGGACGTCTCGGAGCGTCGTCGCCTCGAAGAGATCCGTCGGGACTTCATCGCCAACGTCAGCCACGAGCTGAAGACGCCGCTCGGCGCGCTGGGCCTGCTGGCCGAGACCCTGATCGTCGAGCGAGACCAGGCGGTCGCCAGCCGCCTCGCCGAGCGCATCCACCTCGAGGCCTTCCGCGTGAGCCGGATCATCGACGACCTGCTCGACCTCTCGAGGCTCGAGTCCGAGGCCACCCCCGCGCGCGAGCCCATCCCGATCGTCCTCGTGATGGCCGAGGCGCTCGAGCGCATTCGCGCGTCGGCCGACCAGCACGGCGTCGAGCTCGCGTTCCACGAGCCATCGCCGTCCGTCACGGTGCTCGGCGATCGCCGCCAGCTGGTCTCAGCGCTGTCCGCCCTGCTGGAGAACAGCGTCCTGTACTCCCCGTCGGGCGGGACCGTGACGCTGGACGCGACGATCGGCCAGGACACCGCAGCCGAGCACGACGAGGACCCAGCTGAGCCGGGCGACGGCGCCCAGGCCGTCGCGCCGGTGCTGCGCCGCACGGTGCGCGTGTCGGTCTCCGACAAGGGGATCGGCATCCCCGCGAAGGACCTCAACAGGATCTTCGAGCGCTTCTACCGCGTCGACCCGGGGCGTGCGCGACAGACCGGCGGCACGGGGCTCGGCCTGTCCATCGCGCGCCACGTGGCACAGAACCACGGCGGGCATGTGGAAGTCGCCTCCCGGGAGGGCGAGGGATCCACCTTCACGCTGGTCGTCCCACTGCACTCCACGTGACACCGTCCAAGAAGGCCCAGCGAAGCGGCCAGGTGCGCCCCTTGGTCCTCGTCGTCGAGGACGAGGAGTCCTTCGTCGACGCGCTGCGCGTGGGGCTCGACCGCGAGGGCTTCGACGTCGAGGTCGCGATCGACGGGGTCCAGGCGCTCGAGGTCTTCGACGCGACGCGCCCGGACCTCATCTTGCTCGACCTGATGCTGCCGAAGCTCTCCGGCATCGACGTGTGCCGACGCCTGCGCGAGCGCAGCGAGGTCCCGATCATCGTCGTGTCGGCGAAGTCAGAGGAGATCGACACGGTCCTGCTGCTCGAGATGGGCGCGGACGACTTCGTGACCAAGCCCTACCGGCTCCGCGAGCTGGTGGCGAGGATGCGCGCGGTCCAGCGTCGTCGCGTCTCGGCCGAGCCCCGCGTCGACGTGGGCGCGACGATCGAGGCCGGCGGCGTGCGCTTGGAGCCCGAGACACGACGCTGCTACGTGCGCGGCGAGGAGGTCAAGCTGCGTCGCAAGGAGTTCGAGCTGCTCCAGCTGCTGCTCGCGAACGCGGGACTCGTGCTCACGAGGGAGGTGCTCATCGACCGGGTCTGGGGCACCGACTACGTCGGCGACACAAAGACGCTCGACGTCCACGTGAAGCGGCTGCGCGCGCTCATCGAGCAAGACCCCAAGTCCCCGACGCTCATCACGACGGTGCGTGGCGTGGGCTACCGCCTCGACGCGCCCAAGCCGCCCAGCTAGTCCTTCGTCTCGATCCGATCCGTGCCGACGTAGCGCACGAGCACCTCGGGGACCACGACGGACCCGTCGGCCTGGCGGTGGGTCTCGATGAGCGCGGCGAACACGCGCACCCAGCCGAGCACCGAGCCATTCACCGTGTGGGCCACGACCGGCGAGCCCCCGTCGGTCGGCCGGTAGCGCACGTTGGCGCGGCGAGCCTGGTAGTCGCGATACCAGCTGACCGAGGACACCTCGAGCCAGCGGTCCACGCCGGGGGCGAACACCTCGAGGTCGAAGGTCCTCGCGTTCTGGAGCCCGAGGTCCCCGACGCACAGGTCCAGCACCCGGTACTGGAGCCCGAACGCGCGCAGCACGGCCTCGCCGCGGCCGCGGATGTCCGCGACGACGCCGGGCGCCTGGGCAGAGGTGCAGTACGCGAACAGCTCGGTCTTGTCGAACTCGTGCACGCGAAGCAGGCCCCGGGTGTCCTTGCCCGCGGACCCCGCCTCCCTGCGGAAGCACGGCGTGGTCGCGCAGTAGCGCAGCGGGAGCGCGGACTCCACGAGCGTCTCGCCGCGGTGCATCGAGGTGAGGGGCACCTCGGCGGTCGGGATCGCCCAGAGCCCGTCGCGCTCGACCGCGTACGCCTCGTCCACGAACTTCGGGAGGTGCCCCGAGGCGGTCATCGCCTCGGTGAGGACGAGCGTCGGTGGCCGCACCTCGGTGTACACGCCCACGTGCTGGTCGAGCGAGTACGCCGAGAGGGCGCGCAGCAGCCGCGATCCCCACCCGGTGAACAGGGGGAACATCGAGCCCGAGAGCCTCGCGCCGCGCTCGAAGTCGAGGATCCCAAGCGACTCGCCGATGTCCCAGTGCGCGACGCGCTGGAAGTCGGCGTACTCGGGCGCGTCGTGGCCGTCCTCGATGCCGGGCCACCAACGCGTCACCTCGACGTTGTCGGCCTCGCTCGTGCCGTCCGGCGCCTCCTCGTCGGGCAGGTTCGGGAGCACCAAGAGCTCGCGGCGAACCTCGTCGGCGACCGTCTCTGCCTCGGCGTTCGCCCGACGCTCGTCGTGGCCGAGGGAGCGACTCTTCAGCTGCAGCTCCTCGGCGAGGGCGGTGTCCCCCGACTTCCTCGCCGCCGCGACCTGACGTGACAGGCCCTTCACCTCGGACCGCAGCTCTTCGGCGTACTGCAGTCGGATGCGATGCTCGGCGTCGAGCTCCATCAGCGCGTCGACGTCGCTCGGGTCCACGCCTCTGCGCGCGAGCGCGGCACGCACCGCGGCCGGGTCCCGGCGGAGCAGCGCGAGGTCGATCACCCCCGCAAGGGTACGCGGCGAGGGCCACGGGCCCTTGGTGCGCGGCGGTGCGCGAGCTCCGCGCAGCTCTCGCGGGCCGGCACGCAGCGTGGTGAGCGTGATCGCACCGTCGTGCGACGCGGCGCTCCGCCGGTCGCGGCGACCACGATCGTCACGGGGTCATCGGCGCGTCCTGCTCGGTGGGGTCGGGACAGAACCACGCGCAACGCGGGGACGGCCACGGGCAGCGCCGTCGCGTCGGCATCGTCTCGATCCCGCGAGCCGTCCGGCGCACGCGCGTTTCGTCAGTAGCATCGCTGCGTGGCGATCTCGCCTCGCGGCTTCAGCAAGCTCGCGCTCGCCAACCTCGTCGCGATGGTCCTCATCATCGCGACCGGGGCAGCCGTGCGGCTCACCGGCTCGGGACTCGGCTGCCCGGACTGGCCCAACTGCTTCGGCCACCACCTCACGGCGCCCCTCGGACAGGTGCACGCAGTGATCGAGGACGCGAACCGCATGGTCACCGTGCTGCTCGTCGTGCTCCTCGGCGTCACGGTGCTCGCCGCGATCCTTCGACGGCCGCGGCGAGCCGACCTCGTGTGGCTGGCAGCCGGCCTCGTCGGGGGCGTCGTCGCCGACGCGCTGCTGGGCGCCATCGTCGTCTACACCAAGCTCAACCCGTACCTCGTCATGGTGCACTTCTTCGCCACCATGCTCCTGCTCGTCGACGCCGTCGTCCTGGTCCACCGCTCCACCCGCGAGTACAGCCCGGGGTCTGCGCACCTCTTGGTGCCACGACCGTTGATCCGTCTCTTCTATGGCGCGCTGGCGATACTGGCGCTGGTGATCGCCGCAGGGACCGCCACCACCGGCGCCGGCCCGCATGCGGGCGATGCCTCGGGTCAGCAGGTGGCCAAGCGGATCCCCATTGCGCTGCGCGACATGGCCGAGCTCCACTCGAGCCTGGCCTTGCTGCTGGTCGGCGTCACCATCGGCCTCGTGGTGGCCCTCCACCTGGGCGACATACCCGAGCGGGTGCGGCGGGCCGCGCGCATCCTGATGGTGGTGATGGTGGCCCAGGCCGCCGTGGG
>PMON01000043.1 GCA_003162395.1 Acidimicrobiaceae bacterium
TATTTCACTGACGGACCACTAGGCGCCACGGGCGAGCCATACCAGTACGCCAACGACGAGCCACAGAGCGGGTTTGATCCCTTAGGCACTGCGACGATTGCGCAAACGACCATATGGGCACAAATAATTCAGATCAAGCACGATTGGTTAAGTATCAGAGCTGACATCCCGTCCCTTGGCGCCTACGCAAACGGTTTGTATCAACTGACGTCGAACGCGGCCAGCTCGATCAATAGCGCAATTAACCTACAGGACAAGACCACCATTAACAAATCAGCGTTTAAGACGCTTGTTGCACAGGCGAGGCGCGATTCGAAGCGAGCGGTTCCGTATGCCGACTGTCTGCAGCGGCTGCTGGACGGCGGGCCCTATGGTGGAGTCAATGGCTTCTATCGGAATGCAAAGCGTGCATCTCAGTTGGTGTACGGCGAGACGCAAGCAGACACAATCACCGGATGGCAGCCTGGCCTCTCGCATTCCATCGACCTCGCCACGTGGGATGAGTCGCAGAATATGGAAGCTCTCAACATGACAAATGATTGGTACGGAGAGGCAAACTGGTATGCCCGTGGCGGCGCGGACGTTATCGGAAGTACAGGTGGGCGGTTTGGCGTTAAGTGCCTTGGTATCTCACTTGTTGGACTTTTGGGCGATGCCGCTGCTCCTTTCACCGACGGGACTTCGGCGGGATTGTTTGCATTCGCAATGGAGGCCGCCGGTGTCACCTGTGACATAGCGGATCTGTGATGCTCACATCAACGGCCGGTGGAGCTTTCAAGCTTGGTGCCTGCGTGGCAGCTGTGGCAATCCTGGGAGTCGGCCTCGGTTTCACTGTGGCAAGCAAAGAGGCGTTCGGTTTTGCCACACGACTGCCAGTCCCCCCCGGATCGCCGAAAACTGCGGAGGTCACAGTGTTCGGGGTGTCGTGCCCGCGGGCCGGGAGCTGCGTTGCCACAGGCGTCTACGGGGCCAGCCGAAGCGCGACCTCGGGGGCTCCTGTCGTCGCTAGCGAAGTGTCCGGAAGGTGGGTGTCGGCGCTGAAACCACCGCTGCCCAGCGATGCGACGAATGCACGTGGCGCCTTGCTAGCTGCGATCTCTTGCCCGTCTGTCGGAGACTGCGTGGCCATTGGCATGTACCCGACCGGAAGGACAGTCGCGACACTGAAGCCTTACGCTGTCGCCGAGGCCAAGGGCAAGTGGTCCAATGCGAAAGAGCTCCCATTGCCTGCCAACCTCGCAAAAGGACTTGGTGCTGGCCCCATCACGGTGTTCTCAGTCTCATGTGCATCGGTGCGTGCATGTACTGTCGTAGGGCAGTATCCCGTGAGCGATGTCAAAGCAGAGGCATTCATCGACACCGAGATGAACGGCAGTTGGTCGGCTGCCCAGGCTCGGATGCCACGCGACGCCCCAGTTTTCGGCAGTAGCTCCCTCAAGTCGATCTCGTGTCACGACACCGGCGACTGCGAGGCGGCTGGCTGGTACTTCGATGGTGCAGGCGTCTCGCCAGCCGTCCTCAGCGAGACGGCAGGGAAGTGGTCCGCGGTCAAGGTCAACATCCCGTCCAACGGAGAGTTGCAGGGAGCTGACAATTCGATCAACACCATCACGTGTCCGACCCGATCAGAGTGCGTCGTCGGCGGCAGCTACGACACGACGGCAGGCGTAGAGGGGTTCTTCGATGACGTCACCGGCAAGATCTGGTCAAAGCCGACTGAGGCGAAACTGCCAATCGCTGCAAGCGCTCACCAAGATGATCATGGCGAGAGTGGGCTCCTCGGCATCCATGCCGTCTCGTGCTCGACGCCGCTGCACTGTGCTGCCGGGGGGGCGTTCATCTCCTCGGTCGACAAGGTGCCAGATAGTTACAGCGCCATCACCTATACGCGATCCGGGCGAGCGTGGCTGCCTGGGCTCACTCCTGGACTTCCGCCGGGCTCTGCGCGTCCATCGCTGCAGTATTCAAACGTGGTGGGGGCCTCATGCCAACCAAGTGGCTGCACCATTGTCGGCACCTACTACGACCGTTACTCGTATGGATCATTCTCCGCGACTCCTGCATCGCTCCCGTCGCCGCCGGTAATCCGCAAGATCACCGAGCGAATTGGGGCGATGACGTTGAGCCTGAGACCGCCAAGCGCTACCGGTGGGCTCCCCATCATTCGCTACCAATATTCCGTTGATGCCGGATCGCTGTGGAAGAACTCGACGTCCGGAGCATCCACGACGATTGTGCTCACGCATCTTGTTGCCCATCACACCTATCGTCTGTCGGTCCGAGCCGTTACAGAGGAGGGGTTCAGCGCCGGGTCGCGCGTTGTTGTCGCGACGGCGAGAGATGAGCAGCAGCGGCGATCGCCCGCTTGACGACGGGATGGTGCTCAGTCCGGTCCACGCCATCGAGCAGGTTTTCTCAGCGCTATAGTGTTTAGCGACTTGTTTCTGGCATAGTTAGTTAGTGCGACGCCAGGGACAAACGCTCGAAGGCCCAGATTCTCCCAGTGCCGTCCCCGATTCCCCTGACGCTCAAGGCAGCGCTGCCGTCGTGCTCGGGGTCATTGCCGCTGCCGCAGCCCTCGGTGCCGCCGCGCTCGCAGCTCTCGGAGGCGACACGGGTGCGTGGCTGACACGCTCCGTTCTCGGACCGAGTACTGACACGAGAGTTCCTTATACCCTGCGTGAACTGGGCGCCACGCACGTCCTACCGGGCTACTCCTTAGACTTCTGGGTCATTGGAGTCGGGGCCATTGCTCTGTCGTGCGGAGGCCTGTTGGCCCTGATCGCGGGGCGCCGACGCAACGTTCGGTGGTTCTCGTGTCTGGGGATATCTCTTGGAGTGGTCTTCGCCTCATATGTCTTCTACCTGAAGCCAGATCCACCGAGGTACCGCCCAGTCTCGGGTGGTGAGTTCATCCTGTGGAGCAATGGGAGTGCGCAGAGTCAGGTGCGTCAGGCCATCTTGTTTGGGTGGATTGCCTTCGGGCTTTCCAATCTGGCCCTATTCCTCCTGTTTGTCAGAGACCGGCGGGTGTCATCCACCGTGACATTCCCCATGCCTAAGGCTGATGACTGAGGTGGCTGTAGCGGCGCGAATGGCGGAGCAACGCGGGTACTCAGGGATCGATCGCATTCTCCTGCACCAACTTGCACGATCCGGTCTCTTCCGGGCGCAAGGGCGCCTTCCAGGAATATGCCGTGAATCCGAAGGGGTCAACAGGTGCAGGTCTTGTTGCTGCGTATCACCCGCACTGGGTCAAGGGGGAGCTTGCCGGGAACACCATCCCTGGCCACAGCGACAAACAGGTGAACGCTTGCGTCGGTGGCTATGGGTTCTCTCAGCACGACGTCGTTTCGTCGTCGTTGAGCCAAGGAATGGTTACGCACTCCGACGTTTCGGTGACTGATGGCGGTAACTTCTCAGTCGGATTCGGCGTTGCACCCGTGGACGTGTCCGGTGACTTCGGCCTTACGAACCAGTCGTTCGAAGGCGAGTCTCAAGTCGGTACACAGAACTTCAGTTGGCAGTACACGAACGCCCAGGGTGGGCCCGCAAACCTCTGCCCCACCACGGGGCACGACGCCTGGAATCAGAGCATTCAAGGACTGAGCATCACAAATTGGAATCCATCGGATGGCAATCTGCCTAATTGAAAATCTCGCACCGGACGGGAGTTGTCGTGAAGTCGGCGCGACAATGACACTTGACGAGTCTCCACAAGCGGGCCTTTGCTGTCGGTCAAGGATCGGTGCTCGAAGGCATCGCCGTCAGGAGTGGGGATCGATTACCAGGATTTGTTGGTCCATTCTTCTTTGTGGGAGCGCTCACTTCGGCTTGTTCAAGTTCGCAACCTAGTGCGGCTCGGCCAGGCAACGGAGGTACGTATTCGAGCTTCTCGTGGATGTCCACGCGTGGTTCAACGCCGCGGCTGGGGTCGAGACTTCTCATTCCAATTCTCGGGCTTGCCAATCGTGTGTCTCACAATCTGAGTGCGACTTTGCCCTCAACACGCTCTTCGTAATTGCGGCAGCATCGTCCCCGACGCGGGAAGCCGTATTTGCAGTGGACGCCCTCGGGCGCTTCCACCGCGCGCATCTCTTGCCACCGAGCCTCTCGTACCAGTGCGATCCGACTTTCTTGGACACGAATGGGCTCTACGTGACGTGCGCAACCGACGAAGTCACTGCTAGTCGAACTGTACCCGAACGGGAAGATCGTGTGGCGACCTTCGATGCCGGGCGGAGCAGATTGGCTGACGCTGCGCAAAGTCACGCGATTGACATTTTGTCGATAGAGCGTTGGAAGGTGAGCAAAGATTCGGCGCCACTTATACAGTCCTTGACGTATTCGCGAACGGGGCACTTGTTGCGCGTGGCTCGACACTCGGTGCAAACCCCGGTAGCGGTACTTTCTGCGCTTGACTTCAATCCGGTTGCCAGTGTGACTCAGACAACAAATGGTGACATGATCTTTGGACTGCTTGCCTCGGCAACTAGGTGCCTGGTTGCGATCAAGGTTTCGGCTTCCGGTGAGTCGCTATGGAGTTACGAGTCGCATGACTATTGCAGTCTATTCTTCATCGGAGGAGTCTCAGCAGTTGGAACTAAACGATTGTTGAGGGAAGCGATGCACAGCGGCACGTCTCAATTGAGCTGGGTTCGGAAGGCGACCTGAATTGGGGGGTCGTCTTCCGGGACCGCACCATCGGGGGTCTGTCAACCCAAGATGCCATGAGTGTCTCGGGAAGTCATCTACTTATTGCTGGCGTTGGCCACGGCTCGCTGTTTAACGAGCCATATTTTAGTACACCTACCCACTATGACCTTCCAAGTCGACTTATCATCATGACCTTCGCGCGGAGTACCTGGCGTGCTCGTCGTTCGTGTCCCTTCTCTGTGCCGTCGCACTTGTTGAAGGCTGGGCGTCAACTGCCAATTTGCTACACGACTCCGCTGCCAAGTCCTGAGTGGGAGCCTACGCCGCGAACTCAGCTTGACTTCACAGGCCCTCTCGCTCTTGGCTTCGTGAGACCCATGCCGAGGGCACAATTGGCTACGCGCCAATAGTCTTCTGCTGTGGCGACGACACGGACACGGCGATCCTGGACGAGCATCGTGACCCGCGTGTCGCCGTCGTCACCGAACTCATTCCTCAACCAGATCGCTCCTGCAATCCAGACGACGAACACGCAAGGGCTATGGGGAGATACGATGGGTGGAGTAGGGACAGCGCGTTCTCTGTCCCTACTTCTGTCCCTACTAATCGGCATCACTGGGTGGACGGGAACGGTGTCAACGGACGGAAATGCGGGTGGTTTCGCACGTGGTGGACGCCATGGACGTAGTTGAACGAACACCCAGATCTACGAGGGAACCAACCAGATCCAGCGTGTGGTGATCGCTAAGCGACTGCTCGGCTAGCGGTTCCGGAAGACCCCCGAGATGTCAACCGGGGGAGGCAGGCGGTTGCTGCCGGCACGTGCTGCGCTAGCCCACCGACGACCGCAGCCGAGCGGTCGGCGTGCAGCGTGCCGCGCCTTCGAGTCTCTCCTCGAGCGGTGAGTTCGTAGTCGCGCGACGTCTCACCTCTACGATAGGTGCATGGTTTACGCGCCTCCAAGTGTCTTCGAGGTCGGCGCTGAGATCGCGAGTTGCCTGTCATCCGGTGACGAACCCTCTGCGATGCGGCTCGCATTCCGGTTCGTCGAGGTCTTCGAGCGGGCATCGCTCGAAGACCGTGATCGCCTCGTGCGGGACTCTCCTGCGACTACCGGTGATGCCCGGTACAACGCGTTGCTCGCTGCGGTGACCGAGTACGTCTGCGCGCGTGCGACCGTCGCGCCTCCAGCATGGGTCGACGACGAGAGCCGCTTTCTCGCCGAGTGGTGGTTCGTGTCGGGCATCATCTCGCTGCACGCCGATGCCATCGCGCATAGCCCGATCTCCTTTGCCCGACGCGGCGTGTTCATCACGGCCGGCGCTCTCAGCTACGCCTAGAAATGCTTCTCGATCGGAAAAGTCTCCTCTCGGCGTTGCAGGCTCTCGACGAGGAGTTGGGAGCTGCTGGCATTCGCGGCGAGGTCTTCATCGTCGGTGGCGTTGTCATGGCGCTCGCTTATGACGCACGACGGTCCACCGTTGACGTCGATGCCGTCTTCGCACCGTCTCGAGAGGTTCGTGAGGCAGCTGGAAGGGTTGCGGCGAGCAAAGGGCTCGAGCCGGACTGGCTCAATGACGGAGCAAAGGCCTTTATGCCTGGGGAGGATCCGGAGAGGATCGGCGTCTACGAAGGCGAGCATCTCAGCGTTGCGGCTGCGTCTCCTCGGTATCTGCTTGCGATGAAGCTCTTGGCGTCCCGAGTGGAGCGCGATCGAGATGACATCAACTTGCTCTACAAGATGTGCGGATTCACGACGGCCGAAGAGGGGTTGGACCTCGTGGAGTCGACGTATCCAAGTCATGCCATCGGTCCCCGAGTGCAGTTCCTACTCGAAGAGATGTTCCCAACGAGCCATGAGATTGACCGAGATCGCGACTCTCACAAGAGAGACAGCCCGGGGTTAGAGATCTGAGAGCCCGTCAGTCTCCGATCGGCATGGCGGACCGACCAGGACCTGGACTGAAGGCCGGGTCAATGAATGGTGTCCGTCGATTCTCGAGTCGAGGGTCAACCCGGAGCGAAGACGTCGGCTTGGGTCGTGGTCGTGACGACGACGAGGTTGTCCCCGATGGCAGGCGTCGGGAAGTGGTTCTGGATGGACCGATCGACGCCTGGAGCTCGACGCCCCCCGTATTGGGATTCAATACGACAGCGTGGACCCACAGGCGCCGAACTTGATCGACCAGACGAGGCCCCCGCATAGGCCGGGGGCCCGTTGGTGTCGGACTGGATCCAGACCACCTGGCCGCAGGGCTGCTCTTCAGGACACGCACCGCGTCGAGCCCGAACGGACTCGGTACCACGACCATCGGGCCCGCGATTGCGCCGCCGCGCGCCGTCGGCTCGGAGCCGAGATGTGTCTTGCCGACCTGCAGGATGAGTCCGTTGGACAGCAGTTCCGGCTGTCCCGAGCCGAGGTCAAAGTCTGACTTGTTGTCCGAGTACCACGTGGGCGGTGCGAAGAAGGCGATCAGGCGCTGTCGAGGTGGCGCAGATCTACGAAAGAACCAGCGAGCTCCTGCGCGTGGCCATCGCCGCGCGCCTCCTCGACTGTCGTGTCGAAGGACTGCTGGCTCGGGATCTGGTTGCGAACTACCAGGCGAAAATGATGGACCGGTGCTCGGACAGGCCGGGCTGCGCAATCCCAATGATCGTTGCGCCCGTCTCCTGGGCGTCGACACCTTCAGGTTGCACCACGCTGAGGTGGGGTGACGTGGCTCGAAATTCGTCCATGTCACCAGCTGCCGCCGGCACTCCGCCCATGGGATCCTCCTCAGGTCCGAACTCCGCCATCTTGCCCTCCGGCGGTGACCGGGGCCGTGATGGCCCGGATCACGGCGACAATGCGCTTGAGGCAGACCGAGGACGGGCACGGTCCTCTTGCTGCACGCGAAGTCTGGCGCATCGGTCAAGTTGCGAAGGCGACGGGCTTGGTGCAGGGTGCTGCGACTCAAGTGCGTCTTCGATGGCGTCCCTTCCTCTCAAAAGTGGAAGCGAGAGCGGGTCACAGACAACACGACGCGCTCTCATCGTGACCCTTGGAGCGCACAGCGATGGTCGAACGTACGTGTGGACGTCGGCATGAACGACGGCCGCCGCCCGATCAACTCGGAGCTTTGCCGGGCGAGCTCACGAGATCGCCCAATCGTCGGCGTGAAACAAGCCGGCAACCGCAGCGTTGCGGGGATGTTGTGAGAACGAAGGGGTTGCAACGCTTTCTCGTCCATACGGTCGATACCAGCCCGGATAGTGACATCTGCTCCAGCTGCCGCCTCAACCTCCGCGCTGCAGAGGGAGCTCAAGATGCGCACCATCAAGCAGTTGGCTGGCGCACGCACGACAACCGACACGTCACACACCGAGTACATCCGAGCATGGACGCGTACTTCTCGTCACTCAAAGCGCACGCTGGCGATCTCGGTCATCTCGGCACTCTGCCTCGTCCTCGCCTCCGTCGTCGGCGAATCTGCGATCGCGTCTGCGGCGCAACCGACGGTGCAGTTGGGCACGGCAGCGTCGTTCGCCGTGCTCGCCGGATCGACTGTCACGAACACCGGCCCGTCCTCGATCGAGGGGAGCCTTGGGCTCAGCCCGGGCACGGCCGTGACTGGATTCCCTCCCGGGCACGTGACCAACGGCAGCACCTACAAGGCAAACGCAGCTGCCCGCCAGGCCAAGGCCGACCTCACCACGGGGTATCTCGATGCAGCAGGCAGGACGCCATTCGTCGTCACTGGGAGTGATCTTGGTGGAAGGACGCTCGATCCCGGCGTCTACCGAGGCACGTCCAGCCTTGGGCTGACCGGGACCGTGACCCTCAATGGTCACGGCGACGCGGGTGCCATCTTCATCTTCCAGGCAGGGTCCACGCTGATCACGGCGTCCAGCAGCACGGTCCAGCTCGAGAACGGAGCACAGGCGTGCAACGTTTTCTGGCAGGTCGGAAGCTCCGCGACGATCGGGTCGTACTCCAACTTCTCCGGGACCATCATGGCCTTAACGTCCGCGACGCTGAATACCGGCGCGACCGTTGACGGCCGAGTGCTCGCTCGGAACGGGGCAGTGACACTGCAGTCCGACACGATTGCCGTGCCCACTTGTGCCGCCGCACCGGTCACCACGACGACGCCGCCCCCGAAGAAGCCGCCGATCAAGAACCCCACGCCCACGCCGCCCGCGAAGCAGCCCGTCGGCACCGTGACGCCTCCGGGCACGACAAAGACCCCTGGTACCCCAGGTGCGGGTTCGACGACGACGTCCGGCAAGATCCCACGTGGTGCCCCGCACACCGGTGGCGGTGGAGCGATGCACGGCGTGAGCACCGATCAGCTCGGAGCCGGCATCGCGACACTCCTTGGTGCGCTCATCCTCGGCGGACTCGCGAGCCGGCGACGTCGCTCGCATCCGTGGCACTCCAGCCCTGTTGGCGGACCTGACGGGGCGGAATGACCGTGCTTCGGTCGGGCCTTCGCGGCCCGACCGGCACAAGGCTCTTGTCGGGACTCGCAATCGGGCTTGCCCTCATCGGCATGGTCGTGCTCTTGCTGGGCATCCGCACCTCAGGGGTTGGCCCCGCAGCGTCTCCGCTGAAGGGTCGGACCGCGGTGGTCCAGACGGCGGCTCGCGAGATCGGCCTGGCGCGATCGAGGCCGGTTCACCTGTCCATTCCCGCCTTGGATCTGTCCGTGCCCCTGTCCTCCCTCGGTCTCAACGCTGATGGCACCGTCAGCGTGCCCACTGACTTCAACGAGCCCGGTTGGTACCGATACGGCGCGACGCCCGGACAGGTGGGCACGTCGGTCATCTTGGGACACGTCGACTCATACCGAGGCCCCGCGGTGTTCTTCAATCTTCGAGACCTCGCCGTCGGAGACCGCGTCGACGTGCGGCTCGCGGATGGCGCGACCCCGCGCTTCGCCGTGATCGGGCTCGCCGTCTATCTCAAGGCGCACTTCCCGGCACAGCTCGTCTACGGGCGGCGCACCTACGGCGCCCTGCAGCTGGTCACGTGTGGAGGCGTCTTCGACCACGCGACGGGGAGCTACCTCTCGAATGTCGTCGTCTATACCGCACTGGTCCGACGATGACGGCGACCTTGTCCCCGCGACTGGCTCGCGCTCGATCGGCACACGCGGAGCGCAGGAGTCTTCGGCGAGCGAAGCGCCACCCTCATCAGAGCTCTGACGAGCACGCCAAGGGCTGGTTCGCGGGTGCTCGAACCTGGGGGACCCTTGCGGTGCTCATCGCGATCCTCGGCGTCGCCGGCTCAGTCGTGGTCTCCGCGGGGAACGCACGGCAGCGATTGGCATCATCCGAGTCTGAGAACCAGACCGATGCGATACGAATCGCGGAGACCTTGGGACTCTCGTTGCTGCATGAAGACGACCTCGTCGCCTCGGCCCAATCGTTCGAGCTCGACAACCCGGGCGCCACACAGGCACGCTTCGCGCAGTGGGCGGCCAGCGTCGACGTCATGGCCCGCTACCCCGAGCTCTTTGGGATTGGTGCGCTCCAGATCGTGCCCAGGTCCGACCTCGGCAGGTTCGCGGCTCGCTACCCCATTCCATGGATGGTGAACTCGGGATCCGCCAACGCGATCGTGCCGTACCCGGCTGGCATTAGGCCGTACTACTGCCTCCCCACGATGATGCTCATGCGAGACGCAAGCCTGCACTTGCCACGAGGCCTCGACATTTGCAAGGTGATCCCGGGCGTGAAGTTGCAAGGCACGAAGTTCTCGGGCCTGCCGTCACTCGCCCCAGCACAGTTCTTGGGGGCGACGTTGCTCTCGATCAGCGTGCCGCTGTACCGCGGCGGTGAGGTCCCGCCAACGATTGCGGCGCGAAAGGCAGCGTTTGAAGGCTTCATGGGCGTGCTGTTCAACACGTCCGTTGACATCAAGTCGGCGCTGGCGGGCTATCCCGACACCGAGGTCGCGCTGCAGCACAGCGCGAGTGGATCGCTGGTCCAGTTCCGAGGTGGCTCACCGCCCGCGAATGCCTACGTGAGCACAGAGAATCTCCACAACGGTTGGACGGTCAAGATCTCGGCCCCTTCGGTGAGCAACGGGGTCCTCGATGACAAAGGCGCACTCGCGGTGCTCCTCGGCGGGAGCGTCCTCAGCCTGCTGCTGGCCGGCATCCTCTTCATCTTGGGAACGGGGCGAGCGCGCGCCGTCAGGCTCGTCAACGAGCGAACGGCCGAGCTCCGGTTCCTGGCGCTCCACGACCCGCTCACCGGGCAGCCGAACAGGACCCTGATACTCGACCGAGCCACCCTGATGCTCGCCCGAGCTCGACGCCACCAGGTCCCCACCGCGTTGCTGTTCCTCGATCTCGATGACTTCAAGATCATCAATGACACGCTGGGGCACCGAGCTGGCGACCAGATCCTCGTTGCGGTCGCGGCCAGGCTCGCGGCCGAGGTGCGCGAGGAAGACACGGTCGGTCGGCTCGGAGGCGACGAGTTCGTCCTCCTCGTCGAGGGCGACTCGCTGCAGGGCGGCGCCCAACGGGTCGCAGAGCGGATCCTGGCCGCGCTCCGCCCCCCCTTCGTGATCGCCGACAGCGACCAGCCGTTGACGGTGTCGGCGAGCATCGGCATCGCCGAAGGGGATCGTGGGACCGCAGAGGAGCTGCTGCGAGACGCCGACACCGCCCTGTACCGAGCAAAGGCGCACGGGAAACGGTGCGCGATCGCCTTCGATCAGACGATGCAAGTGGCGGCGGAGGATCAGCGGGCACTCGCGGCCGATCTTGGTCGTGCCCAGGAGGCCGGCCAGTTCTTCCTCGTCTACCAACCCACCATCGACCTCCAGTCGAGTGCCATGACGGGCGTCGAGGCGCTCTTGCGCTGGCAGCATCCCGAACGGGGCGTCGTGGAACCAAACGACTTCATCCCGGAGCTCGAGTCCTCAGGGTTGATCATCCCCGTCGGGACATGGGTCCTGAACGCTGCGTGTCGACAGGGCGCCCAGTGGCAGGCAGCAGGGCACCAGCTGTCCGTCTCGGTCAACGTGTCCATCCTGCAGCTTGCGCGTCTCGAGTTCGTCCGGGAGGTCGAAGAAGCGCTGTCACTGAGCGGATTCGATCCATCTTCGCTCACCTTGGAGTTCACCGAGACCACGCTCATGAGGAACGGCACCGAGACGATCGCGCAGCTCCAAGCCCTCAAGACCTTGGGTGTACGGCTCGCCGTGGACGACTTTGGGACCGGATACTCGTCGCTCGCGTACCTCCGTCAGTTCCCGATGGACATCGTCAAGATCGACCGCGCATTCGTGTCCGGGCTCACCAACTCAACGGAGGCCGCCGCGCTGGTGCACGCACTGGTGCAACTTGGCAAGGCTCTGAATCTTCAAACGGTCGCAGAAGGCATCGAGGACGATGACCAGCGTCTCCGACTGCAGATCGAAGATGTGGACATCGGTCAGGGTTATCTGTTCTCGAAGCCCCTTGATCTGGTGGATGTCGAGGCCTTCTTCGCACAATATTCACAGACCTCTGGCCTGCCGATCTAACACGAGGATGCCCCACAGACCGAGAAGACGTCGGGCAACGACGGTGCCGCCATCGGACCGTTGACTACGCGTCCCGCTTCACCATTCGCCAGCCGCCGATCACCGTCCAGAACACCAGCCAGGCGACGATCACGATGATCGCGACCTCGGTCGACTCTGGCACGAGTTGCAGTCCCCGGTTCCCCCCGTTCATGCCGCCGCTGAAGGCGAGCGGCAGCGCGGGTGGTTCGATGTGCGCCATCGCGAGCCCCACCACGCCGCGCTGGAAGTTGATGAAGTGCGGAATGCTCGTTCTCGAGAAGATCGGAGTCAGGATGACCTCGAGGACGATCATGAGCACGACCGGGATCGTCCGTTGCCCGAGCAGCGAGCTCAATCCGAGCCCGACGATGAAGCCAATCGTCGCCTCGAGCAGGATCCACAGCCCCGCGGCAATCATGAGTGACCCGGGCGGCTTGAGGAAGGTGTCCTTGTAGGCCACGTAGTTCTGCTTGGCGATCATGATCGCGGCTGCCCGGACGGCCGCGGCGCTGGGTTGTCCAGGGGGCGGGGGATTGCCGCCGATCTTCACGGAGCCCGGTCCGCCCGGTCCGCCGCAGTCCACTGGCACGTTGAGGGGGCCGTTGTAGTTGAAGTTGCAGATGACCTGATTGGGGTGCGACGCCGCCCACTGCTCGAGGCCATTAAGCGTGAGCCCCGCGGGGACGGTGACGCCGTCGTAGCTGTCCTTCGTCGGGGCTGCGAAGACGCACACCGCGCACACGAAGATGAAGCCGGCTGCGACGATGGGAAGGACGATCGCGAGTCCAGCGGGGATCCTCGCCAGGTACAGCGCGATCCGTGACCTCCCGGTGACGACGAGATGTCGGAACATCCCGTCGGTGAGGTCGGTCGAGCCCGCCGAGCAGCCCGCGACCGCGGCGACAATGAAGCCGAACACGTACATGACGCCCGCGACAAGGCCGGTGAAGATCGAGTAGCCCCCCGCGGGACCGTAGGACTTTGGCGAGGCCGCGTGGGCCACGAGCCGAACGATGAGGAAGGTCGCCGGGATCCCGATGTTGACGACGAGGAGGGCGATCATGAGCCCGCGGCGCTTTCGCAGCTCCATCATCCGCGTCGTGATCAACGACATCGTCGGTACCCACGATCCCCGGTGATCCGTCGGTCCTGAGGAAGCTGTCGACACCGCTGCGGGAGCCGACGCGGCGATCGGTGTGGTGCTCACTCTGCACCTCCCAGGCGGCTCGTGACCTGGAGGAACCAGGATTCAAGGGAGGCCTGGACCTCTTGGAGCCGGTACACCGAGATGCCGGCCTCCACGAGCTGTCGGTTGACCTCTGCGATTGCCTCTCGCCCGGTCCCGAGCGGCAGCTTCGCGTCCAGCCCCCGAGGTCCGACCTCGATGCTCGCACCGATCTTCGTGGACTCGAGGAGGCCCTTGGCGCGGTCCGGTTCTGAGCAGTCGATCTGCAGCTCGACGGACGCCCCCGCGAGGAGATCAGAGATCGTTCCTTGGCGAATGACATTGCCCCGGTCGACGATCGCGACGGCGTCGCACGTTCGCTCAACCTCGTCGAGGAGGTGCGAGGAGAGAACCACGGTGCGACCCTCTGCGACCAACGAGAGGATCATGTCGCGCATCTCATGCATGCCAGCCGGGTCGAGGCCATTCATCGGCTCGTCCAGGATCAGCAGCTCCGGGTCTCCGATCAGGCATGCAGCGACACCGAGCCGCTGGCGCATCCCCATTGAGTACTTCGACACCTTGTCATTCGCTCGATGCTGCAGCCCGACGCGCTCGAGCGAAGGCGCGATTCGATCGCGAGCCTCTCGTTCGCGGGCGGCGGCGAGTATCTGCAGATTCTGGCGACCCGTGAGATGGCCATGGAATCGTGGCTCATCGACGATCGCGCCCACCCGCGCCAGCGCAACCGCGCGCTGCTGGGGGACTGGGTGGCCAAGCAGTGACATCGTTCCCGCGTCTGCCCTCGTCAAGCCAAGCAGTACACGGATGAGCGTCGTCTTCCCCGCTCCGTTCGGGCCGAGGTAGCCGAATGCGCAGCCACGTGGCACGAGCAACTCGACGCCGTTGACGGCGACGTTGTTGCCGAACCGCTTGACGAGGCCGTGCGTCTCGACAGCCCATTGCCTGTCCGTGCGGCTCTGGCTGTCGACCGGGGACGTCACGGCGATGGTCATGCCTTGGGGCGCCATGGGCGCGTGGTGCTCATGGGGCAAGTATCTCAGGCACCGACCCTGAGGCCGCGTGACCGCATCCCCCAAATGACCCTGACACGACCCTGACGTGACCTGTCGCGCTCACGATCCTTACGAAGCCCTCACGCGTCCTTCGCGGCTGACGTCACCGGAATATCCTGAGTTCCGATGCCCGGTACCGCGGATGCAGACGTCTGTGTCATCGGCGCGGGCTACGCGGGGCTCGCGGCGGCCCGGCGACTTGCTGCAGCGGGCAAGACCGTGTTGGTGCTCGAGGCGCGGGACCGGGTCGGCGGTCGAATCTGGACGCATCGACTCAGCGATGGGACGCCAATCGATCGGGGCGGCGCATGGCTTGCGCCGCAGCATGACGCCATTTTTTCGCTCGCCCGTGAACTCGGCGTGTCGACGTACAGGACGTGGGTGAAGGGCGCCCACCTCTTGATCGGCGACGGTCGAACACGGCGGTACACGGGACTCATCCCAAAGATCAGTCCCATGGCGGTCGCCACGATCGCGATCGCCCAGTTCCGGCTCGACCGTGCGGCACGAAAGGTGCCGTTGGAGGCACCGTGGACCGCAACGCGTGCGGCGGAATGGGACGCGGAAACCGTGGCGTCGTACCTCAGCCGCACCCGCATCTCGTCGACCATCGGCCGTGATCTCTACGATATGGCAGTGCGGGGCCTCTTTGCTGCTGACCTCAACGAGGTCTCGCTGCTCCACCTCTTGTTCCTCGTCCATGCGCACGGCAGCATCAACACCCTCTTCTCCATCGAGGGTGGTTCCCAGGAGAACATGGTTGACGGCGGCGCGGGATCGGTCGCGCAACGCATCGCCGACGAGCTCGGTGACGCCGTTCGCCTGAATGAGCCGGTTCGCTCCATCGCGTTGCGGGACGACCGGGTGGACGTGTCCACCGCCGTCGGCAGCGTGAGCGCACGGCATGCGATCGTCGCCGTCCCTCCGGCAACTGCCACGGACATCGAGTTCGTCCCCGCGCTGCCTGGTGACCGGATGGACCTGCTCCGCCTGGCAGTCGGCGGCATGGAGACCAAGACGATGCTCATCTACGACGAGCCCTTCTGGAGGGCCGATGGACTCAGCGGCCAGACCGCGGAGCCAAACTCCGCTGCCGAGGTGACGCTGGATGGATCGCCGTCATCGGGCACTCCCGGTGTGCTCGCATCGTTCACGTTCGGCAGGGTCGCTTGGCGACTCGATGCCCTCGAGGAGGGTGAGCGAAAGCGCGCGGTGCTCGACGCGGTCAGCGCCAGGCTCGGACCTCGCGGCGCGGCGCCAGCGGCGTTCATCGAGACCTCATGGTGGCACGAGCCGTGGTCTCGAGGATGCAGCATGGCGCACCTGCCGACAGGTGCGATCACACGCTATGGAGCACTGCTGCGTCAGCCAGTTGACAGGATCCACTGGGCAGGCACCGAGACGTCCACGATCTCACACGGATCGATCGATGGCGCGGTGCGCTCCGGGGAGAGGGCGGCCGCGGAGATTCTCGATCGGTCTTGACACCCTCGGGGCGAGGCAGAGGGCGACCTGCCGGTCCCATGACCCGGGACCTGCTCTCTAAGGTCGCGCGATGACCGTTCGCTGCGACGTCGTCGTCGTCGGACTCGGGGCCATGGGAAGCGCAGCGACGCTCCAGCTCGCCCGGGCTGGCGCCCGCGTCATCGGGATCGACGGTTCGTCCCCTCCCAATCCCGACGGCTCGTCACACGGCGAGACTCGAATCACCCGACTCGCGGTCGGCGAGGGAAGCGCCTATGTGCCGCTCGTGCAGCGGTCGCACGAGTTGTGGCGAGCGTTCGAAGAGGACCAGCCAGACATCCTGTTTGTCCAGTCCGGCGGCTTGATACTGGGTGGGCTGCAGTCCTCTGGGCAGCACGGCGTATCGAATTTCGTCGCAGCGACGATCGACGTGGCACGGTCGAACGGCATCGCACATGAGCTGCTCTCAGCGGACGAGATCGCGGCTCGGTTCGGCGTGTTGGACGTCACCGATGAGATTGGCTACTTCGAGCCGACCGCTGGCTACCTCCGTGCAGCATCGTGCATCCGAGCCCAGCTGGAGCTCGCCACGCGTGCCGGTGCGGTGGTGCGCCTCAATGAACAGGTCGAGGGCTGGACGAGCACCCGGTCGGGAGTCCACGTCGAGACAAACTCGGGCCAGATCAGCGCAGGCGCGATGGTGCTTGCAGCTGGTGCGTGGCTGCCGGACCTCGCACCCGAGCTCGCCCCGATGCTGTCAGTGCAGCGCCAAGTGCAGTACTGGTTCGACATCGGACGCGATGCACCACGCTTCGAGGCGCTGCCCGTCTTCATCTGGATGCATGGCTCCGAGGAGGGCCAGTACCTCTACGGTTTTCCGGCCACCGATGGCCCAGGCGGCGGCGTCAAAATTGCGACCGAAGTCTTTGGCACCTCAACGAGTCCGAAGGACGTCGTGCGCTCAGTGGCTGACGACGAGATCGACGACATGTTCGACACGCACGTGAGCACGCGGATCCCCGGGCTCTCGGCTCGCTGCCTTCGAACGGCGGTATGCCTTTACACGGTGACACCCGACTTCGGCTTCATCGTCGATCGACATCCGGAGCACGACAACGTGGTCGTCGCCTCACCCTGCTCGGGCCACGGCTTCAAGCACTCCGCTGCCATCGGGGAGTGCGTCGCCGAGCTCGTCCTCAGCGGGGCGACCTCGATCGACCTGACACCCTTTGGATTCGACCGGCTCGTCGCCTCCGGGACCTGACCGCGTCGCGATCGACGACGTCGGAACGGCCACTCGTCGCTGGCGCATCTCCACGAGCGGCCGGTCACGGCCGTCAAGATCGATCGGATACTCGTCGCTCGTGTCGGGGTCTGGACCACTCGACGTGGGGTGCGAGCCGTCGTCGACATGCGCCATGCCTGGGGACCACTCGTCGCTGCAGAGGGCGCGAACGACGAGCGGCGACGAGATGTCGCGGCCGATCTCGGCTGCGATCTGGCGCAAGGCTTCTGCTGGGCGCGCTCGAGGCACACCGGCGAGTTCGTGACATGGTGGTCCGCCGTCGGGGAGGACGCTCCCCGTCTCGTCCTGAGAACCCCGACTGGACAGGTCCACGCCCCGATCTGAGCCGCAGCCCGCGTCGTCGCCGTCGTGTCGAGAAAGGACTCTGTACAGTGCGCCTTGTCGATCACGCGCTACGAAAGGTGCCCCATGCCATCGAGCATCCACCACGACATCGTGCTTCCCGTCCCCCCGAAAGTCGTCTTCGACGAGCTGCTCGACGCCGATCGCTTCGCCGCGTTCTCAGGGACGCCCGCCCAGATCGACCCGGTCGAGGGCGGTTCGTTCTCGCTGTTCAGCGGGCAGATCCTGGGGCGCAACATCGAGCTCGTCGACGGCGAACGGGTCGTGCAGGCATGGCGAGTCGCGGGCTGGGAGCCCGGGGTCTACTCCGTTGCCCGCTTCGATCTGCGCGCGAGTGGGACGGGCACCGAGATCGGCTTCGACCACACGGGCTACCCGACCGCGGCTCACGACGAGCTCGACGCTGGCTGGCACGCCATGTACTGGAACCCGATGCGCAGCCACCTCGAGGCGAGCTGACGGTCCTGGCTCTCATGTGTGGCGCGAAGCAGTCGCGGTACGTGCAGGTATGAGGTGCGTGCTGCCGAAAGCCGGCAGCGGAGAGAAAGGACACGGTGCCATGGGACCTCATGACGAGGCAGACCGAGCCCACGAGGAGCTGACCATCGACGTAGGGTTCGAAGACGACCTTCGCGACGTCGAGGCGTCGGTCGGCGCCTACCTCGATCGACCCGACGACGACCATCGCGCCGCTCTGGTCGCGAGCCTCGAACGGCTCGACGCCCAGATCGCGAGGAGCGAGTCCTTCGACTCCAACAGCAGCGTCGGCTTCGCGTTCGGCTCCGCCCCCCGCATCGCGATCATCGGGGAGACCACCGACAACCCCGTCGTCGAGCCGATCCTCCCCGCCGAGTTCCAGTCCCAGGTCACGCTGGTGCGGGCCGCAAAGGACGAGGTGCGAGAGCCCTCGCCGCGGGCTCTCGAGGCGCTCCGGATCGCGAGCGCGGAGCTGTCCGAGTATCGGTCGCACGGTTCGAGCGTCCCCGACTGACCCCGACTGGCTCCGCACGGCGCCGCGCCTCACCGCGTCGGCCGGTCAGCTCGCCGCCTCGTTGCCGCCGACGGGGTGGATGGATCACCTAGGCCTAGGGGGTGTCCCTGCCTCGTGTCTCCGTGGTGTACCCACGGCTCTTGCTGACCACCTGCGCCGATATGAGCGCATGCGCGGCGAACGTCACGGCGTGGCTCGAAGNNCGCAAACTCCAGTCCAGGTCGCGAGCTCGACGGTCGTCGACTAGGAGCGCGTCGGCAGCTTCTGCGCGCTGTCGTCAGCCACCGGACCGCCCGGTGTGCCGACAGGATCGAGTCGCGTCCCGACCGGGCTGGCCGTCGCGTCTCGTCGTCGGATGCCGATGGACTGACCGATCGTCACGGCGTCGGCATCGAACTCAGCACGACTCTGCTGGATCCATGCCGCGTTCCCGGACTGGAGCAGGACGGCGACGCGGATCTCGAAGCCGAGCGTCGAGATCTCCGTGACCGTGGCGGGCATTCCCTCCCCGTCGGGCATGATGACGAGGTCGTGGGGCCGAACGGCGACGCCGTCGATGGTGGTCGACGGTCCGAGGAACTGGAGGACGAACTCGGACGAAGGATGGTCGTAGAGATCCGTGGGCGTCCCAGCCTGCTCGACACGCCCTTGATTGAGGACGATCAGGGTGTCGGCGACCTCCATCGCCTCNNCTCGTTCTGGTCGTGGGTGACGAGGACGGTCGTCACGTGGATGCGGTCGTGGAGCTCTTTGATCCAGGTCCGCAGCTCGGAACGGACCTGGGCGTCGAGCGCGCCGAAGGGCTCGTCGAGCAACAGCACCCGCGGCGCGATGGCGAGCGCCCTCGCGAGCGCCATTCGTTGCATCTCGCCACCGGAGAGCTGCGCGGGGTAGCGATTGGCGAGGTCGCCCAGGCGGACGAGTTCGAGCATCTCGGCCACGCGCGCCGCGATCTCAGCGCGCGGCCGGTGCCGGATCCTGAGTCCGTAGGCGACGTTCTTCGCCACGGTCATGTGGCGGAACGGCGCGTAGTTCTGGAAGCAGAACCCGATGTTGCGATGCCTCGGGTCGATATCGGTCACGTCGTCGTCGTCGATGTAGATCCTGCCCGAGTCGGGCGCCAAGAGCCCCCCGATCAGCTTCAGCATCGTGGACTTGCCCGCTCCGGACGGCCCGAGGATCGCGGTGAGCGAGCCTGAGGGGATCTCCGCTGTCACGTCCTCGATCCCGAATGTCACCCCGAAACGCTTGGTCACCTGCTCAAGCGATATCGACACGCAGCCTCCGCTCCCTTGCGCGCAGGATAGACAAGATGACCAGCACGCTGATGGAAATCGCCGCGAGGACGACCGCACCCGCAAACGCCCCGGCATCGTTGAAGTCCTGATCCCATGCCGAGTAGATGTAAATCGGGAGCGTCTGGGTCTTCTCGCTGATGTTGCCCGACACGATGACGACCGCACCGAACTCGCCGAGCGTTCTCGCGAGCGTCAGCGCGACACCGTAGAGGAGTCCCCATCGGATCGCGGGCAGCGTGATCGTGAAGAGCCGCCGCCACATGCCGGCGCCGAGCGTGCGCGCTGCAATCTCCTGGGTCTCGCCGATCTCGATCAGCACCGGCACGATCGATCGCAGCACGTAGGGGAGGGACACTGCCATCGTCGCGATCACGACGCCAGGTACCGAGAACACGAGCATGATGCCGTGCCGGAGCAACCACGGCCCGAACACGCCGATCCTCGAGTACGCCAAGAAGAGCGAGAGTCCGATGATGATCGGCGAGACCGCGATGGGCACGTCGAACGCGAGGTCTAAGAATCGCTTGCCGATGAATCGCCGGCGTGCGAGCAACATCCCTGCCCCGACCCCGACGATCACGTTCACGGGCACCGCGATCGCCGCGACCTTCGCAGACAGCTCGAGGGCATCCAGGGCTCCCGGCTGGGTGATCTGGTTCCAGAACGCGCCGAAGCCGGGGCTGAGGGCCTTCCAGAACAGGAATCCCACAGGGAGGCCGACGAGGAGGGTGACGTAGAGGAGCGCGACGACGCGGAGCGGGAGACGGCGAAAGCGCGCGATGCTGCGCGTGCGCGCGACGGGGCGCTCGGCAACGGCGTGGACGGCGGCGGTCACTGGCTCAGCCGTCGTTGCACTCGTGACGACACCACGCCGATGCTTGCAAGGAGGGCCAAGCTGAGGACGAGCAGCGCCACCGAGACGGCGGCAGCCTTGGTGTAGTTCCCGTCGCCAAACAGGTTGAAGATGAGGGCCGACGCGGTGGTGGTTCTTCCGAGTCCCCCGGCGATCAGCGCGATCGAGCCGAACTCTCCCACCGCCCGTGCGAACGCGAGCCCGAAGCCGGTCAGGATCGCGGGCAGCATCGACGGCAGCAGCACCGACACGAACGTCCGCAAGCTGCCGGCCCCGAGGGATCGCGATGCGTCCTCGGCGTTGCCGTCGAGGGACTCCAAGACGGGCTGCACGGCCCGTACCGAGAACGGGAGGGTCACGAAGAGAAGGGCGATGAACAGCCCCATCCACGTTGCGTAGAGGTTGACGTGCACCGGGCTTGCCTCGCCATAGAGGTACACGATCACCACGCCGGCCACGATCGTGGGCAGTGCGAACGGTAGGTCGATGATGCCCTCGAGCAGCCGCTTCCCGACGAACGAGTCGCGAACCAGGACCATCGCGATCACGACCCCGAACACCGCGTTGACCGTGGCCACGGCGATCGAGAGCCAGAGCGACAGCCAGATCGCGTGCGCAGACGTTGACTGCGTCACGTTGCTCCAGAAGCCGGAGAAGTCCGAGTTGACGGTCCAGTGCCACACCGCGACGCCCCACCCGTGGGTGTGGACCGTGAGCCCCAGGCCGTGCGCGGCGACGGCGGCGATGGGGATGAGGACGATCAGCGAGAGGTAGCCCATGAGCAGGGTGGAGCCGCCCGCGATCCCGAGTGCGCCGCTTGCGGTACCAACGCGAAAGCGCCGCCGGCTCGTGGGAGCCGGCGGCGCTTCGGGCGCGTCAGGTTTGTTGCTAGCTGGTCCAGCCATGCGCCTGTTCTATCTTGGTGATGATCCCGTTCGTCGAAAAGAACTTGTTGATCACCGCGGGCCAACCGCCGAGCTTCGCGATCGTCGTGAGCGCGGCGGGCCTGTAGTTGTGCGGGAAGAGCGCCTTAGTCGCGGTCGCGACGATCTTGAGCGTCGGCCGGAACGCGTTGTGCGCCCAGATCGACTGGCCCTTGGGCGAGAACAAGTACGTGAAGAACGCCTTGGCGCCCTTGTTCGTGCTTCCCGTGGTCGTGAGGGCCGCGGGCGTCTGGATCAGGATGTTCTGCGCGGGGTAGATGACCTTGACGGCCTTGCCAGCGGCAATGGCTGCGCTCGCGTCGCTCTCGTAGGCCAAGAGCACGTTGCCGGTGCCCGCGAGGAACGCGGTCAGCGACTTGCTCCCGCTCGACGGCTCCGCGACGACGTTCTTCACGAGCGCGTTGGTGTACTTGGCGGCGGCCGCAGGGGTCTTCTTCTGGATGATCTGGGACTCGTAGGTCTCGAGCAGGTTCCAGCGCGCGCTACCTGAGCTGATCGGGTCAGGCGTCACGATCTGGACACCCTTCTTGATCAGGCTCGGCCAGCCGGTGATGTGGAGCGGATTGCCGGGCCTCACGACGATGACGACGACCGAGTCGGACACGAAGCCGCCCTCGGCCTTGCCAGCACCAGTCGAGTTCCATTTCGGCCCCACGAGTCCGTTGTCGACGAGGATCTGCATGTCGGGCTCCGTAGAGAAGTTCACCACATCGGCAGCCTGACCCGCGACAACGTCGTTCGCCTGGGTCGTGGACGCACCGAATGAGTTGTTGAACGCGACGTTCTTGCCTGCCAGGGTGCCCTGGAAGGCGGTCTCGAGCTTCGTGAAGACGCCTGAGACGACCGAGTAGCCAACGACGTTGACCGTGTCGGTCCCCCGTGGGGCCGCCGCCGAGGCAGCGTCCGTCGTACTGACGAGAGCCAGCGCAAGGGGGACTGCGAGTGCTCCGAGGACGAGGCTTCTGCGGGGGGTTGTCCGGCGCATGGTGAGGGTCCTTTAATCCGTTGTACACCTAGCAACTTACTAGGCGGTAGGAGACCCTAATCGATGAATTCCGATGGGTCAAGTAGGAATAGGAATTCCCTCAGTTACTGGGAAAACGGGCTCGAATCCTACCTCGCCGGTGCCGAGCGATGGGGCCAGGCCCGCTCGACGACGATGAGCGCTGCCCACGGGAGCGTCACCACCACGGGCCAGACGTCGTGGGCCGCCATGCCCCCCGTGAGCACCTCGGCACCCCAGGCAGCCCAGAGCACAGCGTTCACCTTGAGGAACAAGCGAGGAGGCCGCCAGCGGCTGGCCAGCAGCTTGCTCGAGCTCTTCAGCTTGGGGCAGGTCCATCGTGATCGAGACGACGCCCTGCCTCGTGAGGGCGTGGAAGGCGACCTCGGCTCGATCGTGCAGCTCGTCGATCGAGATGCGCCCCTCGGTGTAGGCGTCGCGCAGGCGCTCGACGACCTGGTGGCGGTCAGCGTCGGACAGCCGGACCTCAAGGGATCGACCCATCTCGACATCGTTGCGGGTCCGTGGTCCCGTGTCCACGCGCGCGATGCTTGGGCAGCGGGGCTCTGCGCCGTACGATGCGCGGCGCATGCGACTCGACCGCCAGCTGGCGTCCAAGGTCCCTGAGATCACGCTCGCGTTCTGGGTAACCAAGGTCCTCACGACGGCCATGGGCGAGTCGATCTCGGACTACAGCGTCTACCGGTTCGACCCCATCGTCGCCGTCGCGGTGGGCTTCGTCGCGTTCCTGATCGCCCTCACCTGGCAGCTCGCCCTCCCGCGCTACCAGGCGGTCGCCTACTGGCTCGCCGTGTCGATGGTCGCGGTCTTCGGCACGATGGCGGCCGACGTCACCCACGTGAAGTTCCACGTGCCCTACGCGGTCTCGACGACGGCCTTCGCCGCCGTGCTCGTGGTCGTCTTCATCGCCTGGCAGTCCGTCGAGCACACGCTGTCGATCCACTCGATCACGTCCACGCGCCGCGAGCTCTTCTACTGGGCGACCGTGCTCACGACCTTTGCACTCGGCACCGCGGCGGGCGACCTGCTCGCCATCGTACTTGGAACCGGCTTTTTCTGGGCGGGCATCGTGTTCGTTGGCGTAATCTGCGTGCCGCTTCTCGGGCGGCGGTTCCTGCGATGGAACCCGGTCGCGTCGTTCTGGTTCGCCTACATCGTCACGAGACCGATCGGCGCCTCGTACGCGGACTGGCTCGGCAAGCCCGTCTCGGTGGGCGGGCTCGGCCTCGGCGACGGCGTCGTGGGCGGCACGCTGGCTGCGCTCGTTGTCTGCTTCGTCGTGTACTTCTGGGTCACCGACCGTTCCCGCCGTCGCCAAGAGCTTCCCGCAGCCCGCTAGTCAACAGCTCACCCGCAAGAGGTCGCGCGGCCCGGCGTTGACTGGCCGAGCATCCAGACTCGGTAGCCGTCGAACACCGCGGTTCCCTCGACGACGAGGCGTGCCCGCAGCTCGAGGGATTGCAGGAGGCTCATGGGCATCGTCGGCCAGTCGTCGGACTCGACGTAGAGGGCGCAGTGACCGGTGACCCGTGCGGTCGTGCGCCGCACGGAGGACGCGTAGCCGCCTTCGATCGGCGTGCCGGGCACGACAATGACGCGCGGGTCGTCGCTGAGCGTCGTGTACCCGTTGTTGTAGAGGTCCGAGAACCGGATTCGGACGTGGTGGACGTCGTAGTAGGCCCAGGGCCAGCGCGAAGTGCCCCCGATGACGACGAGCTCGCCCCTCTTGAGGTCGTCGCGCACGAGCGCTGCGACGGCAGCGAAGTTGCCGCCGGGGTAACTCGGACGGTGCAGGACCCGGTCCGCCCCGAGCAATCCCGCAAAGGCGATGGACGCAGCGACCACCACCAGCGCGATCTTGTCGGGCGCCTTGCGCACGACGTGCCAGATGACCGTCGCGCCCTCGGCGATGAGCAGCGCGATCGCCGGATAGAGGTACGCGTCGGTGCGTCCGGTCCCGAGCGGCACGAGCGAGGGGATCGAGAGGATCACCGCGCCGGCGATCGCCGCGATGCAGAGCAGCTGTCGGCGCCACGCGACGAGCCCGCAGGCGACGAGGAAGATGATGGCCACTCGGTCGAGCGTGCCGAGCCCATGCAGGCCGATCGCCGGCGTCGTGACACCGATGCCGGCGACGAGCCCGTTGGTGATCTGGCGCACCGAGTGGATGAGCCCGTGCGGCGACGTGACCACCAGGTAGTAGCCGTGCCAGCTCGCTCGAAGTCGGGACGAGACGCCACCTCGCACCGCGAGCCAGAGCGCGCCGAGCCCGAGGGCGGTTGCAGCGCCGGCGGCCAAGAGCTGCACGTCGAGCCGATGCCGGAGCGCCGCGTCGACGCCAAGGGCGACCCAGACCCCGAGGACCAATGGCACGGGCGTGAGGGAGAACGCGCACACCGCGACGGACGCGACCGCGAGCCAGGGCGCGGCCACGCCCCCCTCGCGCCGGACCTTCTCTACGAGCCAAAGGACGAGGACCGCGCCGAGGAGGTCGAACGCGTAGGGCTTCACGCGAGTGGCGTAGATGACGTCGCTGCTGGCGACCGCGATGACGCCGGCGGCGAGCAGCGAGGCGGGTGCCGAGAGCCCCCACCACCGGGCGAGACTGCCAACCGCGACGATGCCGGCCACGGACGCGAGGTAGGTCGGCAGCTGTTCCATCGGCACGCTGTGCGGGAACCACCCGATCCAGACACGCTCGGCGAGCACGAACCCAGGCGTCGTGACGACCATCCTCGCGGCGGTCCCAAGCGGGACCTTGGTCGTGAGCGCGACCCACGCGTCGTCGCGAAAGAGGGTGCCCTGCGAGAAACCGAGCCGCGCGACGGCGCCGACCGTGGTGATCACGACGAGGAGCGCCCACTCGTGCCGACGCGCGAACAACGACCCGCGCTCGAGCGCCCGGGACGCGAGAGGCTGGTTCGGGTCGCTCGCGATGGCACCGTCGCGGGGCACCACGAGCGTCACGGTTCGGCGGGCTGCGTCGGGCCAGGGACGGCTGGGCGCGCGGGCGCGGTGAGGAACGAGCGCCAGTTGCGGTAGACGGCGATGCCGATCACGAGCCCACCGATCGCGAGCATGACGCTCGCGCCTTGGACGAGGGCAGAGCCGAGGTGACCGTCCTCACCGAGCCACAGCCGCTCGTCGAGGCCGCGGGCGATCCCCCAGACCACCATCGCGATCGCCGTCAGCGCCCCCGTCGGGGGCCTGGCCGCCGTGGTCCGCGCCGTGCTCGCCCGCTCGAGGCGGCGCTCGACGACGATGAGCAGGACGAAGAGCGCGCCGTCCTCCAGGGCTTGGATGATGGGCACGGGGATGCGCTTGCCGGCCTGGCCCGCGTAGTACATCCCGATCCACGACGTCGTCGGGTGCCCGCCGCCCATGACCATGAGCTGGGGACCGAGGAGGCGCCCGACACACCAGCCCAGCGCGAGGGCCGGCACCGCGATGTCGAGCCCCTCGAGTATCCCGATCTCTGGGTAGCGGCGGTGCTTCACCCACAGCGCCGTGGGCACGGCGAAAATCAGCCCGCCGTAGGACGCGAGCCCTCCGTGCCAGACCTCGAGGACCTGGAGCGGCTGGCCCGAGTAGGCCGACCAGTTGGTGAGCACGTGCAGGAGGCGCGCGCCGAGGAGGGCCGAGACCACGACCCAGATGCCGAGCTCGACGAGATGGTCAGTGCGGATGCCGCGCGCGCGAGCCCGTGCGAGAAGGTACCGCCAGGCGACGTAGAACGCGATCGCGAGCCCGAGACCGTAGGTGTGGAACTCGAGCGGCCCGATGTGAAACGCCGTGGGGATGGGGCGCACGCCCCGAGACTACGGCCGGCCTGCCCCTGCGAACCCGTATCCGAAGCGCACCGGGGTGAGCCACACATAGGCCCCCGTGTAGGGCGCCTCGATCATCGTGCCGTGCCCGACGTACATGGCGACGTGCTCGTCGCCGCCGGGTCCGTAAAAGAGGAGGTCGCCCGGCATGAGATCCGAGATCGGCACCGGTGTCGAGTCGGCGAACTGGTCGCCCGAGTAGTGGGGGAGGTCGACGCCCGCCGCTTCCCACGACAGCATCGTCAGGCCCGAGCAGTCGACGCACGACTTCGAGGCGCCGCCCCAGCAGTACGGCACGCCCAGGAACGACAGCGCCGCGTCGACTGCGATGTTCGCCTTGGAGTTGGGGGGAGGTGCCGGGAAGCTCTGATTCGGCACGGTCGGGGCGGTCTGGCTGAAGGCGCTCTGGGCGGCCGCGACCTGGGCTGCGTGCAGCGCCTTCAACTGCGCGGTCACTGCGGCGTTGGCGTTGTTGAGTGCCGTCTGGGTCTGGGTCCCCAGTGCAATCAGGTAGGCCTTCTCGCGCGTACTCGCACCGCGAGCTTGGAGTGCGGCCTGCCTTGACTGGACCAGCTGGCCCTGAAGGGCCGCGAGCGTTTGCTGGGCGTTCGTGAAGCTGGCGACGTCGCCGGAGAGGTTGCCCTCGGCCACCTGGTTGTACACGGAGACCGGTCCGAGCTCGTTGGCGTTCTGTGCGAAGAGCGGGTTGGTGGTCGCGACCGAGCCGCTCGAGATGTAGGCGTTCACCGCCGCGGTCTGCAGCGAGGCGCCGTCGGTGATCACGGCACGCTTGTCCCTGCGGATCGCAGCCTTGGTCTCGCTGATCCGGTTTGTCAACGTCGCGATCTGGTTCTGCTCCTTGTCCCACTGCTGGCTGACAGCGGACTCCTGACTGCCGATCGTCTGGAGCTTCGCCTGGAGCGCGGCGGCCTGCGCCTTCGCGGTGGACACCCCGTCGGCCAGCGCCGGACGTGACGAACCTGCCACGGTGAGCGCGCCCACGAGGACAAGGGCCAGTGCGGGTGCCACCACCCACCGGAGCCGTCGAACGCTCCTGATCGGCCGCGGCGTCGAGGTGCGCCCGAGGCGCCCGACGTCGGTCACAACTCGGACAGTCTGGCCGAAGTCCGGACCTCGTCGCAACGCGGGTTCGCCGCTACCTGCGCGCCAGCTGTCCCATCGTCGCAGGTCAGGAGCAGGTTCAGGGTTGCCGTGGCCCGGGGATAGTTTTGTCAAATGGGCTCCAGGATCGAGTTTCAGACCGCACGAGGCACGGGATCGGGCTACCTCGCGGGCGGTCCGGGCGACCCAGGGGTGATCGTCATCCAGGAGTGGTGGGGCGTCGTCCCGCAGATCGAAGCGACCTGCGATCGGTTCGCCGCCGCCGGGTTTACCGCGCTCGCGCCCGACCTCTACGCCGGTCGAACCGTCCCGCTCGACGAGCCCGACGAGGCTGCCAAAGTGATGATGTCCCTCGAGGTCGATGCCGCGGCGCGCGAGCTCTCCGGCGCGGTTGACGAGCTCGTGCGACGGACCGGGCACCCGTCGGTCGGCGCCGTCGGCTACTGCATGGGAGGTGGGCTCGCCCTCCTGCTCGGCTGCGAGCGGCCCGACGCGGTCACCGCCGTCGTCCCCAGCTATGGCGTGCACCCCTGGGCCGAGGGCCAGCCCGACTACACGGCGCTCGAAGCCGCCGTCCAGATCCACTGCGCGGGACTCGACGACTACTTCACCCCGACCGCGGCCGAGGCCCTCGCCGCGACGCTGCGCGATCGCGGGCGAGAGGTCGAGCTGTACGTCTACGAGGGCGCGCACCACGCGTTCGCGAACGAGGACCGCCCCGAGGTCTACGACGCCGGGGCCGCGTCGCAGATGTTCGAGCGCACGGTGGGCTTCCTCGCGTCGCATCTTGGCTGACCAACGGTCGGCAAAGTCCCCTTTGGTAACCTGCCGCCATGTCTGAGCGCTCACGGGACCTGCCGCGCCGGTCGTGCCTGTCGACCCCGGGGTCTTCGGAAAGGTTCTTGGCCAAGGCCCCGACGGTCGCGGCAGACATGACGTTCCTCGACCTCGAAGATGCCGTCGCACCCAACGAGAAGGTCGCCGCTCGCGCCAAGGTCGTCGAGGCGATCGTGAAGCTCGACTGGGACGACCGGGTGCTCTGCGTCCGGGTCAACGCATGGGACACCTCGTGGACCTACGAGGACGTGATCGAGGTCGTGAGCGGTTCGGGGCCACGCCTCGACGAGATCATGCTGCCCAAGGTCCAGTCCGCCGCCGAGGTCGTCGCGTTGGACCTGCTCTTGACCCAGATCGAGCGCAACTGCGGACTGCCGGTCGGCCACGTCGGGATCGAGGCCCAGATCGAGACCGCCCGGGGGCTCATCAACGTGGAGGAGATCTGCGCGGCCTCGCCTCGTCTCGAGACGATCATCTTCGGGCCGGCTGACTTCGCCGCGTCGATCGAGATGCCCGTCCTGACCGGAGGGGTGGCGATCCCCGAGTACCCCGGCGACCACTTCCACTACGTCTTCTCCAAGATCCTGATGGCGGGTCGCGCGAACGGGCTCCAGGTCATCGACGGGCCCTTCTTGAAGGTCCGCGACCCTGACGCGCTCCGGGAGTTCTCGATGCGCGCGCGGATGCTCGGCTACGACGGGAAGTGGGCGCTCACCCCTGACCAGGCATTGATTCTGAACGAGGTCTTCTCACCCACCCAAGAGCAGTTCGACCACGCCTGGGACATCGTGGAGGCCTACCGCGTGGCGACCGAGGACGAGCACAAAGGCTCGGTCATGTTCGGCGACGAGATGATCGACGAGGCCTCCCGCAAGATGGCGACCAAATTCGTCACGCGCGGCGAGCGGGCCGGACTCCGCCGAAGCGCCTAGTGGTGCATCGTTGAAATGGCCTGGGACCGTCCGCATGTCGCAGTTTGCGCTTCGTCCGGTAGAAACAAGGGATCTCGACGCGATCTTCGAGCAGATGCGCGATCCCGAGTCAGTACGCATGGCGGCATTCACACCTGAAGACCCGAACGATCGAAGCGCCTTCGACGCCCATATGGCGAAGGTCATGTCCTCACCTGACATCAGGCATCGGGCCATCATCTGCGATCTTCGGCTCGTCGGCACCATCGCGAGCTACGTCTCGGAGGGAGCGACCGAGGTCACCTATTGGATCGATCGCACTTGCTGGGGACGAGGGATTGCGACCCGGGCGCTCGGCCTGCTCCTCGAGGAGATCTCGGTTCGGCCGATCCGAGCCCGTGCTGCGAGCGACAACCCTGGGTCGTTACGAGTCCTTCAGAAGGCGGGCTTCCACCCGATCGGTACGGAGGTGTCCTTTGCCCCCGGCCGGGCCGCCGAGATCGAGGAGACGATTCTCGAGCTGGCTTGACACCGAGCGCCCAAGTCTCCCGAAAAGGTGCGCCGTTGCAATCGGTTGCCCCGCCGCCACGTCCTCGCTGACGACCTCCACTCGAGACGCGCTGCTCCACCAGATCAGCTCCGCGACGCGCCACTAGAGGGACGACGAGCGTGCTGCTCTGCCAGGCGCCGGGCGATGACCTTCAAGCACAGCGTCTCGTCGGCGCCCTCGAAGATCGAGAGCACCCGCGCGTCGACGAAGTAGCGGCTCACGGGGTACTCCTCGGCGTAGCCCATGCCACCGTGCAGCTGCATGGCCTCGCGAGTCACCCACTCGGCCGCCCTGCAGACGTAGGCCTTGGCCATCGAGGCCTGCAGCGAGCCGTCGCCCGTCGCCATCGTGCGCGCGACCTCGTAGGAGAACTGCCTCGCGCACTGGATCACCGCCGCCATCCGTCCGAGCTTGACGCGCGACAGCTCGTAGTCGAGCAGCGAGGCGCCGAAGACGCTCCGGTCCCTCGCGTAGGCGACCGCTGCGTCGTAGGCGGCCTGCATGACCCCGAGCGCCCTCGCGGCGGTCTGGATCCGCCCGTTCTCGAAGCCGCCCATCTGCAGGTAGAACCCTCGTCCCAGGCCCTCGTCGCCGCCGACCAGGCAGTCGTCGGGGACGAACCAGTCCTCGAGGCTGAGCTCGTAGGAGTGCATGCCCCGGTAGCCGATCGTGTCGATCGGCCTGCCCTCGAGCCGGCCCGGGCCGCGACCGTCGACGCCCGGCTGGTCGAAGCGGAACCCGTGCGCGTCGCCGACGGGTTTCTCGACCAAGAACAGCGACAGCCCACGGTGCCCTGCCGATCGATCCGGGTCGGTGCGCGCGAGCAGCATGAGGACGGTCGCCCTCGCCGCGAACGTGCACCAGGTCTTCGTGCCGGTCAGGACCCAGCCTGCGTCGGCGCGGGTCGCCATCGTCGAGATCCCCGCGACATCGCTGCCGAAGTCGGGCTCGGTGACGGCGACCGCCGCGAGCTGCTCGCCCGTCGCGAGCCGGGGCAGCCAGCGCGCACGCTGGGCCTCGGTCCCGCCGTTCACGAGCGCCCTCGTCAGGATCTCGGGCCTCGTGATCAGCGAGCCCCCGATCCCGAGGGACCCCCAGGTCAGCTCCTCGGTCGCGACCACCATGCCCAGGTAGTCGTGCTCGCCGCCTGACGCGAAGCCTCCGTAGGCCTCGGGCACGCTCAGCCCGAGGCCACCGAGTTCGGCGAGGCCGCTGATGAGCGCCTCGGGTATGTCGCCGTTGGTCCGGTGGACGTGCTCGGCGTGGGGGCGGACCTGTTCGGCGGCGAAGCGGTGGAAGGTGTCCGCGACGAGCGTGAAGTCCTCGTCGAGGTGGCTCGGCCCGGGCGTCTCTGCGAGCGCGCCGACGAAGTCGGGTTCGAGGCATGCCGCGACGAAGCCGCGAACGGGGTCGAGCCAGTGCGCGTCGACGCCGAACAGTGCCTCGCGGCCGGTCGTCGTGGCCGAGAGGACCGCGGCCGCGTCCGCGATGAATGCACAGGCAAGGCGCGCCTCGAGCTCCCCGTGGATCGCGTAGCGAAGCGCGGCGCGCGCGACCGCGGTCGCCGACGCGGCGTGCGCGAGCTCGTAGGCAAGCGTCTGGTTCTTGTCGACGCCGCCGAGCTCGACCAGGCGACTGGTCGCTGCGGCGACGGTGCGCTCCATCGCTTCGATCGCGCCGTCAGCGCCCACGAGATCGGCCGCCGGGTCCGTCACGCGCACCAACCTAAGTGATGGGGGCCACCGGCCCGTAGGCTCGCGTCGTGCAGGTGACCATGCTCTTGTGCGACAGCGCCCAGGTTGCCGACGGCAAGCTCTACATCCTCGGCGGCGGCTGGTCGGTCACCGGTCCGATGCCCGTGCCGTCCGCCGTTGCCGTCAAGCTCCTGGTCGACTGGCACGAGCTCTCCCTCTCGCACCACTGGGAGCTGTTCTTAGAGGACGCCGACGGCGGCCCGGTCATGATCGAGACCCCCGAAGGCGCCCAGCCCATCGAGATGCGCGGCGACTTCGCCGTCGCCCAGCCGACGGGCGTGCCCGAGGGCTCGCCCGTTGACGTCCCGATGGCGGTCAACCTCGGGCCGCTGCAGCTCGTGCCCGCGAGCAGGTACACCTGGCGCTTCTTGGTGGACGGCGAGAGCCTTCCGGGCGCGTCGGTCTCGTTCACGACGCGCGCGGCCGAAGAAGCGACGACGACCGAGTCCTGAGCGACCGGATCGCCTGGCGGCCGAG
Source organism: Acidimicrobiaceae bacterium (assembly GCA_003162395.1). GTDB lineage: Bacteria > Actinomycetota > Acidimicrobiia > Acidimicrobiales > RAAP-2 > Palsa-459. The sequence goes on from PMON01000043.1 coordinate 32,141, forward strand.
CCCGGAGCGATCGAAGAGCCAGGCGACCGCGACCGTCATGCCGACGAGGGGGAGCCCGCCCAGCTCGAATCGGAAGCGGTTGTTCTCCGCGGCCTCGAGCAGGGTCGTCGTCACGAACACCGACGCGCAGATGATCCAGACCCACAGCGCGGCTGCAGCCCGTGCCCGGTCAAGCCTGCGGCGGCGCCACGCGACGAGGGGCAGCACCACGAGGGTGAGCAGCGTCTCGAGCGCGAGGGTGATCGACACATTGGACAGCGACGGACCGGCCTGGTGCTCGACGACGGCGAGCGCCGCACTCGGGTCAGGGCTCCCTTGCAAGAGGACCGCCTCGTCGTAGACGGTCGTGTAGCCGTCGAGGTGCCACGTCTGGCCGCCGCCGAGGTCCACCGTCGCGAAGTACTGCTCGCTCGGCAGCAGCCAGATCCGAAGCCCGATCGTCGTGTTCTTGAGGTAGTGCAGCGGGCGGTGCTCGATCCAGTGGAGGTCGTTCGTCAGGTACGACTTCGCGATCCCGACGTAGGCGATGTTGTTGTAGTTCGGGTTGGGGAACGCTTTCGAGCCCGGCTTCAGCTGCTGGTCGAGCGCCAGCTGGCCCGTGAGGGCGTGCACGCCGAGCGAGCCGTAGTCAGCCAGCGGCGAGAACGGCCGCACCGAGGCGGTGGGGGTGAGCACGCCCTGCTTGATCAGCGCGTCGATGTCGGCGCTCGAGTCGAGCTGCACGGTCGCGCGGGCGAGGTTCATGCCGAGCCACGCCGACGTCGTCGCCGAGCCGAACTGGACCAGGTCGATGGCGTACCAGATGCCGACGACCGCGACCGGCACGAGGAGCGCGGCGATGGCCTCGCGCCACCGGCGGCGCAGCACCCACAGCACCGGGACCGTCGCCAGTCCGACCGAGTACACCTGGAACGAGCTGTTGGTGAGGATCAGCGCGGCCGCGAGCACCCCGTAGGCGAGACCCGGCGAAAGCCGCTCGGTCCGCACCCATCGCGCCGCAGCCCAACCACAGAGCGTGACGAGCGCCGCGGTGGGCAGCGCGTAGAAGTAGTAGGTGGTGTAGAGGAACTGGGCGGGGTCGGCGACGACAAACACGATCACGACCACCACGATCGCGATCCGAGTGACGCCGAGTTCAAGGAGCATGCCGGCGGTCCCGAGTGCCACGGCGACCGTGCAGACCAACATCCCCGCGTCCGCCGCCCAGGGTTGCGTCACGTGGGGGAGCTCGAGGAACCCACCCGTGACCAGGTTGAAGAGAGGCGGCTGGCTCTGGAGGTGCACGATGCTCGGGAAGAGGTCATGACGCAGCAGTTCCACGGGGAGCAGCTGCCAGACCTGGGAGAGCGTCGCGCCGCTCAGCTCTCCCGAGCTGAAGCGCACGCCGAGCGCGATCGCCGCGACGTGGACGCCCGCGGTGAGGGCGCCGATGCACACGAGCACGAGCCGATCGGTCAGTCGCAGCGTGCCGAGGGCACCTGCTCGAGGCGCGGCCGCTGGCACCGCTCGAACCTACCAACGAACTTGTGCCCCGCAGAGGTTCGACGGGCAGACTGTCGCGGTGACCACCTACGACCGTCCCTTCGGCCGCGCCTACGAGGAATTCGAGCCCGGCGACGTGCTTCGGCACTGGCCCGGCAAGACCATCACCGAGGCCGACGACCACCTCTTCTGCATGATCACGATGAACCACCACCCGCTGCACACCGACGCGTGGTTCGCCGAGCAGTCGACCGTGCACGGTCGCAACGTCGTCGTCGGCAACCTCGTCTACTCGCTCGCGCTCGGCATGAGCGTGGCTGACGTCTCGGGATCGTGCATCGCGAACCTCGAGGTCGAGTCCCTGCGCCACCTGCACCCGACGTTCCACGGCGACACGATCTACGCCGAGACGCGGGTCCTCGAGAAGGTCCCGAGCTCGTCCAAGCCCGACCGCGGCATCGTGACGGTCGAGACCAAGGCGTTCAACCAGGACGGCGACGAGGTCTGCTACTTCCGGCGCAAGCTCATGGTGTGGAAGTCGGCCGCGCTACCGCCGAGACAGCGCCCCTACGGTGACGACGTCTGGAGCTGACGTCACGTCGCTCGCGACAAGGGCGATGCGACGCCGTCTCGGCGCCCTACCGGTCGTCCGCGAGTTCCCGTGGCGCGCAACGAGGGATCCGTGGCGCGTCTTGGTGGCGGAGGTCTGCTGCCAGCAGACCCAGGCACACCGGGCCGTCGAGGCCTACGAGCGCGTCTGTGGCCGGTTCGACAGCCCTGCGGCGTGCGCGGCCGCCACGCTTGCCGAGGTGCTCGACGCGTGGCGAGGGCTCGGCTACTACCGACGCGCCAAAGCCCTCCACGAGGCGGCGCGCCAGATCGTGGAGCGCCACGGCGGTCGCGTGCCAGACGACCTCGACTCGCTGCTCGCGCTGCCTGGCATCGGCCCGTACACGGCGAGAGCGGTCCTCGCGTTCGCATTCGAGCGCGACGTCGGCATCGTCGACACGAACGTCGGGCGCGTCCTCTCGCGCGCGATCGCGAATCGTCGACTCGGCCGCCTCGATGCGCAGCGCCTGGCGAACTCGCTCGTCGAGCCCGGTCGGGGCTGGACGCACAACCAGGCGCTCTTGGACCTGGGTGCGGCCCACTGCACCTCGGTGCCGAGGTGCGCGGGCTGCGCGCTGCGACCCTGCTGCAAGTGGAGGCGGGGCGGCTCGGTCACCGCAGACCCCGCAACTGACAGCGCGGGCGTCTCGAGACGCCAGGCGCGATTTGCCGGGTCGGACCGAGAAGGTCGGGGCAGGCTGCTCGCTGCGGTGCTCGACGGACCCGTGAGGCTCAGCGACGTGGCGTCGGTCATCGGGTGCCAGGACGACCTGCTGCGCGCGACGAGGGTCGCGGCCACGCTCTGCAACGAGGGCCTGCTGCAACGTCGTGCGGGTGTGCTTGCGGTCGCATCGAGCAGTGCGAGCACCGAGCGATGAGATGACCCACTGACGCCGACTGCGGGTCCGTGGTGGTGATCTCGACCTAATACCCTGACAGCGTGCCGAACGTCCGGGCGGGCTCGAGCTGGTGGCCGCGGACGCGGCGGGCGGCGTCGGGGGTCCGGTGAGCGAGCTCAGCGCCGAGCGGTTCCGCGAGGTGGCCGGGCGGTTCCCGTCGGGGGTCACCGTCGTCACGGGCGCCGACGAGGATGGTCCCGCGGGCTTCACCTGCCAGTCATTCCACGCGCTCTCGCTCGATCCGCCGATGGTCGTGTTCGCGGTCGCGCACACCTCGACGTCCTGGCCGAGGATCCGCCGGTCCGGCCGCTGCTGCGTGAACGTCCTCGCCGAGGGTCAGGAGGACCTGGCGAGGACCTTCGCGATGTCGGGGGTCGACAAGTTCGCGTCGCTCTCGTGGTCGAGCTCCGAAGAGGGCTGTCCGGTGCTCGACGGCGTTCTCGCGTGGTTCTGCTGCACGATCTCGGGCATCCACCCCGGCGGGGACCACGAGGTGGTCACGGCCGAGGTCCGATCCCTGGACGCGATCGACAGCCCGCCGCTCGTGTTCCACCGGGGTCGCTTCGGGGCGGTCACGGGCTTCGGGATCGCCTAGGTTCCGTGCGGCCATGGCACCCATCTCGCATCCTGTCTCGATCGACGGCGTCCTCTTGCTCGAGCCGGCGTCGTTCGGTGACGACCGTGGTCGGTTCGTCGAGACTTACCGCCGCGAATGGCTCCCGTTCGGCCGGGAGATGATCCAGGGCAATCGCTCCGAGAAGGCGGCCGGTGCGGTCGTCGGGCTGCACTACCACCTGCACCAGGCCGACTACTGGTACGTCTTGCGCGGAACGGCGCGCGTGGTGCTGCACGACCTCCGCGAGGGCTCGCCCACGCTGTCCAAGACGTTCGTCGTCGACCTCGACGGCAACGAGGAGCGGGGGCTGTTCATCCCGCCCGGCGTTGCGCACGGCTTCTCCTCGCTCACCGACGTGCTCCTGTGGTACCTCGTGGACGGCTACTACAACCCCGCCGACGAGCTCGGCCTCGCCTGGGACGATCCTGCCGTCGGCGCGGAGTGGGGTCTCAGCGACCCGGTGCTCTCCCCACGCGACCAGGCGAACCCTCGCGCGCACGCGATCGCCGACGGGGTGCGCCCGCACTTCAAGCTCCGCACGTAACTCGCTCTCGCCGCGGCTGCCGGCGTCCGATTGAATACGCCGATGGACACGATCCTCGCCGTCCTTGCCGCGATCGTCGTGGTTCTCGCGGGCGCGAGGCTGGTGCAGCGCCGGCGACGCGACGAGATCCGATCGATCCACCACTACCACGACCGGCTCGACACGCTGCACGTCGAGCCGCACGACCGCGGCGGCTCGGTTCGCGTCGTGCGCGGACCGCACGTGCCGGACGAGCCGGCGGCACCGGGCAGACCTCGGCTCGACCCATCGTCCGCGCACCTGGACACCTCCCCTGGAGCGCTGCCCGCCGAGGCCCGGGGACGCCACGACCGCGACTGGGCGCTCGAGCGGATGCAGCCGCGAGCCCGCGTCGACACCGCAACGATCCTCATCGTCGCCACGGTTGTCGTCGTGCTGATCGGGATCGCGCTCGTGGGCTACGCGATCCAGCACGGGCGCGGCACGACGTCGACCACTTCGACCACGACGACGAGGCCTCCCACGACGAGCACCCAGCCCACCGCCTACGTCTCGCGCTCGTCGAGCGACGGCACCGCGATCTACGTCGCGCCAGCGCGCCCGTACTCGGTAACGGTCACCGGGACCGGCGGCCGCGTCTGGGTGTCCGCCGCCACGCCGCCCTCGAGCACGCACACGTTGTCCCGTCTCGTCGCGGCCGGCGGCTCGGCCACCTTCACCTTCGACGCCTCGGCGATCGTGGTGCTCGGCGCGCCCGGGAACGCGACGGTCACGCTCGACGGTGTCGGCGTGACGCTTCCTGCGGGCTACCACGCACCCCTCAGCGTGGAGTTCCGCCCGCGGGCATGAGCGGGACCGTGGCTCAGTCGCCGGGCGCGTCGAGGATGCCGAGCTTGTCGAGCACGAAGGCGAAGACCAACGCGCGCTCGCGCCACGAGTCGTAGCGGCCCGATGGGCCGCCGTGGCCGGCGCCGAGGTCAGTCTTCAAGACCACGTTGGTCAGCGGCGAGGTGGCACGGATCCTGGCGACCCACTTGGCGGGCTCCCAGTACGACACCCGCGTGTCGTTGAGGCTCCCGAGCACGAGCAGGTCCGGGTACGTGCTCGGCGTGCCGTCCGGGGCGGCGACGCCGACGTTGTCGTAGGGCGACCACGACTTGATCCCGAAGTACGCGGCCTCGTCGTGGACGGGGTCGCCCCACTCCTCCCACTCACCGACCGTGAGGGGGAGGGACTCGTCGAGCATCGTATTCAGGACGTCGACGAAGGGCACCTCGGCCACGACCGCACGGAACGACGACGGCGCGAGGTTGATCGACGCGCCGATGAGCAGGCCCCCGGCCGAGCCCCCCATCGCCACGAGCTTCGACGGCTCGGTGTACCCGCGAGCGGCGAGCCCGTTCGCCACGTCCACGAAGTCGTGAAACGTCGTCGCCTTGTGCTCGAGCCGCCCCGACTCGTACCACGCGCGACCGAGCTCCCCACCGCCGCGCACGTGGGCGATCGCGAAGGCGACGCCACGGTCGAGCAGCGAGAGGCGGGATGACACGAACGTGGGCTCGATGCAGACCTCGTAGGCGCCGTAGCCATAGAGCACCATGGGCATCGGCGCCGCGGGCACCGACCCCGGCGCGTCGGGCGATGAGACCAGGTCACGGCGATGGACGAGCGAGACGGGGATCTCGACGCCGTCGCGGGCCGTCACCCACATGCGCGACGACACGTAGTTGCCGAGGTCGTAGCCGCCGCGCACGACACGACGCTTGCGGACCACGCGCTCGCCCGTGCCGAGGTCGACGTCGACCGAGCTCGCGGGCGTCACGAGCGATGTCTGCGAGACGCGCACCGAGCGTGCCTCGTACTCGGGGTTCTGGTCGATCACCGTCGTCGTGGGTGACTCGTCGCTCGCCACGACGAACCCACGGGCTGCGAGGTCCGGACCGAAGGGATCCGGGCCGTCGAGCAGCGGGAGGACCCGCACCGAGGCGCTGGCATGGAGGCGCTCGGCAACCACGAGGTGCCGCGCGAACGCGTCGACGCCGTCGATCCGGCATCCTGACCGCTCCGCGACGATCTCGTGGAACTCGGGCGCGGTCGCCTCTCGTGCGGCCATGACGCGGAAGTCCCGGGCGCCGTCGTTCGTGGTGGCGACCCACCAGGCGACGCCGCTCGGCGCGACGAGGTGCTCCATCGAGCACTCCACGCCCTCGCGTCGGGGCCACACCGTGCGAAGCCCGTCACCCGATGCCGCGTCGAGGGCGAGGACCTCGCTCGTCATTGTCGAGCCGGCGTGGACGAGCAGCGCTGCGCCGTCGCGGCTCCTCCCGACCGACAAGCGGAATCGCTCGTCGTCCTCGCGGTACACGAGCACGTCGGCTGCGGGATCGCTCCCGAGACGGTGCCGCCACAGCTCGAACGGCCGCCAGGCGTCGTCCATGCGAACAAAGAGGATCGACGACTCGTCGGACGTCCACGCGACCGAGTAGCCGACGTCGGCGATGGTCTCTTGCGGCGCGGGCCGCCCGTCGAGCGACTGGAATGACACCGAGTGCCGCTCGTCGCCCTCGAAGTCGACGCCGACGGCGGCCAGCCCGTGGCCGGGCGCGACCTCGAGCACGCCGACCGAGCAGAACGCGTGACCTTCGGCGAGGGCGTTCTCGTCGAGGAGCACCTGCTCGCCGTCCTCGTCGAGCGACTCGGGGAAGGTGCCGTCCCCGAGGGGCCGGCGGCAGTGCACCGGGTAGTTGCGGCCCTCATAGGTCCTCGCGTAGTACCACCACTCGCCCCAGCGCACGGGGGCCGTGACGTCGGTCTCTTCGATTCGCGACACGATCTCTCGGTAGACCCGCTCGCGCAGCGCCTCGGTGCCCAAGAGGGCACTGGCGGCGAACTCGTTCTCGGCCTCGAGGTACTCGAGCACGGCAGGGTCGTCGCGGTCGCGGAGCCAGACGTAGTCGTCCACCCGCGGGTCGCCGAAGTGGGTGAGGGTGGTCGGGCGGCGGGGCGCGCGCGGGGCAGGTGGGAAGGTCACCGACTGAGCCTGACAGGAAGAGCTCGCCGCAGGCACGCGAGGACAGGTTGTTACTATGGCGATAGGAGAAACTCTGAGGGGAAGCGAGCCCATGGCGATTCAGGACCTAGACCTCAGTCGGTACAAGCTCGGCTGGAGCGACGCCGAGGACTACGTCTTCAAGCCGAAGAAGGGTCTGAGCGAGGACATCGTCAAGGAGATGTCCGAGATGAAGGGCGAGCCCGAGTGGATGCGCACCTTCCGGCTGAACGCCCTCAAGCGGTTCGACCGCAAGCCCATGGCCGCGTGGTTCGCGAGCCGGATGCCCGACCTCGACTTCGACGACATCTACTACTACGTGAAGCCGACCGAGGGCCAGGTCCGCGAGTGGGAGGACCTCCCCGACACGATCAAGAACACCTACGAGAAGCTCGGCATCCCCGAGGCGGAGCGCCGGTACCTCGCGGGCGTCACCGCCCAGTACGAGTCCGAGGTCGTGTTCCACCGCAACCGCGAGGACCTCGAAGCCCAGGGGATCCTCTTCTGCGACATGGACACCGCGCTGAGAGAGCACGAGGACCTCGTGCGCCGCTGGTTCGGGACCATCATCCCGCCGAACGACAACAAATTCGCCGCCCTCAACTCCGCGGTTTGGTCGGGTGGCTCGTTCATCTACGTCCCGCCGGGCGTCAAGGTCGACATGCCCCTCCAGGCGTACTTCCGCATCAACACCGAGAACATGGGCCAGTTCGAGCGTACGCTCATCATCGCGGACGAGGGCTCCCAGGTGCACTACGTCGAGGGCTGCTCGGCGCCGGTGTACACGACGGACTCGCTGCACTCGGCGGTCGTCGAGCTGGTTGCCTTGCCGGGGAGCCGGATCACCTACACGACGATCCAGAACTGGTCGAACAACGTCTACAACCTCGTGACCAAGCGTGCGAGGGCGGAGGCCGAGGCACACGTCGAGTGGATCGACGGCAACATCGGCTCGAGGCTCACGATGAAGTACCCGAGCGTGTACCTCGTCGGCCCGAAGGCCTCGGGTGAGGTCCTCTCCGTCGCCTACGCAGGGCCCGGCCAGCACCAGGACGCAGGGGCCAAGATGATCCACGCCGCCCCTGAGACCACTTCCACGATCGTGTCGAAGTCGATCTCCAAGGACGGCGGCAAAACCACCTACCGGGGACTCGTCAAGGTCGAGGACGGGGCCAAGGGCGCGAAGTCGTTCGTGCGCTGCGACGCGCTCATCCTCGACGAGCAGTCCGAGTCCGAGACCAAGCCCTCGATGGAGGTCGGCGAGAGCGACGCGTCGATCGGCCACGAGGCCACGGTCTCGAAGATCGGCGATGACCAGCTCTTCTATCTGCGCAGCAGGGGACTCACCGAGGCCCAGGCGATGGGCATGATCGTGAACGGCTTCATCGAGCCGATCACCCGGACGCTGCCGATGGAGTACGCGGTCGAGTGGAGCCGGCTGATCGAGTTGCAGATGGAGGGCTCGGTCGGCTGATCAGGCCGCGGGCGTGGCCTCGCGACCCATCGACCACATCGCCGGAGCGGCCGCCACGGGGCGGTGCTCGGCGACGATCTCGAATCCAAAGCGCTGGTAGTAGGCGAGGTTCTCCTCTTTTTGGGTCTCGACCCACGCGAAGATGCCCTCGCGGTCGCACACTTCGAGCGTCGGGGTCTGGAGCATGCCTCCTATGCCGTGGCGCTGGAACGGCGGATCGACCATGAGCAGCTGCAGGTACCACTGCGGGCGCTTCGGGTGCGCCTCGACGACGGCGTGCATGATGGGACGACCACGGTTGAGCGAGCCGAGGTTGGGCGCGAACGCCGCGATCGAGCCGAAGAGCTGGCGGATCTGCAGCATCGGTGAGTAGGGCCACTTGCCCGGCGGCACCCACAGCGCGAGGCCGGCGATCTTGCCGTCGATCGAGGCGGTGCGTGTCACGCCGACGGTCGCGACGTGGCGCAGGACCGTCCGATGCAGCATGGCGACGGACCGATGGCGCTGGGACTCCGAAGGGAAGAGGTACTGGAAGAACGGGTCGTCGTCGAACGCGCGGACCGAGATCTGGACCGCTTCTTCGAGCTGGGCGCCCTTGAGCGTGCCCTCGAGCACCACGGGGGTGGTCGCCATGTCAGCCCCTCGTCAGGTCGCGCGCGGTTCGCGACGCATCGTCCAGATCGGCGGGCCATCGTGCAGCGGCCTGAGCGTGTCAACGAGCTCCCAGCCGAACCTGCGGTAGTACGCGAGGTTGTCCTCGTTCTGCGTCTCGAGGTACGCGCCGATGCCCTCGGCGTCGCATCGCCGCAGCACCTCGTCTTGCAGCGCGCCGCCGACGCCCGAGCGCTGGTGCTCGGGGTCGCAGCACAAGAGCTGGAGGTACCAGAGGCGCTCTTTGGGGTGTGCCTTGTCCACGGCGGTGAGGTACTTGAGGCCCTTTACGAGCGAGGCGGGCGTCGGGTAGAGCGCCCGCAGCGCGCCGAGGGTCTGGAGCAGTTGTTCTCGCATGGGGTAGGGGTAGCCCCCAGGTGCGACCCAACCGCCGACGCCGACGATCCTTCCCTCACGCCGAGCGGTGAGCAAGAGCCCCTTCGGGCCGAGGTACGACGCGGTCGTCATGCTGAATCGATTGAGCCCCCGTGAGCGGAGCATCGCGCCCGGCGACAAGTACGCGAAGAAGGGATCGGTGTGGAACGCGCGGGCCGAGACGAGGGCGACGTCCTCCAACTCTCGCCTCGAGAGCGGTGCGCTGCTGATCTCCACGTCGTGGCTCGCCACGGCCGAGAGCGTACTTGCGAGCCTCGCACCGATTGCTGCGCGCGATTGGAGACCCGGGGTGTCCTGTCAGAATGGTGAGATGCCGATGCGCGAGGAGTGCAAAAACTTCCAGAGCCGGACCTACGCGTCCGGCGAGGNNAACTGCCCCAAGTACGCCCCGAGGCTCGCCGACGTTGGCTGGGTGCACGGCTCACTGGTCGAACCCGCGATCGAGGACGAGCCCGACGTACCGGTCGATCGGATGCAGGAGGTACTGGGCGAGGCCGAGAAGATCGTCAACGAGATCGCACCCGACGCGCTCGCCGCGGAGCGCAAGCGCCAGAAGTCCCGGCGGCGCAGGTGGCCCCGGCCGCGATGATCAGCGCCCCGTGAACCGGGGCGCCCGCTTCTCGAAGAACGCCGTCATCGCCTCGGTGAGGTCGTCGCTGCGCAGATACAGGCTGTTCCACCACGCGACGTACTCGAGACCCTCAGCGACAGTGCGCCCGTCGTTCGCCGCGAGCACCGCCTTCGTGCCCTGCACCGCGAGCGGCGAGTTGGCCGCGATCTCGACGGCGAGCTCGCGCGCGGCCTTGCCGACGCCGTCAGCGCCGCCCGGGAACACGTCGTTCACGAGGCCGATCGACCTCGCGCGCTCTGCGTCGATGTCCTTGCCCGTGAAGGCGAGCTCGGCGACGTGCCCTTCGCCGATGAGCTTCGGGAGCCGTTGGAGGCTGCCGAGGTCGGCGACGATCGCGATCTTTGCCTCGCGGACCGAGAAGACCGCGTCCTCGCTCGCCAATCGGATGTCGCAGGCCGCGATCAGATCGACGCCCCCGCCGATGCAGTAGCCGTGCACCGCGGCGATCACGGGCTTGCGACATGCAGCGACCGAGGTCACTGACGCCTGCAACGTGCCGATGTTCTCGAACAAGGCCCGGCTGGCGCCGACCGCACCCGCCGATGACGAGGGCGCCAGACCCTGCCCGCCGAACGACGTGAGGTCGAGGCCGACGGTGAAGTGCGGTCCGGCTGCGGTGATGACGATGCACCGGACGTCCTCGTCGCGATCGAGCGCCTCCATGAACACGGGGAGGTCCTTCCAGAACGCGGGGCCCAGCGCGTTGCGCTTCTCGGCGCGATCGAGCACGACGGTCGCGACGCCGTCGTCGATCGAGCAGCTGAGCACTTCAGAGGTCAGGCGGTCAGTCGTCATCGTGGCTCCCTCTCGTCGCGCGACGATCCTACGGTCCCCCGGGGACCGCTCGAAGACGCACCAGTACACTGCCTCGTCGGCTCCACGCCGCACCTGACCTCATCCCGTGACCCGACTGACCACCGCAACACCCGAGTTCGACGAGCCCACATGGCGCCGCGCGCAGCGCGCGACGGCCCTCGGCGTCGTCAGGGACCGCGGTCTCCCGGACCCGGCCGACGACGTCTGGAAGTACGCGCCGCTCCACGAGTTGACGCTCGACGACCTCGAGCTCGCGACGCCTGGCGCAGGGTCATGCGCCACCGCGATCGGGGGACCCACGCCTGCGGCGGTCGTGGTCATGAGCGGCGGGCAGGTGCTCGACGTCGAGTCGCACGATCCGATCGACGGCCTCAGCGTCACGACCGAACCGCCCGCGAACGAGCTCGGTCGGCTCGTCGGCCCCGACGACGCGTTCGCCGCCATGAACCTCGCGTACTCCCCGCGCGCGCTCTTTGTCGATGTCGCACCGAATGCGCGGATCGAACAGCCGGTCGTCCTGCTCGTGGACTGCCCCGCGGGCGCGTCGTTCCCCCGCGTGCTCGTGCGAGTCGGCGCGCGAGGCTTTCTCCGAGTGCTCGAGCACGTGACCGGTCCCTCGGCGGGCTTTGTCGCAGGGGTTGCCGAGTACGTGATCGGCGACGGCGCGACGCTCGAGGTGGCCTCGGTGCAGTCATTGGGGGCCAGCTGCTGGTCGGTGGCTCGCACCCGTGCAGCCATTGGCGCTGGAGCGACCTTCCGCCAGGTGGCCGTCGGCCTTGGCGCTCGCTACGACCGCGTGCGAGCCGACGCCCTGTTGGAAGGCGAGGGGGCCACGAGCGAGTTGCAGACCGCCCACGTCGGCACCGGCGACCAAGTCCACGACCTTCGCACCATGCAGGTCCACGTCGGGCGCAGGACCATCTCGAGACTGCACTCGAAGGCCGCGGTGACGGATCGAGCCGGCTCCATCTACAGCGGTCTCATCACGATGCGCCACGGGGCGAAGAAGGCGGACGCACGCCAGGTGAACAACAGCCTCGTGCTGTCCGAGGAAGCCCGCGCCGACGCCGTGCCCAACCTCGACATCGAGGAGAACGACGTGCAGTGCGCGCACGCCTCGACCGTCGGCCCGCTCGATCCCGAGCAGCGCTGGTACCTCGAGTCGCGCGGTGTCGACCCGTTCGACGCGGTGCAGCTGATCATCACCGGCTTCTTCTCTGAGATCGGGGGCCTGCTCCACGATGACGCGCTGGCGTCTCGCTTGCGAGACGCGATCACCGGACTGTCGTCCGAGCGCGGTTCCGCGCGATGACCACCCACGTCGTCTGCGAGCTCTCCTCGCTCGACGAGGCGGTCCCGATGCGTGCGTCGATCGGCGAGCTCGACCTCGTCGTGGTGCGATGCGGTTCGGAGCTGTACTGCCTGGAGAACGTCTGCAGCCATGAGCACTTCGCGCTGAGCGACGGCGAGGTCGATCCCTCGACGTGCGAGATCGAGTGCGCCCGGCATGGCGCGATGTTCGACCTCGCGACGGGCGAACCGCGGTCGTTGCCCGCGACACGGCCGGTTCGAACCTTCCCCGTCGCCGTGCACGACGGCAAGGTCACCGTGGAGACGCCGTGACGAGCCTGCTCGAGGTCCAGGGCCTCTGCGCGCGCGTCGGTACCAAAGAGATTCTCCGCGGCGTCGATCTCGTCGTGGAGCCGGGGGAGATCCACGCGGTGATGGGCCCCAATGGGTCCGGGAAGTCCACACTCGCGCACGTGCTGGCCGGCCGGCCGGGGCCCGAGGTGACGGCGGGGCGCGCGCTGCTCAACGGCACGGACTTGCTGGACCTCGCTCCCTACGAGCGTGCCAGGGCCGGCCTTTTCCTCGGCCTGCAGCACCCGATCGAGGTGCCCGGGGTGACCACGCACGCGGCGCTCGCGCGAGCCGGCGTCCCCCGCGACAGGCTCACCGCGATGATGCAATCGAGTGCCGCAGAGGTCGGACTCCGTGTCGACCTGCTCGATCGTCCGCTCAACGTCGGGCTGTCCGGCGGCGAGGCGAAGCGCAACGAGATCGTCCAGCTCCAGGTGCTCCGACCAAAGGTCGCGATCCTGGACGAGATCGACTCGGGCCTGGACGTCGACGCCCTCGTCGACGTCGGGGCGACGCTCACTCGAGCGGTCGCGACGTGGGGACTCGGCGTCGTCGCGATCACGCACTTCCGACGTCTTCTCGACGTGCTGCCGGCCACCAACGTGCACGTCTTCGTCGACGGGCGCATCGTCGAGAGCGGGGACAAGACACTTGCCGTGCGGCTCGAGCGTGACGGATATATGAGTTTCTTATAAGCGTCGCGTCGTGCACGTCCGGGTGCGACACCTTGGTATCATGGCCGAAATGACGCGTCGTCGACGGTCGCGCGACCTTCCACATCGACACACCCCGAATGGTGACTCGCTCGGCGAGCTCGGCAAGCGGATCGACGCGGGAGCGCCAACGACTGCGACCGTTGCACCCGCGTCCACCAGCAGGCTCGACGAGCTGGGTCATCAGATCGAGACCAAGCGCGGTCGACCCTCGCATCGCCGAGGCAGGCGGCGCACTCGCCGCGTCGTGATCGGCTCGGTGGTCGCGGTCAGCGTCCTGATCGCCGCGGCCGCCGGTGGCTCGTGGTACTACACCTACGAGAAGTACAAGGCACTGCAGAACCCCACGTTGTGCGGGACGGTGAAGAAGGTCTGCGACGCAGAGATCCCCGGCAAGCCCTTCAACGTCCTCGTCATCGGGTCGGACTCGCGTGCGGGACTCACTGGACCGGTCGCGGCCGAGACGGGTGCCGGCAGCGTCTCAGGGCAACGGTCCGACGTCGTCCGAATCTTCCACGTCAACCCGCAGGCGAGCACCATCAGCGTCGTGTCGATCCCCCGCGACACCGTCGTCACGCTGCTCGCGAACCAGGGCCTCTATGGGAACTACAACCGGATCAACGTCAACTACTCGACCGGGCCCGCGCTGCTCGTCCGCACGATCGAGGCGAACTTCGGGATCCCGATCAACCATGTCGTCCAGGTCGGCTTTGGCGGCCTGATCGGCGCGGTCGACGCGCTCGGGGGGATCTACATGTACTTCCCGTACCCCTCGCTCGATCACTACTCGTCGCTCAACATCCCGCACACCGGGTGCCAGCTGATCAACGGCGTCCAGGCACTGGCGGTCACGAGGAGCCGGCATTTCGAGTACTTCCAGAACGGCTACTGGCAGTACGACGGGACGAGTGACTTCGGGCGCATCGACCGGCAAGACCAGTTCATGCGAGCGCTCCTCTTGCGCTCGGAGTCACTCGGCTTCGATCCGCTGAACATCGCCAACTTCCTGTCGGCGATCCCCAAGGGCATCCAGATCGACGACACGTTCGGCTACGAGGAACTCGTCGGCCTCGCGCTCAAGTTCCGGCACTTCAACCCCAAGACGCTCGCGGCCTACACGCTCCCGACCTATGGCGTGAACGGCACGTCACTCGGCGACGTCCTCTTCGTGGACCAGCCCGCAGCCCAGCAGCTCTTGGTCAAGGTGTTCGGCCAGGTCGGCACGCTCGGGGGACTGGCCGAGCCCACGAACCCTCCGCCCACGCAGTACTACACGACCCCCGAGCCACCTGCGGTCGCGACGCCGACGGTCCCGCATCACCCGGCGCACGCGCACGTGACGACGACGACGGCGCCGCTGCACACCGAGCCGGCGTACACGTTCAATCCCACGGCCTGTAGGCCAAAGTAGGGCTTAGGCGTCCATCTCGACGAGCGCCTGGGCGAGCGTGTTCCACGCGAGCGTCGCGCACTTGATCCGTACCGGGAACTTCACGACCCCCTGCAGGGCCGCCAGCTCGCCGAGCTTGCGCACGTCGATGGGCTCGTCGGCATCCGGGTCGTCCTCGTCGGCGACGGTCATCATCCGCTTGAACGACCGCATCGCGCCCTTTGCGTCGTCGATGGACTTCCCCTTGACCACGCCGGTCATGAGCGACGCCGAGGACTGCGAGATCGAGCAGCCGTGGCCGTCCACCTTCACGTCCTCGATGACGTCGTCGTCGAGGACGATCGTGAGGACGATCTCATCGCCGCACAGCGGATTGAAGCCCTCGGTGCGGTGCGCGGGCGGGGTCGGCAGCTCGCCCCGATTCCGCGGCGAGCGGTAGTGGTCGAGGATGATCTCTCGATACAGGTCTTCGAGGTCGTCCATCTCGTCAGCCGAACATCCCGAGAGCGTGCTCGATGCCGCCCAAGAGGGCGTCGATGTCCCGCTCGACCGAGTAGGGGCCGAAGCTCACTCGCGCGGTCGCGGGCACGCCGAGTCGTCGCATGAGGGGCTTGGCGCAGTGGTGGCCCGGCCGCACGCAGACCCCGTGGCGGTCGAGCACCTGGGCCAGGTCGTGGGCGTGGACGCCCTCGAGCGCCAAGGAGAGCACCCCGCCGCGGTCGACGAGGTCCTGGGGGCTGTACACACGGACCTTGTCGCCGAACTGCGAGCCGAGCCGCTCGAGCGCGTAGCCGGTCAGCTCGAGATCGTGCGCGGCGACGGCGTCCATGCCGAGCGAGCGCAGGTACCGCACGGCCGCGGCGAGGCCGACGGCCTCGGCGATCGGCGGCGTGCCCGCCTCGAAGCGATGCGGCGCGTCGGCGGGCTTGAAGCTGTCGAGCTTGACGTCGAGGATCATCCCGCCGCCGCCGAGGAACGGGGGCATCGAGGCCAAGAGCTCCGCGCGAGCCCACAGCACGCCGATCCCGGTCGGCCCGAGCATCTTGTGCGCGCTGAAGCACGCGACGTCGACGCCGAGATCGACGACGTCCATCGGCGCGTGGCCGACGAGCTGTGCGGCGTCGATGGCGATGAGTGCACCCGCGGCGTGGGCCGCGTCGGCGATCCTGCGGATCGGCGGGATCGTGCCGAGCACGTTGGACATCGCGGTGATGGAGACCAGGCTGGCTCCCGCCAGAGTCTCGTCGAGGCGGGTCAGGTCCAGGCGGAACTGGTCCGTGACACCGAGGTAGCGCAGCTCGATGCCCCGCTCCTCTTTCAGCTGGAGCCACGGCACGATGTTCGCGTGGTGCTCCATCTCGGTCAGCACGACGACGTCGCCCTCGCCCAGGACCGATGCTCCCCAGGCCCTGGCGAAGAGGTTGAAGGACTCGGTTGCGTTCTTCGTGAACACGATCTCTTTGTCTGGATGCGGCGCGCCGATGAACGAGCCCACCGACCGGCGTGCGAGCTCGTAGGCCTCCGTTGCCTCCTCGGCGATCTGGTAGACGCCGCGGTGGACGTTCGTGTGCGTCCGCTCGTAGTACCTCGACATCGCCTCGATCACCGAACTCGGCGCGAGGGAGGACGCGGCGGAGTCGAGGTAGGCCATCTCGAGGCCATGGACAGTGCGGCGAAGCTCGGGGACGTCGTGGCGGACCCGCTCGGGATCGAAGCGCTTCATGTCGCCGCCGCCCTCACTGCGTCGTAGCCGTGCGCGTCGATCTCCGCTGCCAGCGAGGCGTCGCCAGACGCGACGATTCGCCCGTCGACGAGGACGTGCACGAAGTCGGGGACGAGCTCTTCGAGGAGTCGCAGGTAGTGCGTGACGACCAGCACGGCCATCGCGGGGCGTAGCGCGTGCACGGAGCGGACCCCGCTCGCCACGATTCGAAGCGCGTCGATGTCGAGCCCGGAATCGGTCTCGTCGAGGATCGCCACGTCAGGCTCCAAGAGAGCGAGCTGCAAGATCTCGTTGCGCTTGCGCTCGCCGCCCGAGAATCCCTCATTCAAGTACCGCTCGGCGAAGGCACGGTCCATGCCGAGGCGGTTCAGCCACTCATCGAGCGTGAGGCGGACCTCGAGGACGGACAGGTCCGCGACGCCGGTCCTGGCTGAGATCGCCTGGCGAAGGAACTGGATGACCGAGATGCCCGGTATCGCCTCGGGGTGCTGGAAGGCGAGGAACACCCCGAGCCGCGCTCGATCCTCGGGCGCGAGCGGGGTGAGGTCCACGCCACGAAGGAGGATCTGGCCCCTCGTCAGCAGGTACTCGGGGCTTCCCATCACCAGCGAGGCGAGTGTCGACTTGCCTGCTCCGTTCGGGCCCATGAGCGCGTGGATCTCGCCCTCGCCGACGACGAGGTCGATCCCTCGGAGGATCTCGACGCCATCGGCCGCGCAGCTCACGTCGCGCAGCTCGAGCAGGGGTGCCGTCACGGACCGAGCCTACCGGCGAGCCTCGATTATCTCCCCGTCCAGTGGGCAGCTCCGCGCGACGTCGGCCTGGAAGAGAACCACACAGGCTCAAGATGCGTCAGACTCCTCGCGGGAGGGGGCCCCGGTGTCCAGCACGCTTGAGCGCTACGACGCGGCGGTGTCGGATTTCCGACGTCGGCTCGAGCCGCTGGCCCCGTCAGACTTCGCGCGGCCGTCGCCGTGCGAGGGGTGGACCGCCGGCGAGTTGGTCGACCACACGATTGGCGCGGTCACCTTGGTCGCGGGCCTCGTCGGTGATCGCGCTCCCGCCGACACGACGGCGAGCTTCACCGAGCGCTACGACCGTGCGACGCGCGACCTCCGAGCCAAGGTCGCCGACCCGGTCTTGGGCACGACGGTCGTGGAGAGTCCATTCGGCACGCTGGCGCTCAAGCAGCTGGTGAGCAGCATCGTCGTGCACGACGTGCTCGTGCACACGTGGGACCTCGCGCGGGCGACGGGTGGCGACGAGCAACTCGATGAGGAGCTCGTCGCGCACACCTACGAGCACATGTCGCCGCTCGACGACGTGCTGCGCGAGCACGGCTTCGCGAAGAAGGTCGACGCGCCCGACGGGGCGGACGCCCAGACGCGGCTGCTCTGCTTCCTCGGCCGCCGTCCCTAGGCCCCTCTTCCTACCAGCCTCGATCGACCCACTCGTCAAGTGACGGTCGCTCCGTGCCAATCGTCGTCATCGCACCGTGTCCCGGCAGCACGATCGTGGCGTCCGGGTACGTCGTGTAGAGGCGTTCGGTGATCGACCGGATGATCGTCGAGAAGTCGCCGAGGTCGGTCTTCGTGTTGCCGGGGCCGCCCGGGAACAGGGTGTCGCCGGTGAACAGCAATGGCGTGTCCTCGACCGCGAAGCAGATCGACCCTGGCGTGTGGCCCGGGGTGTGCACGGTGCGGATCCGTACGCGGCCCACCTCCAAGACGTCGTCGTCCTCGAGCAGCAAGTCGTAGCTGTCGAGCATGGCGGCGTCTTCCTTGCGCACGGCGACCTCGTAGCCCGCGTCTCGCACCGCGCTCACGGCCTGGACGTGGTCCCAGTGGCCGTGGGTTTCCACGACGGAGCGAACGCCCAGGGCCTGGCACATCTCCAAGAGGCGCTCGTGCTCGTTCGCCGCGTCGATCAGGAGCGCCTCGCCCGTGCGGCGGCACCGGACGACGAACACGTTGTTGTCGACCGGACCGACGACGACGCGGTGCACCTCGACGGCGGCGTCCTCCCAGATCCGCTCCACGCCCTGCACGCCCCTAGTTTCGCAGGTGGTGCGGTTGTCCGTGCAGGTGGGGTTCTGATAAGAACCGGGGCCACGCCCGGGTCGACTCGCGCGCCAACGAATCGAGGACAGATGAACTTCGGCTTCAGCGAGGAGCAAGAGGAGCTGCGCCGGCAGGTTCGGCGGTTCCTCGAGGAGAAGTCGCCCGAGACCGATGTCCGCCGCCTCATGGCGACGACGGAGGGCTACGACGAGGCGGTCTGGCGCCAGATGGCCGACCAGCTCGGACTCCAGGCGATGATCATCCCCGAGGCACACGGCGGCGCGGGCTTCGGCTTCGTCGAGCTCGAGGTGGTCCTCGAGGAGATGGGCGCGGCCCTCTTGTGCGCCCCGTACTTCTCGACGGTGGCCCTCGCGACCAACGCGCTGCTCACGGCGAACGACGAGGGTGCGATGAAGCAGTGGCTGCCGTCCATCGCCGCTGGCGACACCATCGCGACACTCGCGCTCACCGAGGACGCTGGGAGCTGGGAGCTCGACAAGGTGACGACGTCGGCGACGAAGGCCAAGGACGCCTGGACGCTGTCGGGCCACAAGAGCTTCGTGCTCGACGGGCACACCGCGGGCCTGATCCTCGTCGCGGCGCGGACCAGCGCGGGGCTCAGCCTCTTCGCGGTCGAGGGCGACGCCACGGGTCTCACGAGGACGCCGCTCGCAACGATGGACCAGACGCGTAAGCAGGCGCGCCTCGAGTTCGCCGACACCCCCGCGACGCTCGTCGGTCGCGACGGCGACGCGGCCCCTGGGCTCGAAAAGACCCTCCAGCTCGCCGCGGTCGCGCTCGCCGCCGAGCAGGTCGGCGGCGCCCAGCGGGTGCTCGACAACGCCGTCGACTACGCGAAGAACCGGATGCAGTTCGGCCGACCGATCGGCAGCTTCCAGGCGATCAAGCACAAGTGCGCGGACATGCTGCTGCAGGTCGAGTCCGCGAAGTCCGCCGCGTACTACGGCGCGTGGGCAGCGGCGACCGACGACGAGGAGCTCGCACTGGCTGCCAGCCTCGCCAAGTCGTACTGCTCGGAGGCGTACTTCCACTGCGCGGCCGAGAATATCCAGATCCACGGGGGGATCGGCTTTACGTGGGAGCACCACGCGCACCTGTACTTCAAGCGCGCGAAGAGCTCCGAGCTGTTCTTGGGGGACCCTGCGTACCATCGCGAGTTGCTCGCCCAGCGCCTGGGCATCTAGCGCTTCGTGCCGATCGCCGCAGAGGTCCCAGGAGCGTCCGGGGCCCTCTCGGTCTCCGTCGCCAATCCGCCGTCGCGACCCGCGGAAGGACGGTGCCTGCTCGTCTGCCACGGGTTGCCGCTCACGAGGGGCGGCGGCCGTACCGCGGCGGGCACGCTGCCCGAGCTCGCCGAGCACCTCGCAGCCGAGTCCGGGTGGGTCGTCGCGTCGTGCTCGCTGTCCGGCGTGGGCGACAGCCCCGGCACGTTCTCGGGGCCTCGATGGCGAGATGACCTCTCCGCGATCGTCGACCACCTCGTGGTCGAGCACCCGAGGCTGTGGCTGGGAGGGTTCGGCTTCGGCGGCGCGCTCGCACTCGACCATGCGGCTGACGACGATCGGATCCGCGGCGTGGCAACGTTCGCCACGCCTGTCGACGTCGCGGCGTGGGCGGGGGGCCCGGAGCGCTTCCACGCGGCCGTCACGGCGTCCGGCGCGGTCGATCGCGCCGTGCCGCTCGATGACCCCGAGACGCTCGCGAAGGGGGTCTACGCGTTCGAGCCGCTGGTCTCGGTCGCGAGGGTGCCGCCGCGGCGCGTGCTTGTGGTGCACGGAGCCGACGACCCGCTCGTCCCGGTCGACGCGGCACGCCAGCTCGTGACCGCCGCGCTCGGGCACGCCGAGCTGCGCGTCATCCAAGGGGCGGGGCACTGGCTGCGGTCGGACCCGAGGATGGTCGCGACGCTCATCGGCTGGCTCGACAGGAATCGCTAGGACGGGACCGAGTCGGTGATTGCCGCGGCGAGCGCGGCGGCGGCGCGTCGTGGGTCCGGTGCCGACGTGAGCGCGCGGACCACGACGAAGTGCCGGACCCCGAGCGCGGCGAGGCCCGGGATCGTGGTCGTCGTCACTCCGCCCGTCACGAACACCGGCACCTGGGCTCGGCGGCTCGCGAGCGCGGCGTACGCCGCTCCGGTCCCATCCCGACCCGGCTTGGTGGGCGTCGCCTCGACGGGCCCCGCCGACAGGTAGGAGACCCTCGCTGCGAGCGCGGCATCGAGCTGTTCGGGCGAGTGCGTCGAGAGCCCGACGATCGCCTCGTCCCCTAGCACCGAGCGACACAGCTCGACGGTGACGTCGTCGTGGCCCACGTGCACGCCGTCTGCCCCGGCCGCACGTGCGATGTCGGGTCGGTCGTTCACGATGAATGGGACGCCGAGCTCGGCGCACCTGACTGCGAGGCGCGTCGCCGCCTCGAGGATCGCGCGGTCGTCGTGGTCCTTGTCGCGCAGCTGGACGACGTCGACGCCGCCCGCGACGCACTCGGCGACGAACCGGTCAAGATCGTCGCGGATGGGGGTGCACAGGTACAGCGACCGGTCGCGAAGCGACCAGGTCACTCCTTGGCGGCGGCCTTGTGGGCTGCCTTCATCGCCCTCTTGTGCTCGCGGACCTTCGTGAACGACGCGGCGTCTTTGATGTCGGCGATCGAGAAGTGCGTGCCGGCATCGCCATAGGGCGAGCTCGCCGGGCGCCAGCCCTTTGGGGTGCAGCCGAGCTGCTTGCCCAGGAGCGCGGCGAAGATCTTGGCCTTCGACTCGCCGAATCCCGGCAGCGCCTTGAGCCGCTGTACGAGCTCCTCGCCGCTCGCAGCGGTCGTCCAGATCGATGACGCGTCGCCGCCCCATTCGGTGGTCACGATCGTGGCGAACTTGTGGACCCTGGCTGCCATCGCCGAGGGGAACCGATGCAACGCGTTCGTCCGCGTGAACGTCTCGTCGAGCACCGCAGGATCGAGGGCGGCGATCGATTTCGCGGTCAACTTCTTGCCGAGCCGCTGCTGCAGCTCAAGAGGCGCGGCGAAGGCGCGCTCCATCGGCACCTGCTGGTCGAGGATCATGCCGACCGCGAGTGCGAAGGCGTTGTCCGAGAGCAGCGCGTCGGCCTTTGTTTCCCGAGCGAGGTGCAGCTGCCTCGTCGTCGTGCTTTTCTCGGCCATCGAGCTGACTGTACCCCGACCGTGGGCACGGTCACCGAGTGAGCAGGAGGTAGGCTTACCCCGAGTGCGCACCGCCGGCAAACGCGCGCTCGCGACACCTCTGTGAGTGCCAGCGTCGAGCTCGCGGGTGTCGTGTCGCTCGTCGGCGTCGGCAGTGCCGTCGCCGCGCTCGCGTACCTGCACGTGGCTCCGACGGGGCTCTCGCCGGTCCGCAACGCGGTGAGCCAGTACGGCATCTCCTCCCGCCGCGGGTGCTACCGGCTGATGACCATCTCGATGGCGATCGCCGGCGGCGCCCTGGCGATCGCCCTGCACGGCGCGTTGCAGGGGTCCGGCGTCGCGGTCGTGCTCGTGCTCCTCGGGGTCTTCTCGCTCGCGCGGCTCGCGATCAGCTGGTTCCCGATGGACGCACCCGATGCCGATCGGACGACGACAGGCGCGGTGCACGGACTGCTCGCGGTCGCCACGTTCGTCTCGGTCGCCATCGCCGCCATCCGGCTCTGCCGCGTCCTCGAGGGCGATGCCGCCTGGACCACGCTCGCGGACGCCTCGAGGGGGCTCGGGTGGGCGATGGTCGTGTGCGTTGGGATCCTCGTGCTCTCGCGAATCGGGCCGGACCTGCGCAGGGCGTTCGGCGCGATCGAGCGGGCGCTGTACGTTGCGATCATCGCGTGGCTCGTTGTCATCGGCGTCGCGTGCGCGACCGGCCAGCTCTGAGGTCGCGACCGTGAGTCGCGAGCCACGCTCCAAGGGCGCCCTCATGGCGCCGTTCGACCGGATCGTCGGGCAGAATCAAGAGGTGCAGATACCAGCCAAGGCCGACTACGGCATCCGAGCGATGCTGACGCTGGCGAACTCCCCGACCTCGCTCAGTGCCGAGCACCTCGCCGCAGAGCAGGGCCTCCCGCCCCGCTTCCTCGGCGCGATCCTGTCTGACCTGCGCCGTGCAGGGCTACTCGTGAGCCAGCGAGGCTCCGAGGGGGGCTACCAGCTCGCACGCCCGGCGAGCGAGATCTCGATCGCCGACGCGCTGCGCGCGATGAGTGGCCCGATGGCGGGGGTGCGGGGGCTGCGACCCGAGACGCTCTCCTATGACGGTGCGGCGACGAGCCTCGTCGACGTGTGGGTCGCGGTGCGCGCGGTGCTGCGCAACCTGCTCGAGCACGTCACCTTGGACCAGGTGGCGTCGGGCTCTCTCCCGTCGCTGGTCACGAAGCTGACCAAGGACCCGGACGCCTGGCAGCCACGCTGAGCGTGCGACGGGTGCACACCGACGGCGCGTGCCGCGGCAATCCCGGACCCGGGGGATGGGCATGGGCCGACGACCGGGGCGCGTACGCGTCAGGACATGACCCCCAGACCACCAACCAGCGCATGGAGATCACCGCGGCGCTCGAGGCGCTTCGCGATCACGCGGGCTCGGGTCCGATCGAGATCGTGAGCGACTCCACCTACGTCGTCAACTGCTTCCGGGACCGCTGGTACGAGGGCTGGCGACGCCGGTCTTGGAAGAACACGCAGGGCAAGCCCGTCGCGAATCGCGACTTGTGGGAGCCACTCATCGACCTCGCCACCGCCGAGGGCACCCGCGTCAGCTTCAGCTGGGTGAAGGGTCACTCTGGCGACAAGATGAACGATCTCGTCGACGAGCTCGCGACGAGGGCTGCGGACACCGGCCTCGGCGTCGCGAGCCCCTGACGAAGTCAGATTGGCAAATCGAGATCGGTAGGCTCCATGCCGGATCGGACAACGTGCCGACCGGAAGGGATCCGCATGCCCGCGCAGCACTCGAACCACGACGTCGTCGTCATCGGTGGCGGTCCGGGCGGCTACGCGGCGGCGCTCTACGGGGCCTCAGCGGGGCTCAACGTCGCCATCGTGGAGCGCGACAAGGTCGGCGGCACGTGCCTGCACCGGGGCTGTGTGCCCGCAAAGGAGTTCCTCGAGACCGCCCACGTGCATCGGACGCTGCGGCACGCGGGTGACTTCGGCTTCACGACGGGCGAGATCACGACGGACTTCGCGGTCAGCCAGCAGCGCAAGCAAGCCGTGGTCGACGGCCTCTTCAAGGGCCTGAGCGGGCTCCTGTCGGGCCGCAAGGTGACCGTCGTCACCGGCACCGGTCGCCTGCGCGCTGACCGGACCGTCGAGATCGTCGACGGCGACGACGCGGGGTCGATCCTGACCGCTCCGTCGGTGATCCTCGCGGCGGGCTCGGTCCCGCGGACCCTCCCCGGGTTCGACGTCGACGGCACGCTCGTCTACACGTCCGACGAGTTCCTGGACCTCTCTGTGCTGCCCGCGAGCGCCGCGGTCATCGGCGGCGGCGCCATCGGCTGCGAGTTCGCCTCGATGCTCGTCGACATGGGTGTCAGCGTGACCGTCCTCGAGGCGCTCCCCTCGATCCTCGTCGGCTGCGACGCCGACGTCGCCTCGGTCGCTCAGCGGGCGTTCAAGAAGAAGGGCATCGACATTCGCACCAACGCGAAGGTCACCGGCCACGTCCCAGGTGCTACGGGGACCTCGATCACACTCGAGGGCGCCGACCCCGTGCTGGTCGACTGCGTCATCGTCTCGGTGGGTCGCCGTCCCTGCACCGACGGGCTGCTTGACGACGGCACCGGCGTCGTCCTCGACGAGCGCGGTTTCGTTGTTGCCGACCCCCTCATGCGCACGGGCGCACCGGGCGTCTACGCGGTCGGCGACCTCGTCGCGGGCACCCCGCAGCTCGCCCACGTGGGGTTCGCCGAGGCGATCGTCGCG
The DNA here is from genome assembly GCA_003162395.1 of Acidimicrobiaceae bacterium. Classification (GTDB taxonomy): domain Bacteria; phylum Actinomycetota; class Acidimicrobiia; order Acidimicrobiales; family RAAP-2; genus Palsa-459. Next base: position 56,760 of record PMON01000043.1, read on the forward strand.
ATCAAGGACATTCTCAAGGAGCCCGCGGTCCCCGTCGACTACGACCGCGTGCCCTGGGCGATCTACTCGGACCCTGAGGTCGCGTTCTGCGGGCTGACCGAGGCGGTCGCGCGGGAGCGCGGCTACGACGTAGTCGTGAAGAAGGATCCCTTCGCGGGCAACAGCCGCGCGAGGATCATCGGGGACACCGACGGCGTCGTGAAAGTCATCGCCGAGCGCCGTCCTGACGGCTCGGCGGGCCAGTTGCTCGGCGTGCACATGGCGGGGCCCTGGGTCACCGAGCAGCTCGGCGCCGGCTACTACGCGGTCAACTGGGAGGCAACGGCCGAGGAGGCAGCGGCGCTCATCCAGCCGCACCCGTCGCTCTCTGAGACATTCGGCGAGACGCTGCTCGCGCTCGCCGGACGCGGCCTGCACCTTGCCTGACGTCGTCTTGCCCTCGCTCGGTGAGTCGGTCACCGAGGGAATCGTCACGCGGTGGTTCAAGTCGATCGGCGAGCGCGTCGAGCGAGACGAGCCGCTCTATGAGATCTCGACGGACAAGGTCGACTCCGAGATGCCCTCGCCCGCCGCAGGAGTGCTGACCGAGATCCTTGTCGAAGAAGGCGACACCGTGGCGGTAGGCGAGCGACTCGCGGTCATCGGCGGCGGCGCGCCGGGTGCGCCCAGCGGGACGCCGTCGCCCGGGCCGACCACGGCGGCAGCGGCGCCGGACCCGGCGGCGAGCGTTCCCTCCACCGCGTCCGCACCCGAAGGCCCGACACCACCTCGATCGCCAAGCGGCGAGAGGACGGTGACGTCCCCGGTCGTGCGGCGAATTCTCGACGACGCCGGACTCGACGCGGCGCGCGTGCCCGGGACCGGTCCCGGTGGCACCGTCACGCGTCGCGACGCCGAGCAGGCGGTCCTCACCCAGCCGGTCGAGGACGTCGTCGTGCCGCTCAGCAACGCTCGGCGTCGCATGGCCGAGCACATGTCGGCCTCCGTCGCCACGTCGCCGCAGGCGTTCGTCGCCATCGAGGCCGACGCGGCAGCCCTTCGCCGACTGGACGAGCTCGGCGGCACCACCCACGATGGCGTCGCCGTCGAGCCCACCACCGTGGTCGCCCTCGCGGTCGTCCGTGCCCTCGGGGACTTCGAGCTGCTCAACGCCACGCTCACCGACGAGGGACTGGTGCTGCACCAGGGCGTCAACCTCGGCGTGGTGCTCGGGCTCGACGACGGCATGGTGGTCCCGGTCGTCCACGCCGCCGGCGGGCTCACGCTCCGATCGCTCGCGCGCAGGGTCGCAGACCTGAAGGAGCGAACCGAGACACGGCAGCTCACGACCGACGACCTGATGGACGCGACGATCACGATCGCCGGGGCCGCGTCGGACCACGTGCTCTTCAGCGTCCCGATCGTCATCCAGCCACAGGTGGCGATCGTCTCGGTCGGCGCCGCGTCGCGGCAGCTCGCGCTCGAGGGGGAGGCGGTCGTGTCCACTGACCGCGTCGTCATCGGCTGCTCCTTCGATCATCGGGTCGTCGACGCCACCTACGTCGCGCGGTTCCTCGACCGGGTCGCGGGGCTCCTGTCCGGCCTCGACGTCGGCACCGAGCGCTGATGCTGCGGGTCAGGCTGCTCGGTCGGGTCGACTACGACGAGGCGCTCGACCTGCAGCGCGCCCTGCAGCGCGCCCAGGACGACTACGTGCTCGTCCTCGAGCACCCCGCGGTCTACACCGCGGGGGTGCGCGCGGACTCGGCGAACGTCCTCGTGCCGGCCCACGAGCTGGGCGCTGCCCTCATCGCGGTCGACCGGGGCGGCGACGTCACGTTTCACGGTCCGGGCCAGGTCGTCTGCTATCCGATCGTGACGATCGGCCAGGACCCCGGCGCGGGACGGGACCACGTCCACCGACTCGAAGACGCCGTGTGCGAGGTCGTCGCCGCCGAGCTCGCCGGCGTCGTCGACGCAGCCGTCGGCCGCCTCGAGGACCACCCGGGGGTCTGGGTCACGATCGCCGACAAGCCCCCTGCCAAGGTCGCTGCCGTCGGGGTGCGCTCCACGCGCCTCGGTGACGGCAGGCGCCGGACCTTGCACGGGATCGCGCTCAACGTCGACGTCGACCTCGCGTGGTTCGACAGGATCGTGCCGTGCGGGATCCCCGACCTCCCCGTCACGTCGCTCCGCGAGCTCGGTTCGACCGTCGAGGTCGACGAGGTCGCCGACCGGCTGGCGAATGCAGTGGCGCGGCGCCTCTCGCCCGACGCCCAGATCGATGTCGCGAGCGTCGACCAAGGTGTCGTGGGCACGGGGCACGAGCAGGTGGGCGTGCGCCGGCTCCGGCACGCCGGGGTGGACACCGATCGCTCGGTCGCCCTCTCGGAGCGCAAGCCCCCCTGGCTGCGGATCCCCGCGACCATGGGTGACGACTTCCTCGCGCTCAAGCGGCTCACCAAGGACCTGCAGCTGGTCACGGTCTGCGAGGAGGCGGGCTGCCCCAACATCTTCGAGTGCTGGTCGGAGGGGACCGCGACCTTCATGGTGAACGGCGACCGGTGCACGAGGGCATGCGGCTTCTGCCTCGTCGACACCCGCAGGCCCCTTGCCATCGACCCGACCGAGCCCGGGCGCGTCGCCGCCGCGGTCGCCCAGCTCGGCCTCACCCACGCCGTCATCACGTGCGTCGCGCGCGACGACCTCCCCGACGGTGGCGCTCGTGCGATCGCCGACTGCGTGTCGGCCATCCGCCAGCGCAGCCCCGACTGCGCGGTCGAGGTGCTCACCTCAGACCTCAAGGGCGACCGCGCGTCGCTCGCGACCCTGCTCGCAGCGGGTCCCGACGTGCTCAACCACAACGTCGAGACCGTGGCGCGCCTGCAGCGCGCCGTGCGGCCGTCGGCGGGCTACGCGAGGAGCCTCACGGTCCTCGCCCGCGCCGCCGAGCAGGGATTCGTGGTCAAGTCAGGGCTCATGGTGGGCCTCGGTGAGAACTTCGACGAGGTCGTGGCCACGCTCGGCGACCTCGCCGCAGTGGGCGTGCGCACCGCGACGATCGGCCAGTACCTTCGCCCCACCGCGTCGCACCTCCCGGTCTCGCGCTACTGGGCGCCAGAGGAGTTCGACGCGCTCGCGACGGCCGGGATGGCCCTCGGCCTCGCGCACGTCCAGGCGTCCCCGCTCACGCGGTCGAGCTACCACGCGCGCGACGCGCACGCGGCCTCGGTCCCCGTCGCGCTCCGCACGGGCAGGTGACACTGTTCGCGCGGCGCGGCGCGGTGATCGGGGCGCTCGCGGCCTGGTGTGGCGCGGCCGTGCCCCTCGCGCTCGCTGCCGGCCCGACCGGCGACCCCGCGACGATCGCGCTCGTGCGAGCCATCGCGGCGAACACGAACGCCCAGCCCGCCGTCCAGATCACCCAGTCCGGCTACATGACTGAGTCGAGCCACGTGGGCACGCCCAGCTCGTTCACGTTCAGGTGGGGGTTCGGAGGGGTGCCGAGCGGCTCGGTGCGCGCCACCGAGACCATCACCTACACCCAGCTGCACGGCAAGGTTCGGTGGCTTGTCGACGTGCTGCGAGCGGCGAGCCCGACCTGCCCCGCAGGACAGGCGTGCCCGCCGATGGCGCCGATCGAGCTGTTCGTGACGAAGGCGGCGGCGTTCGCGGGGATCGTGGACAAGTCGCATGGCGTCGTCGGCTGCTTCGAGCACGAGTCGTTCAAGAGCGTCCCGTATCGGGCGGGCGCGCCGTGGTGGAGTGCCGTGGGGGACTACCGGTCGACGGTCACACGTGGCAACCAGACGCTCGTCACCGACACCTACTCGTGGGCGGACGGCCAGCACGTGACCGAGATCGACTCGATCAACGACAAGGCAAGGCTGTTCAGCGCGTCGGTGTTCCACGTCGCGCACGGGGTGAGCGCGACCCAGGTCGGGTTCAGCTTCGCCCAGCACGACACCGTGCTCGCGAAAGTGCCCGCGCCGCCGCGCGTCACGCGCTGTCGCTGACCGCCGGTGCTCGAGATGTGAGCACACCGACGAGGCGAGCCGGCGATCACAGGCGTGTTCAGATGCACGGCGTGCGGCTATGCGGCTCACGCCGACATCAACGCCGTCGGCAACGTGCTGTTGGCCGGTAGGGCCCAGCGGGCTTTGGCCCGCGCGGGGCAAAAGTGACCCACAACCCCGTCAGGCCACGAAGTACTTGGCCTGGGGATGGTGGCAGACGATCGCGTCGGTCGTCTGCTCGGGATGCAGCTGGAAGCCCTCCGACACGGTCACGCCGATGCGGTCCGCTTCAAGGAGCGTGGCCACCTTGTGGTTGTCGGTCAGGTCCGGGCAGGCCGGGTACCCCCACGAGTACCGCCCGCCGCGGTACTGCTGGCGGAAGAGGCCCTGGACAGTCGGGCCGTCCTCGGCCTCGAACCCGAGCTCGACGCGGATCCGGCGGTGCCATAGCTCGGCGAGGGCCTCTGCCATCTCGACGCCGATCCCGTGCAGCCGCACGTACTCGCCGTAGCGATCCTCGCTGAAGAGCTCCTGGCAGCGCTGCGAGACCCTCGGTCCCATGGTCACGAGCATGAACGACGCGTAGTCACGGTCAGGGGACTCGACGGGGCGGAAGAAGTCCGCGATGCACAACCATGGCTCCTCGTGCTGTCGCGGGAAGGTGAAGCGGGTCCGCTCTGTCGAGCGCTCGTCGTCGGTGAACACGACGAGGTCGGTGCCGTCGGCGGCGACCGGCAGGTGCCCCCAGACCACCTGGGGCACGAGCAGCTCGCCGGCGATCGCGATGTCGAGCTCCTGGCGCAGCACGGCGCGGACGCGGTCCTTGAACGCGGGGTCGTCCTCGCCTGACTCGGGGCGGTAGCCCCACTGGTTGCGGAAGAGGGCGGTGAGGTTGAGGTACTTGGCGATCTCTTCGATGCCCATTCCCTTCGCGACCCGGGTGCCGACGAACGGCGGCGCGAACAGGGGGTTGTCATCGGTGACATCCGGGGACCTGCGCGGGAGCCCGTCGGGCGCGGGCGGGGCGGCGTCGCGGGCGCGCCGCGGGACGCGTCGCTCGGAGATCTCGCGCCCGAACGTCTCGTCCTGCTCGCCAGAGGCGCGAAGCTGGGCGAGCCGGTTCATCACGGCGAGTCCCTCGAAGGCGTCCTTGCCGTAAAAGACGCGCCCGTCGTGGTTCTCGCGCAGTTCGCGCTCCACGTAGGTGCGCGTGAGGGCGGCGCCACCGAGCAGGACCGGGACCGCCGAGTACCCGAGGTCGCGCATGACTGAGAGGTTCTCGCGCATGATCAGCGTGGACTTGACGAGCAGGCCGCTCATGCCGATCGCGTCGGCCCTGTGCTCCTCGACCGCGGCGAGCATCTCGTTGATCCCGACTTTGATCCCGAGGTTGACCACGTCGAAGCCGTTGTTGGTGAGGATGATGTCGACGAGGTTCTTGCCGATGTCGTGGACGTCGCCCTTCACCGTGGCGAGGACGATCGTGCCCTTGCCTTTGGCGTCGGTCCGCTCCATGTGCGGCTCGAGGTGCGAGACGGCCTGTTTCATCGTCTCGGCGCTCTGCAGCACGAAGGGCAGCTGCATCTCGCCGGACGCAAAGAGCTCGCCCACCTCTCGCATCCCCTCGAGCAGGTAGTCGTTCACGATCTCGAGGGGGGCAAGGCCCTCGTCCATCGCCGCGTCGAGGTCGTCGGTGAGCCCCTTTCGGTTGCCGTCGACGATCCGCCTCCCCAGCCGCTCGCGCACCGGGAGGTCGCTTAGGTCGTCGGCGGTCTCGTCGTGGAGGCTGACGCCGTCGAAGATCCGGAGCAGCTCGCTCAACGGGTCGTAGCCGTCGCGGCGGCGGTCGTAGACGAGGTCGAGACTCGTCTCGCGCGCGGCGGGGTCGATCCGCGCGAGCGGGAGGATCTTGCTCGCGTGCACGATGGCGGCGTCGAGCCCCGCGGTCGCGCACTCGTGGAGGAACACCGAGTTGAGCACCTGGCGCGAAGCTGGCGACAGCCCGAACGAGACGTTCGACAGCCCGACGATCGTGTGCACGCCGGGCAGCTCGGTCGAGAGACGCCCGATCGCCTCGATCGTCTCGATGCCGTCGCGCCTCGAGTCCTCGAGCCCCGTCGAGAGCGGCAGCACGAGCGGGTCGATGAAGATGTCCTCGGGGGAGAGCCCGTAGCGGTCGACGGCGAGCTCCACGATCCGCGTGGCTACCCGGATCTTCCAGTCCGCGGTCCTCGCCTGTCCTTCCTCGTCGATGCAGGTCGCCACGACCGCGGCGCCGAACTCACGTGCGAGCGAGAGGAACGCGTCGAGGCGGGTGCCAGGGCCATCGCCCTCCTCGAGGTTCACGCTGTTGAGCAGCGCGCGGCCGCCGATCCACGACAGGGCGGTGCGCGCGACGGGCGCCTCGGTCGTGTCGACCATGAGCGGCGCGGAGGACTGCGTCGCCAGGCGAGCCATGAGCGCGTCCATGTCGGCGACCCCGTCGGCGCCCGTGTAGTCGACGCAGACGTCGAGGATGTGCGCGCCCTCTTTGATCTGGTCCCGTGCCATCGCGACGCAGGTGTCCCACTCCTCTCGGAGCATGGCCTCTCGGAACTGCTTGGACCCGTTCGCGTTCGTCCGCTCGCCCACGAGCAGGACGCTCAGGTCCTGGCGGAACGGCACCGAGGTGTAGATCGACGCCGCGGCGGGCTCGAGCGTCGGGTTCCTCGCCGCGGGTGTGGCCCCGCGCACGGCCTCGACGACCGCGGCGAGGTGCGCCGGCGCCGTGCCGCAGCAGCCGCCGATCGCGCGGGTCCCGAACTCGGTCACGAACCTCGTGAGATGGTCGGCGAGCTCCTCGGGCGACAGGTCGTAGTGCATCTTGCCGTCGACGACCGACGGGAGGCCGGCGTTCGGCAGGCAGCTAAGCGGCAGCGGGCACGAGTCGGCGAGGTAGCGCAGCGGCTCGTACATCTCGACGGGCCCCGTCGCGCAGTTGAGTCCGAGCACGTCGATGCCGACTGGGACGAGCGACGTGATCGCGGCGGCGATCTCGGTGCCCGGCAGCATCCTGCCGGTCAGCTCGATCGTCACCTGGGCCTGGACGGGCACGCGCCGGCCGTGCCGATGCATCGCGCGATGCGCGGCGTTGATCGCCGCCTTCGCGCCCAGCAGGTCGTACATCGTCTCGACGACGAGGAAGTCCGCGCCGCCCTCGAGGAGCCCGAGCGCGAGCTCCTCGTAGGACGCGCTGAGGTCGGCGTAGCTGATCTGGCCGAGCGAGGGGAACTTGGTGCCGGGCCCCATCGAGCCGGCGACCCACCTCGGCGAGGTCGGCGTCGCGAACTCGTCGGCGACGCGGCGCGCGATCCGGGCGCTGCGCTCTGCGAGCTCGAACGCGCGGTCCGCGATGCCGTACTCGGCGAGGACCACCGAGAAGGCGCCGAACGAGTTGGTCTCGACGACGTCGACGCCGACGTCGAGGAACGATCGGTGCAGCTGCTCGACGACGTCGGGGCGCGTGGCACAGAGGACCTCGTTGCAGCCCTCGAGGGCCGCCGAGCCGAAGTCGTCGAGCGAGAGGTCGGCGAGCTGGAGGTTCGTGCCCGTGGCGCCGTCGAAGACCACGACCCCGCGCTCGAGCGCGAGGAGGTACGACGCGTCGTCAGCGCGCATCCGCAGCGGCTCGTGCGCAGCAACTGTCATCTGCGCCCAAGGCTACCGGCGTGCCCACAAGTAGCATCTGTGCGTGCGCATCTACACCCGGGCTGGTGACGATGGCACCACGGGGCTGTACTACGGTGGTCGCGTCCGCAAGGATGACCCCGCGATCGAGCTGAACGGCGCCGTCGACGAGGCCCAGGCCGTGATCGGGCTGGCTCGATCCGCGATGGCCAAGGGGAGCGAACTTGACACACTGCTCGTCGCCGTCGAGCGCGACCTGTGGGTGCTCATGGCAGAGGTCGCGACCGCGCCGGACAACCGGCGCAAGCTCGTGGCCGCCAAGTCGCTCGTGACCGAGGACATGGTGGTGGGCCTCGAGCGGGCGATCGACGGGCTCGCCGAGCGCACGAAGCTGCCCACAGAGTTCGTCGTGCCCGGCGAGGACGCGGTCGCCGCGACGCTCGACGTGGCACGCACGGTGGTCCGCAGGGCCGAGCGACTGACCGTCCCGAATCCGGTGACCGGCTCGCTCGTGGCCACCTACCTCAATCGATTGAGCGACCTGTTGTGGGCAGCGGCAAGGTTCCAAGAAGGCGACGTCCACCGCATCGCCAAGAGCGTGGAGGTCGACCGATGACCCCGTCCGTACGAGTCGCCCACGGGCTTGAGCCGATCGAGGGGTGCACCGTGGTCGTGCCCGTCGCGCGCGACGAGGAGGGCCTCTTGATCCCGAGGGGGCTGCCTGGCGAGTTCTCGGGCGCGGTGGTGCCCGATCGCATCGACTCGGCGTGGGCGACGCGCCAGGGCTTCGAGGCCAAGGTCGGCCAGACGTTCGTGCTGCGGACGATGGGCTCGCCGACCGTGATCCTCTGCGGCATCGGCGATGCGGCAAGCGCGGATGCCGAGGTCTGGCGTCGAGTCGGTGCCGCGGCGATGCGCGCGTCGAGCCGTGGCGCCGAGGCCGCGCTCTTGCTCCCGCTGCCGTCGACCATCGAGACGAGGGCGGTCGCCCAGGCTGTCGCCGAGGGCGCGCTGCTTGCGTCGTCGCGTCCGATCGCGTCGAAGACCACGCCGAGCGACGACGCGCCGACAGGGTTCGTGGTCGTGCCCGTCGCCTTTGAGGGCGTCTCGGACGAGGACCGAGAGCTGGTCGACGAGGGCGCCGCACGCGGTTCGACCGTGGCAGAGGCGGTGTGCTGGGCACGCGAGCTGATCAACCGACCCGCCGCGCAGCTGACGCCGAGGCGCTTCGCGCACGAGGCGCTCCGGCGCCTCGAGGACGACCCCAACGTCACCGTGGACATCTGGCGCGACACCGAGATTGAGAACGAACGCCTGGGCGGCCTGCTCGGGGTCGCGGCCGGCTCGCTCGAGCCGCCGCGGCTCGTCCGAGCCACCTACAGCCCGCCGGGCGCGACCTCCGCGCCCCACGTAGTGCTCGTCGGCAAGGGGATCACCTTCGACTCGGGTGGGCTCAGCCTGAAGACGCCCGACGGCATGACGACGATGAAGACGGACATGACGGGGGCCGCGATCGTCCTCGGCGCCCTCAGCGTCGCAGCGCGGCTCGGCGCCTCGGCAAAGGTCACCGCGATCGCGCCGCTCACCGAGAACCTCCCCGGGAATCGCGCGATGCGGCCCGGCGACGTCCTCACCGCGAGGAACGGCACGACGATCGAGGTGCTCAACACCGACGCGGAGGGCCGGCTCGTCCTCGCCGACGGCCTGAGCCTCGCCGTCGAGCTCGAGCCCGACGCGATCATCGACGTCGCGACGCTCACGGGCGCGGTCCGCATCGCGCTCGGCCCGGACGTCGCGGCGATCCTCGGCTCCGACGCGTCGCTCGTCAGCGCGCTTCGTGCGTGCGGCGAGGCCCAGGGCGAGGCGCTTTGGGAGCTCCCGCTCGTCGACAGCTACGAGAGCCACCTCGACTCGGACGTCGCCGACGTGAAGAACATCGGCAAGCCCGGCCAAGCCGGCACCATTGTCGCCGGCCTCTTCCTCAGGAGGTTCACCGGCGGTCGTCCGTGGGCGCACCTCGACGTCGCGGCGACCGGGCGCGCAGAAGCCGACGACGGCTACCTCTTGAAGGGCGCCACGGGGTTCTCGCTGCGCACCCTGGTCGCGTACCTGCTCAGCCTGTAGAACCGGCGGCGGACCACCCGCTCGGCGCGGGTGGGTCCAGGGCGTCGCAGCGACCCTGAGGGTGCCTGCGCCGCCGAGGCGCGTCCGACGAGCACCGTGCCGAAGAGCTCGGTGCCGCTCGGTGCGTTGACGAGCCCGAGGACCTCTCGGTGGCGACGGAACGCGCCGAGGAAGCACGCCGACAGCCCCGCGTCCTCGATGAGCAAGAGCAGCGACATGGTCGCGAACGCCGCGTCGGTGTGCCAGTAGGGGAGTGGCCACGCGTCGAGGTCCCCGAGCCCGCTCGCGGCCTTGTCGTCGTCGGCATACCGCGTCGCGTACGCGCTGGGGTCGCACACGATGACGACTGCCCCACCCGCCATTGCCAGGCCCGGCGCGCGCGACGACGATGCCCGCCACTCGGCATCCGTCGCGGCGGCGAGGTAGTCGTGCACGCCTGCTTGTCCAGCCAGCACGACCGTCCGCACTCCTCGGGCGTGGCCCGCAGTCGGGGCGCGAAGCGCCTCGGTGCACAGCTCGACGAGCTCTGGCTCCTCGAGCTCGCCGCCGTCGAACGCACGCGTCATGCGCCGGCGTCGCAGTGCGTCGCGCACGTCCATGACGCGAGTCTGACGAGCTCGGACGGGAATGTCGAGATGGCCCGGGGCGTTCAAGCGACTCCTAGGATGAGTCGTCGACGAGGAGGCGCGAGGTGTCAACGCCGAGGGAGCTGCTCGCCGCAGCGAAGTCCCAGATCACGGAGGTCTCCCCCTCCGAGGCCGCGTCTGAGCCCTCGGCCAGCTTCCTTGACGTCCGCGAGGGCGAGGAGCACGTTCAAGGGGCGATCCCCGGGGCGGTGCACATCCCGCGCGGGCAGCTCGAGTTCAGCGTCGAGGGGCGGATCCGAGACCGGCACGCACGGGTCGTCGTGTACTGCGCTGGGGGGACCCGCTCCGCGTTCGCCGCGAGGACGCTCGCGGACCTCGGCTACACCGACGTCGTGTCGATGGCCGGCGGCTTCAACCGCTGGAAGGACGAGGGGCTCCCCGTCGAGGTGCCCACGGCACTCGACCCCGAACAGCGGGAGCGCTATCACCGGCACCTGCTGCTCCCCGAGGTCGGCGAGCTCGGCCAGCTGCGGCTGCTCGACGCCAAGGTCCTTTTGCTGGGCGCGGGCGGCCTCGGGTCGCCAGCTGCGATGTACCTCGCCGCAGCGGGCGTCGGCACGATCGGCATCATCGACATGGACGTTGTCGACGCATCGAACCTCCAGCGCCAGTTGCTGCACAACACCGACCGGATCGGCGAGCGCAAGGTCGACTCGGCGAAGAAGACCCTGACTGCCATGAACCCCGACGTCCGCGTCGCGACCTTCGACGCCCGACTGGCCGCGGACAACGTGCTCCAGATCATCGAGGGCTACGACCTCATCGTGGACGGCACCGACAACTTCCCGACGCGCTACCTCGTCAACGACGCGTCGGTTATCACGGGCATCCCCGTCGTGCACGGCTCGATCTTCCGCTTCGAGGGCCAGGCAACGGTGTTCGACGCCACGAGGGGGCCGTGCTACCGATGCCTGTTGCCCGAGCCGCCCCCCGCCGAGCTCGCCCCGAGCTGCGCGGAGGCGGGCGTGCTGGGCGTGCTGCCCGGCATCATCGGCTCGATCCAGGCGCTCGAGGCGATCAAGCTCCTCTTGGACCTCGGTGATCCCTTGATCGGCAGGCTGCTCACCTACGACGCGCTCGAAGAGTCGTTCCGGACCTTCACGGTCCGCAAGGACCCCGCGTGCCCGGCGTGCGGCGAGGGCGCGGGCGAGCTCGTGCTTGCCGACTACGACGAGCTCTGCATGCCGCACCCCCGGTCGTGACCGAGCCGTTCTGCGAAGGCCAGATCGTCACAGTGTTCCGCTCTCGGCTGCGAGACGACGCCGACCCCCGCTACGAGGCCCTCGACGCCTCGCTGCGCGAGCGGGCGGCCGGGCTCGGGGGACTCGTCGAGGTGAAGAGCTTCGTGGCCGACGACGGCGAGCGCGCGACGCTCGTGACGTTCAACGACCGCGCCAGCCATGAGCGGTGGGCTCGTGACGACGAGCACCGGGCGGCCCAGCGCCTCGGGCGCGCCTCGGTGTACGCGGCGTTCTCGATCCAGGTCGCCGAGTGCACCAGCGCGACCGAGTTCCACTCGCCCGCCTAGACACCCTCTAGGGCCAGCTGCCCGCGAGCAGCCGTCGGTAGGCAGCGAGGTGCTCGCCGACGACGACGTCGAGACGGTGGTCCGCTGCCTGGGCGTGCCCGGCCGCGACGAGTCGTGCGCGCAGCGACTTGTCGCACGCGCGCTCGAGCGCACGGGCGAGGGAGGCGGGGTCGCCCGGAATGGCCAAGAGCCCCGAGACCTGGTCCACGACCGTGTCACTCGTGCCCGGACACGCGGTTGCGACGACCGCGACACCTGCCGCCATGGCCTCGAGCACCACGGTCGGCTGTCCCTCCCACACCGAGGCAAGCGCGAGGACATCGGCGCCGCCGAGCAACGCGCGGGCGTCGTCGAGCCACTCGTGCACGACGACGCGGCTCTGGATGCCGAGCCGCTCGACCTCTGCTCGCACCGCGCCGGCGAGCGGGCCGCCCCCAATGAGCACTCCCGAGGTGCGCGGAGCGAGCCCGAGCGCACGCACCAAGGTCACGGGGTCCTTTTGGTCAGTGAGCCTGGCGGGCGAGACGCACACGAGCGTCGACGGGTCGAGCCCGAACCGTCCGGCGAGGACGTCTCGGTCGATCGGTGCGGGCATCGCCGGCACCGCGTTGTTGAGCACCCGGCTGTGCACCCCGTGCGCGAGGAGCAGGCGTCGAGGACCCTCTCCGCACGACGCGACGGCGACCCGCGTGGCTCGAACCATCCATGCCGTTCGCGGCGCCCGAGAAGGATCGACGCCATGGCACGTGACGAGGGACCGGTGCCGCATCCCGAGCGACACGAACGGCGCGAGGCGGAGGCCGTGCGCGTGGACGACGTCAGGTCCGAGCTCGCCCACGATGCCACGAAGCGCACCCGCGAAGGCCGCCGCGGTGCGCCCACGGAGCGGCGGGAGGCGCCGCAGCTCGACGTCACCGGCGTCGATGTCCCCGGGGCCGCTCGCGACGACGACGTCGCAGCCAGCCGCCGCCAGCCCTTGAGCGAGCAGGCCGACCTGCACCTGCATGCCGCCCGTCCCACCGTGCGCGACGACGAGGAGCAGACGAGACGGCGCCGGCACGTGGTCATCGTTGCACGTGACTCGCGCCGAGCCTTCGACTCGGTCCTATCGTGAGGGCGTGGCAGCCGACGCGACCCGACGTGTGACGGACTCGGGGATCGAGGTCAAGCCCCTGTACGGGCCTGACGATCTGCGCGACGACGACGCCGCGTCGCTCGGGGAGCCTGGTTCATTCCCCTACACGCGGGGCATCCACGCCACGATGTACCGCGAGCGGCTCTGGACCATGCGCCAGTACGCGGGGTTCGGGACGGCCGAGTCCACCAACGAGCGCTTCAAGTTCCTGCTCGCGGCCGGCCAAACGGGGCTGTCGTGCGCCTTCGACCTGCCGACGCAGATGGGCTTCGACGCCGACCATCCGCGCGCCGAGGGCGAGGTGGGCAAGGTCGGCGTCGCGATCTCCTCGATCGAGGACATGCGACTCTTGCTCGCGGGGCTGCCGCTCGACGAGGTGACGACGTCGATGACGATCAACGCGACCGCCTCGACGTTGCTCTTGCTCTACGAGCTGATCGCCGCCGAGCAGGGCGTTGACGGCGCCGCGATCCGCGGGACGATCCAGAACGACATCCTGAAGGAGTACGTGGCGCGGGGCACCTACATCTACCCCCCGCGCCCCTCGATGCGGCTCGTGACCGACACGTTCGCGTACTGCCGCGAGCACCTGCCCCAGTGGAACACGATCTCGATCTCGGGCTACCACATCCGAGAGGCAGGCTCGACGGCCGCCCAAGAGGTGGCGTTTACGCTGGCCGACGGGATCGCCTACGTCGAGGCGGCCGTCGCTGCCGGGCTCGCCGTCGACGAGTTCGCCCCGAGGCTGAGCTTCTTCTTCAACGCGCACAACGACCTGTTCCAAGAGGTCGCGAAGTTCCGAGCGGCGAGGCGGCTGTGGGCACGGATCATGGTGGCGCGCTTCGGCGCCAAGGACCCGAGGTCCTTGATGCTGCGCTTTCACGCCCAGACCGGCGGCTCGACGCTCACGGCCCAGCAGCCCGAGGTCAACATCGTCCGGGTCTCGCTCCAGGCGCTCGCCGCGGTCCTCGGTGGCACCCAGAGCCTGCACACGAACGGCTTCGACGAGGCGCTGAGCCTTCCGACCGAGCGCGCCGCCAAGCTCGCGCTGCGCACCCAACAGGTGATCGGGTTCGAGTCCGGCGTGGTCGACACCGTCGACCCACTCGGGGGCTCGTACTTCGTCGAGAAGCTGACCGACGAGCTCGAGGCGCGGGCGGTCGCGTACCTCGAGGAGATCGACCGGCGCGGCGGTGCGGTGGCGGCGATCGAGGCGGGCTTCATGCAGGCAGAGATCGAGGCCGCCGCCTACGCGGACGCGAAGTCCGTCGACGACGGGTCCCGGGTCCTGGTCGGGGTGAACCGCTTCGTCGACCAGGTGCCCGAGGCGCCAGAGCTGTTCCCGGCCGACCCCAAGCTCCACTCGTCCCAGGTCGAGCGCGTCCAGAAGCTCAAGGCGAACCGCGATGGCGACGCGGTCGCGGCGTCGCTCCGCGACGTCGAGGCAGCAGCGCGCGGGACCCAGAACCTCCTCGTCCCGATGCGCGCCGCGCTCGCGGCGCGCGCGACCCTCGGCGAGGTCGCCGACGTGCTCCGCGAGGTCTTCGGGGTCTACCGACCGGGCTGAGCAACGAGCTCCGCGCCGAGCCCGCGTCGCAGTTCGGCGTCGGTCGCGACGTCGATGCCCGTCATCGCGAGCGAGATCGCCCCGTCGAGGACCGCTCGATCGGCCGACGCCGTCGCGCACGCCGCGGCGAACGATGGCTGGTGGTTGACCGATCCATGTGCGTCGATCCCGATCAGCGGGTGGATCGAGGGGATCTGCAGCGACACGTTCGCCATGTCCGTCGAGATCGTGGGCATCGGCTCGTCCTCGGCGTCGAAGCTGCGCCCGAGCGACTCGGCGTGCCGGCGATACGACGCGAGCAGGCCGCGGTCCGAGATCATGTGCGAGTAGCGCGGCCCGACCTCGTCGACCGTGAGCGTCGCTCCGGTCGCGGTCGCGCCGGCCACGAAGCACGCCTCCACGCGCGCTCGGAGCGTGCCCAGCCGGACTGCGTCCACGCTGCGGCACATGAAGCGCCCGACGACGTGCGCCGGGATGATGTTGGCGGCGACGCCGCCGGTCATGACCACGCCGTGGACCTGGTCGCCAGGCGGGAGCTGCTGGCGCAGCAGCCCGATCGCGACCTGGGCGATGGTCATGGCGTCGCCGGCGTTCACGCCCTTCCACGGCGCCGCTGACGCGTGGGCCTCGGTGCCCGAGTAGGTCACGTCGAGGTGGTCGACCGCGAGGCACATCGCCTCCAGGCGGTCCGAGGGCCACGGGTGCACCATCATGGCGACGTCGAGTCCGTCGAAGGCCCCGCCGTCGAGCATGAGGATCTTGCCGCCGCCGCCTTCTTCTCCTGGCGTGCCGAGCACGACGACGGTCGCGCCGACGTCGTCGGCGACGCGGGCGAGGCCGATCGCCGCGCCCGCCGAGCTCGCCGCGATCACGTTGTGGCCGCACGCGTGCCCGACGCTCGGGAGCGCGTCGTACTCCGCGCAGATGCCGATGCGCACCGCTCCGGTGCCGGCGGTCGCGACGAAGGCCGTCTCGATGCCGCACACCCCGCGCTCGACGTCGAAGCCCTCACGCTCGAGCAGCTGGGTGAGCGCCGTGGCCGCCCGGTGCTCCTCGAACGCCGTCTCGGGGTGGGCGTGGAGCTCATGGCTGAGCGAGACCAACGCCGCGGTGCGCTCCCGCACCGCGGCCGCGGCGGCGGACCCTGGGGTGCTCACTGGATCACCGCGACCACGTCGCCTGCTCCGACGCCGTCGCCCGCGGCGACCCGCAGCTCGACGACCGTGCCCGCGGTGTCCGCGACGACGGCGTTCTCCATCTTCATCGCCTCGAGGATGCAGACGGTCTGGCCCTCCTCGACGAGGTCGCCCTGGGCGAC
Organism: Acidimicrobiaceae bacterium; assembly: GCA_003162395.1. Lineage (GTDB taxonomy): Bacteria > Actinomycetota > Acidimicrobiia > Acidimicrobiales > RAAP-2 > Palsa-459. The sequence continues at coordinate 72,740 of PMON01000043.1, forward strand.
CAGGACCTTGACCACGGTGCCTTGCATCGGGACGGTGATCTCGCCCGAGCCGCTGCCGGTCACCCCGGCGTGGCTCACACGACGCGACGGCTTGGCGACCGCTGGGCCACCGGTGCCGCCGGGGGGGAGCCAGACGTCGACCGTGAAGCGGCGCCCGTCCACCTCGGTCGTCACCGACGCGCGCGTGCGACCCTCGGGCGGCGCGTCGAGGGCCTGGGACGCAGAGCCGACCGAGCTCAAGTCGAGCCGCTCTTCGACCCACTTCGTCGAGTGGGTCCCGGCGATGAAGTCCGGGTGCGACAGGATCGCGACGTCCGCAGGGATCGTCGTCGCGACGCCGTCGATGCGCGTCTCGTCGAGCGCGCGGAGCATGCGGCGGCGCGCCTGCTCGCGGTCCGCGCCCCAGGTCACGAACTTGGCGATGAGGTTGTCGTAGTACTGGGACACCGTGTCGCCGGCCGCGTAGCCCGCGTCGACGCGGATCCCAGGTCCCGCGGGCGGGTCGAACACCCGCAGCGTGCCGGGTGAGGGCAAGAACCGCCCTCCCGCGGGGTCCTCGGCGTTGACGCGGACCTCGATCGCGTGGCCCCTCGAGTTCGCTCGCACGTCGTCCTGGGTGAAGTCGAGCGCCTCGCCCGAGGCGATCCGTAGCTGCCACTCGACGAGGTCGAGCCCTGTCACGAGCTCGGTGACGGGGTGCTCCACTTGAAGTCGCGTGTTCATCTCGAGGAAGAAGAACTCGCCGTCCTGGAACAGGAACTCGACGGTGCCCGCGTTCACGTAGCCGCACGCGACGGCGGCACGGACCGCGGCCTCTCCCATCGCGGCGCGCTCGGCGTCGGTGATGCCTGCGGCGGGGGACTCCTCGATCAGCTTTTGGTGGCGGCGCTGGCACGAGCAGTCGCGCTCGCCGAGCCACAGCGTGGTGCCGTGCGAGTCGGCCAGGATCTGGACCTCGAGGTGGCGCGGCCACGTCAGGTACCGCTCCACGTAGGACTCGGCGCGGCCGAAGTACGCGAGCGCCTCGCGGGCGGCCGCGTCGAGCGCCTCGGCGGCCTCGTCCTTGGCGTGCACGACCTTCATCCCTCGCCCGCCGCCGCCGTACGCAGCCTTGATCGCGACGGGCCAACCGTGCTGCTCGCCGAAGGCCACGACCTCGTCGGAAGAGCCGAGCGGCTCGGACCGTCCCGGCACTGTCACGACGCCCGCGGCCTCGGCGGCGAGCCGCGACGAGATCTTGTCGCCCATGATCTCGATCGACTCGGGCGACGGCCCGATGAAGGTCACGCCCATCGAGGTCACGGCTCTCGCGAAGTCCGCGTTCTCGGAGAAGAACCCATAGCCCGGGTGCACACCGTCTGCACCGCATGCCGCGAGCACCTCGGTGATCCGGCCGACGTTGAGGTAGCTGTCCTTCGCGGACTGACCGCCCAACGAGTACGCCTCATCGGCGAGGCGCACGTGCATCGCGTCGCGATCGAGCTCCGAGTAGACCGCGACGGTGCCGACGCCGAGCTCCCGGCACGTCCGAATGACGCGGACCGCGATCTCCCCGCGGTTCGCGATGAGCACCTTGTCGAGCACCGATGCCTCCTGCGTGCCCACCACGGATCGGCAGGCACGAGAACCCTATGGTGTCGAGCGTGAGGGCGTCCTCATTTGCCGTCCATCGCTTCGTTGATATCGACTCCACGAACGACTGGCTGCTTGCAGCCGCTCGCAGCGGCGCCCTCGACCGCACGGCTGCGGTCGCGGACTTCCAGCGACGTGGGCGCGGGCGGCTCGATCGGCGTTGGGAGGCACCACCGCGGACCGCGCTGCTGTGCTCGGTGCTCCTGCGTGCCCCCCTCGCGATCGAGGACCGGCACTTGGCGAGCGTCGCGGTCTCGTTGAGCGCGATCGAGGCGGTCCGTGCGGTCGCCTCGTGCGCGGCCGGCCTCAAGTGGCCGAACGACCTCGTCGTCGGGGATCGCAAGCTTGGCGGCGTGCTGGCCGAGACCGACGGCATTCAAGATGCCGACGGCACGACCGGGATCGTCGTCGGGCTCGGACTCAACCTGTCGACGACAGGGCCACCCGATGCCGACGGCACGTCGCTGCGCAACGAGACGGGCACGTCGCACGACCGCGACATGCTGCTCGACGTCTACCTCGACGAGCTCTCGACGCGTGCGGACGCGTTGTGCTCGATGGAGGGGCGTGCGACGTTGCTGGCGGCGTACCGCGAGCACCTCGTCACGCTCGGTCGGGTCGTGCGAGTGACGCTCCGAGACAACTCGATCGACGGTGTGGCATCGTCGATCACCGACGAGGGACATCTCGTGGTGACGACGCACGACGGCACTCACGTCGTCGCTGCCGGCGACGTCGTGCACGTGCGGGTGCCGCACACCGAGCCGACCGGTGCCCATGAGTAGGATCGGCACAATGCGGCTGCTCGTCACCGGTGGCGCCGGATTCATCGGATCGAACTTCATCCGCTACTGGGTCGAGCGGCATCCCGACGACCTGGTCGTCGCCTATGACGCGCTGACCTACGCGGGTAACCGGGCCAGCCTCGACGACGTGAAGGACCGTGCGCCGTTCGTGCACGGCGACATCTGCGACCTCGACTTCGCCGAGCGAACGATCAAGGACTACGCGATCGACACCATCGTCAACTTCGCGGCCGAGTCGCA